>NZ_CP146022.1:4589017-4894952 GCF_036967205.1 Streptomyces sp. Q6
CGAGGACGACGTTCGAGGACCGGCTGCTGAGCGAGTTGCAGCAGGAGATCACCCGGCGCGCGGCCGCCGCGCCGGCCACCGCGACGGCGCCGCCCGTACGGGTCCGCCGTGTGGTCACCCGCCCCGGCTCGCGCTCGCCGCAGGGGTCTGCGCGGCGGCGGGACTCGCCACGGTGCTGGCACCGGGTTCCCCCACCGACACCCCGGCCTACGCGCTGGAGCGGCACGACGACGGCAGCGTCACGCTGACCATCGAGGACCTGGCCCTCGACTCCGAGGGGCAGGCCGACCTCGCCGGACGGCTGAAGGCGGAGGGCATCACCGTCAGCAGCGACACCCTGAAGGAGGGCTACCGGTGCAGGAGTCCGCGCGGCACGAGCCTGCCCGGCTCGTTCACGCCCGACCACGGTTCCTCGCCCCGGGACGGCAAGACCGGCACCCGGGCGGTGGAGCGGGACCTGGTGCGGAGCGCCGCCGTGGCCGGGACCTGGAAGGTCACGCTCCGCAGGGGTGACTCGCTGGCCTTCGAGAACCAGGAGCCGGTCAAGGGCAAGGGCCGGACGGGGATGTTCTACGCCGTGCGCGGCGAACTCGCCCCGTGCGTACCGGTACCGGTCGAGCAGCCCGCCACGGAGCCGACGGGATCGCCGGACATCCGCACGGCGAAGTGAGAACGGGGGTGCGGCCGGGAAGGGGACCCGGCCGCACCCCCGTCCGGCTGTTCACGCCGGGCTGGGCTGGCCTTCCTCCGCGCCGTCCACGTGGCCGAAGACCGGATCGCCCTCGGTGAGCAGATACGCCTGCGCCTCACCGACGTGGAAGTACATCCCGTGCAGTTCGAGCGCGCCCTGCTCCAGGGCCCGTGCGACCGACTCGTGCGCCCGCAGATGCTCCAGCTGCTGGACCACGTTGGTCAGGCAGAGCTGCTCGATCGCGTCGGCGGGCGCGCGGCCCGCGAGCCGCGCCCACGGCAGAGCCTTGTCTGTCATCCGCTCCAGGCTCGGCATCCCGTGCCGCAGCCACCGCTTGAGCGGCGTCTGCGCGCCGCTCCCGGTGGGCGGGCTGGTGAGCAGCGCCTGCATGGCCCCGCACCCGGAGTGCCCGCACACGGTGATCGACTGCACCTTCAGCACGTCGACGGCGTACTCGATCGCCGCCGCCACCGAGTCGTCACCGGCCTCGGCGCCGGGCAGCGGGACGAGATTGCCCACGTTCCGTACGACGAAGAGGTCGCCGGGACCGCTGGACGTGATCATCGAGGTGACCAGCCGCGAATCGGCGCAGGTGAGGAAGAGCTGGGTGGGCTTCTGCCCCTCCCGCGCGAGCCGCGCCAGCTCGCTGCGGACGAGCGGCGCCGTGTTGCGCTGGAACGCGCTGATCCCACTGGCCAGTTGATGCCCGCCACGCCGCGTGGGCGCGGGAGCGGACGCCGATGCCGATGCCGACGCGGTTTCGGGCGAGGGCGACGGCGAGGCCGCGGGGGTGTGGTCGTTCGGCCGGTCGCAGTGGTGGTTGCGCCACGGCGTCCAGGGACGGCAGCACGAGTGCGCCGCCCTGGCCGGCTCGGCGATCCGGGCTCCGCCGCGCCCGCCCGTCGCGACCTTGCCGCCCTGCGCGACGTGCGACTTCTGCCAGTCCTGCAAGGCCTCGTACGCGGCGTGGTCCATGAACGACCCGTCCAACTCCACGACGCAGTCGGCCCCATGGGGCACCTGGTGCAGGGAGCGGCTCAGCCGGGGCACGGCGAGGAACGTCAACTGCCCGCGGACGCGCACATGGTGGACGCCGCTCGTGTCCACGTCGTGCGTGATGCGGGTGCGCGTGAGGCGGTGCAGCGCGACCCCGACGGCGACCGCGACACCGAGTCCGACGCCTTCGAGGACGCCGAAGAGGACGACGCCGAGGGTGGTCACGACGTACACCAGGACCTCACGGTGGCGGGTGACCGTGCGGATGTGGTTCAGGGACACCATCTGGATGCCGACCGCCATCACCAGGGCGGCGAGCGAGGCGAGCGGGATCAGCTCCAGGACGGGGATCAGGAACAGCGTGGCCGCCACCACCCAGACGCCGTGCAGCATCGAGGAGTTCCCGCTCACCGCACCCGCGTTGATGTTCGCCGTGCTGCGCACCGCGACGCCGGCGACGGGCAGTCCGCCGAGCGAACCGGAGACGATGTTCGACGCGCCCTGGGAGAGCAGCTCCCGGTCCAGGTTCGAGCGGCGCATCTCGGGCGGCAGGTCGGTCCGTGCCGCGGCCATCTTGTCCACGGCGACGGCCCCGAGCAGCGACTGCACGCTGCACACCAGGGTGGTCGTCAGGACGGCGGCGGCGATCCCGAGCACCGGCCCGTCCGGCAGCCCGGCGAGGGCGTGACTGCTCCAGGACGGCAGGTCCACCTCGGGCAGCGTCAGGCCGAACAGGGCGGTCGCCGCGCTCGCGGCCGTCACGGCGACGAGCGCCGCCGGTACCTTGCGCGTGGCCCGCCCGATCCGGCCCGGCACGCGGGGCCAGGCGAAGAGGACGACGAGGGTGAGGGTGCTCATGGCGAGGGCGGCCGGTTGCACGTCGGCCAACTGGGCGGGCAGCGCCCGCACGTTGTCGATCACGGCGCTCTCGGGGGTGCCGCCGAGGACGATGTGCAGCTGGGCCACGGCGATGGTGATGCCGATCCCGGCGAGCATGCCGTGCACGACGGCCGGGCTGACGGCGAGGGCGGTGCGGGCCACCCGCAGGCAGCCGAGCCCGAGCTGGGCGACCCCGGCCATCACGGTGATCGCGCAGGTGGTCCGCCAGCCGTAGCGCTGGATCAGCTCGGCGGTGACCACGGTGAGGCCGGCGGCGGGGCCGCTGACCTGGAGC
Organism: Streptomyces sp. Q6; assembly: GCF_036967205.1. Lineage (NCBI taxonomy): Bacteria > Bacillati > Actinomycetota > Actinomycetes > Kitasatosporales > Streptomycetaceae > Streptomyces > Streptomyces citrinus. The sequence continues at coordinate 4,591,879 of NZ_CP146022.1, forward strand.
GGGGCGCCGCCCAGGGCGCCGGCGACGAGTCCGCCGACGGCGGCGGCGACGAGCCCGGACTCCAGGGGCGCGCCGGTCGCCAGGGCGATGCCGAGGGACAGGGGCAGGGCGATCAGGAAGACCGCGACGGACGCGGACAGATCGGCGCCCGCGAGGTGGAAGCGGCGGCGGGGCGCCGGTGGCGGACTGTGCGCCTTGCGGGCGGCGGCTGTGGGCTCGTCCGTCCGGTCGGAGTCACTGGCACGAGTAGGTACGCAGGCAGACATGGTTCCCGTCTCCTCCGGGGTGCAGCGCGGTCGCGGAATGTGGGGGGACCCCTGAGCGGTGGGTGGGGTCGATCGCGGCCGTGGTTCACGGCGTGCAGCGGCGGGATGAAAAAACAACGCTCGGTAAATGAACAGTAATCCAGAGTAAAGGTTGTGGACGGATTAACCGGGCAAATGGGGTAATCCTTCACTCTGGAGAGTGAATAAGATTCTTGGTCGGCTTGTCGGACAAATGCCGCGCCGGACTCGTGCGACGTTGGCGCCGCCGCCCGCGCAGAGCGGGCATTCCTCGCATTCACCGTCGTGCAAGCCGAGTCCAAGGAAGAAGGTGGGCGGAAGATGGCCGCCACCCAGAGGATCGTCGCGGGCATCACCGCCGCGGCGGCGTGCGCCGCAGCCCTCGCCGGTTGCGCGAACAGCGACACCGGCGCCGGGTCCCGGCAGGGCGCCCCCGGCCCCAAGAAGGCCGCCCCCGCCGCCCCCGCCGCGCCCGGCAGCGTGGTCCGCCTGATCGGCGACGGCTCGACCGCGTACACCGGTCAGCAGCCGCACCTGCCGAGAGCCGAGCGCCTGAGACCGGGCCAGAAGCCCCCGCAGTTCGTGGTCTTCTCCTGGGACGGCGCGGGCGAGGACAGCCAGCGGCTCTTCTCGCACTTCCGCAAGGTCGCCAAGAAGAACAACGCGACCATGACGTACTTCCTCAGCGGCGTGTACATGCTCCCGGAGAACCGGGCGAGCCAGTACCACCCGCCGCAGCACTCGCCGGGCCGCTCGGACATCGGCTTCAACGACACCAAGGGGATCGCCGACACCGTCGAGCAGCTGCGCGGCGCCTGGCTCGAGGGCAATGAGATCGGCACCCACTTCAACGGCCACTTCTGCGGCAGCGGCGGTGGCGTCGGCCAGTGGTCGGTGGCCGAGTGGAAGAGCGAGATCCAGCAGGCCAAGTCCTTCGTGAAGGCGTGGAAGACCAATACGGGCCTGAAGAAGGCGGCGCCGCTGCCCTTCGACTACGACAAGGAACTCGTCGGCGCCCGCACCCCCTGCCTGGAGGGCCAGAAGAACTTCACGCGCGCGGCCCACGAGATGGGCTTCCGCTACGACACCAGCGGCGTCAACGACCAGCTGTGGCCCAAGAAGAAGAACGGCCTGTGGGACCTGTCCATGCAGCTCGTGCCGTTCAAGGGGCACCGCTACGAGCAGCTCACCATGGACTACAACTTCATGGTCAACCAGTCGGGTACGGCGACCCAGGGCGACCCCGCCAAGCAGGAGTTCTGGGGCGACGAGATGCGCGACAGCCTGCTCGCCGGCTTCGACCGCGCCTACCGGGGCAACCGCGCCCCGCTGATCATCGGCAACCACTTCGAGTCCTGGAACGGCGGCCACTACATGCGCGCCGTCGAGGAGACGGTCGAGGCGGTCTGCACCAAGCGCGACGTCCGCTGCGTCTCCTTCCGGCAGCTCGCCGACTGGCTCGACGCGCAGGACCCGCAGACGGTGCACAAGCTCACCACGCTCGGCGTCGGCCAGGCGCCGCAGCAGGGCTGGGCGTCGTTCCTGGCCGACAAGCCCGCCCCGGCCCCCAAGGGGGTACCGGGCGCCCCGGCCGCCAAGCCGTAGCCCGGATCAGGCGGTCGCGACGACACTCTCGCGGAGCACGAAGGCGGGGTCGACCTGGGAAGCCAGGTCGGCGCCCGTCTTCTCGTTGCCCCAGCTCTGGGCGTTCTTCAGGTGGAAGTGGACCATCTGGCGCGAGTAACGCTCCCAGTCGCGGGACGTGTACGTGGCGTCGGCCGCGGCCTGAAGTGCTTGCAGGGAAGCCCTGTTGGCCTCCTCCAGGAGCTCGAAGCGCGGCGGCCGCCCCTTCTCCATGGCGCGCACCCAGTCCGAGTGCCCCACGGTGACGAGCAGGTCGTCGCCGACCTCGGAGCGCAGGAAGTCGAGGTCGTCCTCCCCCTGCACCTTGTTGCCCACGACCTTCAGGGCGACCCCGAAGTCCCGCGCGTACTCCTTGTACTGGCGGTAGACCGAGATCCCCTTGCGGGTCGGCTCGGCGACCAGGAACGTCATGTCGAAGCGGGTGAACATGCCGGAGGCGAAGGAGTCGGAGCCCGCGGTCATGTCGACCACCACGTACTCGCCCTGGCCGTCGACGAGGTGGTTCAGGCACAGCTCCACCGCTCCGGTCTTGGAGTGGTAGCAGGAGACGCCGAGGTCGGCCTCGGTGAAGGGGCCGGTGACCATCAGGCGCACCGTGCCGCCGTCGAGTTCCACGGGCCGCGCGCAGGCGTCGTACACCGGGTTGTTCTCGCGGACGCGCAGCAGCCGCGAGCCGTCGCCCGGCGGTGTCGTCTTGATCATCGTGTCGGCCGAGGCGATCCGCGGGTTCGAGCCGCGCAGATAGTCCTTGATGAGCGGCAGCCGGGCGCCCATGGCGGGCAGTTCGGCGGCGTCGTCGTCGTCGACGCCGAGCGCGGCCGCGAGGTGCTGGTTGATGTCGGCGTCGACGGCGATGACCGGGGAGCCGGTGGTGGCGAGGTGGCGGACGAAGAGCGAGGACAGCGTGGTCTTGCCGCTGCCGCCCTTCCCGACGAAAGCGATCTTCATGTTCACGTAGCGTAGTGCGACGGTGGCCATCCGTGGCGGGTCGGCGTGAAGAAGACCACTCCTTCGTGGGGCGGGGCCCTGGGGCCCGTAGGGTCGTACTCATGAGTACGACAGCCGACCCCCTCGCCGCTCTCGGCACCCTGCCGGGCGTCGCCGAGTCCGTGGAGTCCGTGCGCAAGGCCGTGGACCGGGTCTACGGCCACCGGGTCATGCGCCGCCGCAGCAACGAGATCACCTCCGAGGCGGCGCTGCGCGGTGCGCGCGGCAGCGCGGCGCTGTCCGGCGCGGACTGGGCCCTCGAAGAGGTGCGCAGGCGCTCCGACTTCAGCGGCGCGGACGGCGACAAGGAGTCGCCCGTCGTCGGCGCCGCACTGCGACTGACCGCCGAAGCGGGTCAACTCCTGTCCATCTGGCGGCAGTCGCCCCTGCGGGTCCTCGCGCGCCTCCACCTCGTCGCGGCCGCCGACAACGGCGACGCGGTCGGCCGGCCGCGCACGGCGGGCGAGACGGTCGACGAGCCGCTCGTCGAACTCCCGGTGCCGGACGCGGACGAGGTGGCGGGCCGCCTCGAAGGCCTCTCCCGGCTGATCATCGCGGGGAGTTCGGCGCCCGCCCTGGTGAGCGCCGCCGTCGTGCACGGCGAACTGCTCGCCGTGCGCCCCTTCGGCTCGCACAACGGCCTGGTCGCGCGCGCGGCCGAGCGCATCGTCCTGGTGGGCAGCGGCCTCGACCCGAAGTCGATCTGCCCCGCGGAGGTGGGCCACGCCGAGCTGGGACGCGCGGCGTACGCGGCCGCGCTCGACGGCTATGTCTCCGGTACGCCGGAGGGGATGGCGGCCTGGATCGCCCACTGCGGCAAGGCCGTCGAGCTGGGCGTCAGGGAGTCGACCGCGGTGTGCGAGGCGCTTCAGCGGGGCGCGGCGTGAAGATGCGGCGGTACGAGTTCACGTACCGCCGCTGGCATGTCCACCGGGTTACCAAGCGTCCTCGATATGTTGCCCATCAGGTCGGGAACTTGTGCCCGTCACCTGGTGCGGCTGGCCCGTAATCGACGGGTCGACGTCGCGTGGGTGCCCTGTGTTCATGCTCGGTCCGTGGGGCCTTGATTGCGTGTGAAGGTGATCCTCTCGGATGTCCTTGGTCTCGCGGGCCGTTGACTCCTTTGTACTCCTCCCCTGAGGGATGCGAAAGTCCTGGCTCCACTTCTTTACTTTTAGGTTCAAACAGGGCGAACGGGACCCTGGTGCGAGGCCCCGTCGAGGCCCTATCGGGCGCTCGCCAGGGCCCGGCGCCTGCTGGCGTACCAGACCAGTCCCGCCGTGGCCGCCGCCGCGCCGACCGCGGCCGCCGCGACCAGCGCCGGACGCGAGGGCGCGCCCAGGTTCGGCAGCCGCTGCTTGAGCCGGACCGGCCTGTGGAAGTCGAGAATCGGCCACTCGCGCGCGAGCGCCTCGCGGCGCAGCGCCCGGTCGGGATTGACCGCGTACGGGTTCCCGACGGCGCTCAGCATCGGCAGGTCCGTGGCCGAGTCGCTGTACGCGTAGCAGCGCGCGAGGTCGTACCCCTCGGTCCGCGCCAGCTCCTTCACGGCCTCCGCCTTCGTGGGCCCGTACGCGTAGTACTCCACCTCTCCGGTGAAGCAGCCGTCGTCCCCGACGACCATGCGGGTGGCCACCACCCGGTCCGCGCCGAGCAGTTCACCGATCGGCTCCACGACCTCGGCACCCGAGGTGGAGACGATGACGACGTCGCGGCCGGCGGTGTGGTGCTCCTCGATGAGCGAGGCCGCCTCGTCGTAGATGATCGGGTCGATCAGATCGTGCAGCGTCTCGGCGACGAGCTCCTTCACCTGCTGCACGTTCCAGCCCCGGCACAGGTCCGAGAGGTACGTGCGCATCCGCTCCATCTGGTCGTGGTCCGCGCCACCGACCAGGAAGACGAACTGCGTGTACGCGGTGCGCAGCACGGCCCGTCGATTGATCAGCCCGCCTTGGTAGAACGACTTGCTGAAGGTGAGCGTGCTCGACTTGGCGATGACGGTCTTGTCGAGATCGAAGAACGCGGCTGTGCGGGGAGCCGAGTGCGGCAAGGAGTGGTTTTCCACGAGCCCGAGCATAGGCGCCCACCATTCGGCGTAAGCTGTGGCGCGTGGGTTTGCCTGAGAAGCCTCTCGGGTACACCATGGAAGTCACGGATCGTTCGCGACCGTGCTAACCCGGTCTGGCTCCTCCCCCCCCGAGTCGGACCGTGGGGACGACCCCCGCTCTCCCCCCCGGCGGGGGTCGTCGCATGTCCGGACCCGTTTTCGGGTCCTTTTTTCATGCCCTTTTCCTAGGGGGAGCTGGGTTGTGGGCCTTTGGCGGCCTGTTGTGGATCCGTCACGCTGCGTGACATTTCGGGGTCGCGCGGGGGCCGTTCGGGTGTACCGCGGGTCCTCGTCGGATCCACCCCTGTCGGGTGACGGAGATATTCACAAGCGTTCTCGCGTCCACAGTTATCGACCAAGATCCACACGATTTCCCGGATCGCTGCACGGTGATTCCGCACGCGAAGTTCCGAGCGCTTCGGAATTCGTCGGCCCGCGGGTGCGGGCCGGTGCGCGGAGACGGGGGATCGGATCGTGGCGAGAACCATGGAGTGCGGGACACGGGGCGCGCGACGCGCGCCGCTGATCGTGACGGAGGACGTGGAGCTCCTCGACGACCTGCTGCGGCTGTGTGCCGCCGCCGGCGTACGGCCCGAGGTCGGACACGGCGTGCCGGAGGGCAGAGGGGGCTGGGAGGCGGCCCCGCTCGTGCTGGTCGGAGACGATGCCGCGGGGCGGCTGCGCGGCGTGGCCCGGCGGCAGGGGGTCGTCCTCGTCGGGCGGGACCAGGACGACTCGGGGGTGTGGCGGCGGGCCGTGGAGATCGGCGCCGACCACGTGCTGATGCTGCCGGACGGCGAGCAGTGGCTCATGGACCGGATCGCCGACGTGGTGGAGGACGTGGGGCGTCCCGCCCTCACCGTCGGCGTCATCGGCGGCCGCGGCGGCGCGGGGGCGTCGACGCTGTCCTGCGCGCTGGCCGTCGCATCCGCGAAGACGGGCCGGCGCACCCTGCTGGTCGACGCGGACCCGCTGGGCGGCGGCCTGGACGTGCTGCTCGGTGCCGAGGCCGTCGACGGACTGCGCTGGCCGGCCTTCGCCCGGTCGCGGGGCCGGGTCGGCGGCGCCGCCCTGGAGGAGTCGCTGCCGAAGCTGCACGACCTGCGGGTGCTCAGCTGGGACCGCGGCGACCTGACAGCGGTACCCCCGGAGGCCGTACGGGCCGTGCTCGCCGCCGCGCGGCGCAGGGGCGGGGCGGTGGTGGTGGACCTGCCGCGCCGGATCGACGCCGGCTCGGTGGAGGCCCTCGCCCAGCTCGACGTGGGACTGCTCGTGGTCCCGCCCGAACTGCGGGCGGTCGCCGCGGCCCGGCGGGTGGCCGCGGCGGTGGGGATGGTGCTGCGGGATCTGCGGGTGGTGACGGCTCCCGTGTCCGGCTCCGCCGCGGGAGGGCTCGGCACGGACGAGGTGGCGGGGCTGCTCGGACTGCCGCTCGCGGGTGAGCTGCCCGTGGACCGGAGCGTGCTCGCGGGGCGCCCGGTGGGCGCGGGGCAGAGCGCCGGCCCGCTGGGGCGGTTCTGCGCCGCCTTCTGGGAGCGGCTGCCGGTGGAGAAAGGCGTCGGCTCATGAGCGCGGTGGTCGGGGCCCGGATGCTGGACGGCGTACGCCAGTGGCTCGCGGAGAACGGGGCGGAGGCGACGCCCGCGCGGGTGGCCGAGGCGCTGAGGGCCCAGGGGCGGGTCCTCGGCGACGCCGAGGTCCTCGGCGCGGCAGGACAGCTGCGGTCCGAACTGGTGGGGGCGGGGCCGCTCGAACCGCTGCTCGCCGACGCCTCCGTGACGGACGTACTCGTGTCGGCACCCGATCAGGTGTGGGTCGACCGGGGTCGGGGACTGGAGTTGACCGGGGTCACCTTCGAAAGTGTCTCCGCAGTGAGGCGGTTGGCGCAGCGACTCGCGGCCGTGGTGGGGCGGCGCCTCGACGACGCCCGGCCCTGGGTGGACGCCCGGCTGCCCGACGGAACACGGCTGCACGCGGTGCTGCCGCCGATCGCGGTGGGCTGCACCTGCCTGTCGCTGCGGGTCGTACGGCCCCGCGCCTTCACCCTCGACGAACTGGTCGCGGCGGGGACGGTGCCGCCCGGCGGCGACCGGGTGCTGCGCGCCCTGCTCGACGCGAGGCTGTCGTACCTGATCAGCGGCGGTACGGGCAGCGGCAAGACGACACTCCTGAGCGCGTTGCTCGGGCTCGTCGGGCGGGACGAGCGGATCGTGCTCGCGGAGGACTCGGCCGAGTTGCGCCCCGACCACCCGCACGTGGTGCGCCTTGAGGCCCGCCCGGCGAACCAGGAGGGGGCGGGCGCGGTCGGCCTGGACGACCTGGTGCGGCAGGCCCTGCGTATGCGCCCGGACCGCCTTGTCGTCGGCGAGGTGCGCGGGCCCGAGGTCGTCTCGCTCCTGGCCGCGCTGAACACGGGACACCAAGGAGGCTGCGGCACGCTCCACGCCAACGCGGCGAGCGATGTGCCGGTGCGTCTGGAAGCGCTGGGGACGGCGGCGGGCCTCGACCGGGCGGCGCTCCACAGCCAGTTGGCGGCGGCGGTGTCCGTGGTGCTGCATCTCGTACGGGACCGGGGCGGCCGGCGACGGGTGGCGCAGGTCCAGGTGCTGGAGCGGGACGCGGCGGGGTGGGTGCGGTCGGTTCCGGCGCTGGAGTGGGGCGAGCGGGGGTTCGTGCCGAGGGAGGGGCGGGAGCGGCTTGAGGGGCTGGTGGGGGTGCGGTTGGGGTGATGGGTTCGTCGGGAGTCCGTTGTCGTGTGCCGTGGAGAGGGTGAACGGGGATGTGGGTCGCGGGTGTGGGGGTTCCGGGGGCTGTCGGTGTGGGGCTGCTGGGTGTGGTGGTCGTGATGTGGGCCGTGGGGGCCCGGGACGTGGAGGCGCGGCGGCTCCGGACGGTGTTGGGGGTCGTGGCGCGGGAGCGGGCGTCGGCGGAGGGTGGCGCGCTGCCGAGCGCTGGTGGGGATGGGCGCGGGCGCGGCCCGAATGGGGGTGCGCGGTCGCGGGATCGGCCGTCGCGGTGATCGGGGCGTCTGTACTGCCGATCGTCGCCGGGGCGTGTGCCGTGCCGGTCGCGGCGCGGGCACGCAGGGCTCGGGAGGCGCGCCTGGCGCGGGAGCGGCGCGGGGACGCGGTGATCCGGCTGTGCGGGGTCGTGGCGGGGAGGTGCGGGCCGGGCGGCAGCCCGGGGAGGCGTTGGCGGTGGCGGTACGGGAATCGGGGGCGCTGTCCGGTGCGGGGAGTGCGGCCGTGGTGGCCGCGGCGCGGTTCGGCGGGGATGTGCCCGGGGCGCTGCGGGAGGCGGCGCGGGAGCCGGGCGGCGAGGGGTTGCACGGGCTCGCGGCGTGCTGGCGGGTGGCGGTCGACCGGGGAGCGGGGCTCGCGGCCGGACTGGAGCGGTTGGCGGCGGCGCTGCGGGCCGAGCGGGATCAACGGGCCGATCTGCGAGCCCAGTTGGCTGGGCCGTGGTCGACGGCGGTGATGCTCGCCGGGTTGCCGGTGCTCGGGCTGCTGCTCGGCTCGGTGCTCGGGGCGAGACCGCTGTGGGTGCTGCTGCACACGGGGCCGGGGATCGGGTGCCTGGTGGTGGGTGGGGTGCTGGAGGCGGCGGGATGGGGGTGGGCGGTGCGGATCGTGAGAGGGGCGGAGGAGTGAGGCGGGCCGCGGCGCGGCATGGGGCGCGGTTCGTGCGGGTTTGGTCCGGGTCGAGGTCGTCGGGGAGTGAGGGGTCATGGATGTTGTCCACAGGCTGGGGGTAGTGCTGTGCGTCGCGATGACGGTGGCGTGGCTGCTGTCGGAGGCCGAGGCACGACGGCGGGAGCGGCGAGTGCGGCGCCGGGTGCGGGCCGTGCTGGCGGAGGCCGTGGCGGAGCCGGTGCGGCGGACCGTGGGAGTACCGCCCGCGCTGCGGCGATGGGCGCCGGTGATCGGGGCGGTTGCCGCCGGATACGTACTGGTCGGAGGCGTGGCCGGGCTCTGCGTCGGGGTGGTCGGCGGGGCGGCCGTGTGGCGGTGGTGGCGCGGGAGGGCGGCGTCACCGGTCGCGGACGGCCGGGTCGACGCGGAGTCGGTACGTCAACTGCCGCTGGCGGCCGATCTGTTGGCCGCCTGCATCGCGGCCGGGGCGACTCCGGTGGGCGCGGCGCGGGCGGTCGGGGAGTCGTTGGGCGGAACGGTAGGGCGGGCGCTCGCGCGGGGTGCGGCACAGGTGCGTCTCGGCGGTGAAGCGGGGTCCGCTTGGCGGGAGTTGGCGGCGATACCGGGAGCCGCCGAGCTGGTACGGCTGATGGAGCGCGCGGGCGAGTCGGGGGCGCCGGCGGCGGTGCCCGTGGCCCGGTTCGCGGCGGAGTGCAGGGCCGAGCGGGGCCGCAGGGCGACAGCGGTGGCGCGGCGGGCCGCGGTGATCATCACGGCGCCCGTGGGGCTGTGCTTCCTGCCCGCCTTCCTCGTCATCGGCGTGCTTCCCGTGGTGATCGGACTCGCGGGCGGCGTGCTGGGTGGCGGCCGGTGACCGCGACGAACACCGGCGACGACGAAGAACACGTTGATGGCAAGGGCCATGTGCCCATCGAAATCAGGGGGTTGCGATGAACGGAACGCGTGCGGCGAAGGCGTACGGGCTGCTGCGAGGGAGGGCGCTGCGGTGGCTGCGGGAGGTGCGGTCGGCCCGGCGGGACGCCGGAATGGTCAGTGCCGAGTACGCGGTGGGGCTGATCGCGGCGGTGGGGTTCGCCGGGGTGCTCTACCAGGTGATGACGAGCGATGCCGTGCAGTCGACGATGCAGTCCATGGTGGCGAAGGCGCTCCATGGCTCGTTCTGAGGGCGGCGCGCGGGGCGGCTGCTCCCCGGGCCGCGACCGGGGGTTCGTGACGGCGGAGGCGGCCGTGGTGCTGCCCGTCCTGGTGGCGTTCACGATGGTGCTGGTCTGGGCGGTTCTCGCGGCGTCCGCGCAGATCAGGTGCGTGGACGCCGCGCGGGCCGGCGCCAGGGCGGTCGCCCGGCAGGAGCCGCGGGGCGCCGCGATCGACGCCGCCCAGGACGCCGCGCCGCCCGGAGCGCGGGTCGAGATCGGCCGGGAGGGCGATCTGGTTCGAGTGACGGTGCGCGCGCGGTCGGTGGGCCCGGGTCCGCTCGGCGTGGACCTGAGCGCGCAGGCGGTCGCGGCCGCCGAGGAGACGGCGGGGGAGTCGTGATCGGAGCGACCGGAGAAACCCTAGCGACCCTAGCGACCCGAGCGACCCGAGCGATCGGAGCAACCCGAGCGACCCGAGGAGCCGAGGTGGTCCAAGTAACTCAAGTGGCTCAAGTAGCTCAAGCGATCCGAGTGATCACAGTGACCAGAGGGAGCGGCGCGGGGGCCCGGTTCCGAGTCCGGCTCCGGCTCGGGTTCCGGCGCTGGTCGTCGGCGGTCCGGGCACGCTCCGATCGCGGGTCCGCGACCGTCTGGGTCGTCGTGGCCATGGCCGCGATGGGCGTCGTCTTCGGCGGCGTGTTGGCGCTGGGCCACGCCGTGCAGGCGCGGCACCGTGCGGGCGGCGCGGCCGATCTCGCGGCGCTGGCCGCCGCCGAGCACGGGACGGAGAGCGGCGCGGACGCCTGTGCGCTGGCCGGTCGGGTGGCGCGGGCACAGGGCGCGAGCGTCGTGCGGTGCTCCGTGCGCGGGGTGTGTCGGACGTGACCGCGGCCGCGGGGACCGGGGTGTTCGCGGCGCAGGTCAGGGCGCGGGCGGGGCCTGCTGGGCCGGTTCCGCGGGGCCCGGCTGCGGAACCGGGGCGGTAGGGGCGGTCTGGGCCGCGTCCTTGAGGAGGACCGAGAGGAGGCGTACGGCGCCGCGCTTGTGCAGCGGGTCGTTGCCGTTGCCGCACTTGGGCGACTGGATGCAGGAAGGGCAGCCGGCCTCGCACTCGCAGGAGGCGATGGCCTCGCGGGTGGCCGTCAGCCACTCCTGGGCCTTGTGGAAGGCGCGCTCGGCGAAGCCCGCCCCGCCGGGGTGGCCGTCGTAGACGAAGACCGTGGGGAGCAGCGTGTCGGGGTGCAGCGGGACCGAGACGCCGCCGATGTCCCAGCGGTCGCACGTGGCGAAGAGGGGGAGCATGCCGATGGAGGCGTGTTCGGCGGCGTGCAGGGCGCCACCGAGGATCTCGGGGTTGATGCGGGCGGCGTCCAACTGGTCCTCCGTCACCGTCCACCACACCGCGCGGGTGCGCAGCGTGCGCGGAGGGAGGTCGAGCTTCGTCTCGCCGAGGACCTCGCCGGTGATGAGGCGGCGGCGGAGATAGGCGACGACCTGGTTCGTCACCTCGACCGAGCCGTAGCACAACCGGCCCTCGCCCCAAGGGACTTCGACGTCCGTCTCCAGGATGGAGATGGCGGTCGTGTCGCGGGCGGTCGTCGAGTACGTGGGGTTGGCGGGCTCGACCAGGGCGACGTTGTCGTCCAGGTCCAGGTGCTTGACGACGTACGTGCGGCCCTGGTGGAGGTGGACCGCGCCGTCGTGGACGGTGGTGTGCGCGGACCCCGCGTCGACCGTGCCGAGCAGTCGTCCCGTGGCCGCCTCGACGATCTGGACCGGGTTGCCGCCCTCGCCGCGCAGGTCGGCCAGGTCGGCGGCGGACTCGCGGCGCGTCCAGTGCCACGCCCGGGTGCCGCGCCGGCGCAGCAGCTTCGCCGCCTCCAGCTGGGGGAGCAGCTCGGCCGTCGTCGGACCGAAGAGCGCGAAGTCCGTGTCGGTGAGCGGGAGTTCGGCCGCCGCCGCGCACAGGTGGGGGGCGAGGACATAGGGGTTGTCGGGGTCGAGGACCGTCGACTCGACCGGCTGGTCGAAGAGGGCCTCGGGGTGGTGCACCAGGTAGGTGTCCAGCGGGTCGTCGCGGGCGACGAGGACGGCGAGGGCGCCCTGGCCCGAGCGTCCCGCGCGGCCCGCCTGTTGCCACAAGGATGCCCGCGTGCCGGGGTAGCCGCAGATCAGCACGGCGTCCAACCCCGAGACGTCGATGCCGAGTTCGAGGGCGGTGGTGGCGGCGAGGCCGAGGAGTTCGCCGGAGTGCAGGGCGGCTTCGAGGGCGCGGCGTTCCTCCGCGAGATAGCCGCCGCGGTAGGCGGCGACCCGGCGGGCCAGCGAGCGGTCGACCTCGGCGAGGCGCTCCTGGGCGATCACCGAGATCAGCTCGGCGCCGCGCCGGGACCGTACGAAGGCGACCGTGCGGACGCCCTGAACGGTGAGGTCGGTGAGCAGGTCGGCCGTCTCGGCGGTCGCCGTGCGCCGCACCGGGGCGCCCTTCTCGCCGCGCATCTCGGTGAGCGGGGGCTCCCAGAGGGCGAAGACGAGTTCGCCGCGCGGGGAGGCGTCGTCGGCGACCTCGACGACGGGCAGCCCTGTCAGACGACCGGCGGCGACGGCGGGCTCGGCCGCCGTGGCGGACGCGAGGAGGAAGACCGGAGAGGAGCCGTAGCGCGCGCACAGGCGGCGCAGGCGGCGCAGGATCTGGGCGACGTGCGAGCCGAAGACCCCGCGATACGTGTGGCACTCGTCGATCACGACGTACTTGAGCGCCTTGAGGAAGGAGGACCAGCGGGGATGGGACGGCAATATGCCGCGGTGCAGCATGTCGGGGTTGGTCAGCACGTAATTGGCGTACTGGCGCACCCACTCCCGTTCCTCGAAGGGGGTGTCGCCGTCGTACACCGCGGGGCGGATCGCCGTACCGAGAGGTTGTGAAAGTTCCTTCACCGATCGGCACTGGTCCGTGGCGAGCGCCTTCGTGGGGGCGAGGTAGAGCGTGGTCGCCCCGCGGCCGTTCGGCGCCTCGGAGCCGTCGAGGAGCGTCGAGAGGACCGGGGCGAGATACGCCAGGGACTTGCCGGAGGCCGTGCCCGTGGCGACGACGACCGAATCGCCGTCGAGCGCATGTTCGGCTGCGCGTGCCTGGTGGGCCCAGGGGTGCTCGATCCCCGCTTCCTGGACGGCCGCGATGACCTCGGATCGGATCCGGTCCGGCCAGACGGCATGACGGCCCGGACGAGGGGGCAAGTGCTCCGTATGAGTGACGCGTGCAGCCCTGCTCGGACCCGAGGCGAGCCGCTCCAGGACCGCCCCCGGAGAGGGGCGGGAGCCTGTGGGCGCCGAGGGTCGATCGGATCGGTGATTCTTGGCCATCGGCACCGAGTGTGTCACTGGCGTGACGGACAATGCTTCCAAGGCGTCGTGCACGCCTGCCGGTAAGTGATTGAATGCCATCGCGGCTGGCGAACCGTCCCGGGGGGTCAAGCCGAGGTATCCCCAAGGGGCGACCGCTCGATAGCAAGGTGCTGGAGGATCCGTGGACCTGTCCCTGTCGACCCGTACCGTCGGCGATCGTACGGTCGTCGAGGTCGGTGGCGAAATCGATGTATATACCGCGCCCAAGCTGCGGGAGCAGCTGGTCGAGCTGGTGAACGACGGCAGTTTCCACCTTGTCGTCGACATGGAGGGCGTGGACTTCCTCGACTCCACCGGACTCGGCGTGCTGGTCGGCGGCCTCAAGCGGGTGCGTGCCCACGAGGGCTCGCTGCGCCTGGTCTGCAACCAGGAGCGCATTCTCAAGATCTTCCGAATCACCGGTCTGACCAAGGTGTTCCCGATTCACACCTCGGTCGAGGAAGCCGTCGCGGCGACCGACTGACCTGATCGATCCGGTAGATGCATGACAGGGATCGGGCCGTGGCCGGCCCGGTCCCTGAGAGCACGTCCGTACGTCCTGAGGGGGATGCATGGCCACCGTCGAACTCCGCTTCAGCCCTCTGCCCGAGCACGTCCGCACGGCCCGTCTCGTGGCGGCCGCGGTGGCGCGCAGGGCGGGTGTGGACGAGGCCGTGCTCGACGAGGTCCGGCTCGCCGTCGGCGAGGCGTGCACCCGGGCCGTGGGCCTGCACCAGAGCAGTGGCATCACGGATCCGGTGCGGGTGGCCCTGATCGAGGAGGAGAAGCAGTTCTCCATCGAGGTGGGCGACGTGGCGCCACGCGCGACGACCGTGGCCGCACACAGTGAGGTGCCCGGCGCCCGCGGCCCCGGCGACGATCTGGAGGCGGAGGGCGAGGACGAGATGGGACTCGCCGTCATCAGCGGTCTCGTGGACGACGTCGAGGTCACCGCGGACGAGCACGGCGGTCTTCTGCGGATGAGCTGGCCGACCGCGCCGGCGACGCTGACGTAGGCGCGGCCCGCGCCAGGGATCGCGCTCATGGAACCAGGCTTTGTTCGCCTCACCGCGAACAGAGCCTTTTTCTTTTCTCCCGTTGATCGTCGATCTCGGATCATTGATCTTCGGCCAAGGACCTTCGGCCAAGGACCTTCGGTCAAGGACCTTCGGTCAAGGGACTTCGGTCAAAGATCTTCGGCCACCGGTCTTCCGTCTCTGGTCTCCCGTCCCCGATCTTCCGTCCCCGATCTTCCGTAATCGGTGACTGATCATTGGTCGGAGATCGTTGATTTTGATAATGGCTTCAAGGCGTTATTCATTCTCTCTCCGGCCCGGCCGGAGAGGGGTTCGTCGATCATTTGCGGGGTAGTAAACAATTCCGTTTGCCGCGCACTGTTTTGATCAGGTTCCGCTCCCTACAATCCGTCCACGTCTTGAGCTCAGTCCAAGCGTCAAGGAGGACGAATGGCGGAGCTGTCCACTTCGAGTACCCCCTCTACGTTCGCAGCCGCGGTTCTGACGGACGACAACCGGCTGATCGTGATCGTCATCGCCGTCGTCGCGCTGGCGGCGCTCGCCGTCGCCGGAGTCCTGGTGCGCCAGGTGCTCGCCGCCGGCGAGGGCACGGATTCCATGAAGAAGATCGCGGCCGCGGTCCAGGAAGGCGCGAACGCCTATCTGGGTCGTCAGCTGCGCACGCTCGGCGTATTCGCCGTCGTGGTGTTCTTCCTGCTCATGCTGCTTCCCGCCGACGACTGGAATCAACGCGCCGGGCGTTCGATCTTCTTCTTGATCGGCGCGGCGTTCTCCGCGGGCACCGGCTATATCGGAATGTGGCTCGCGGTGCGCAGTAATGTGCGCGTCGCCGCCGCGGCCCGGGAAGCGACACCCGCGGAAGGTGAGCCCGAAAAGGATCTCACCGCCGTCTCGCACAAAGCAATGAAGATCGCTTTCCGCACCGGTGGCGTCGTCGGCATGTTCACGGTGGGGCTCGGTCTGCTCGGCGCCTCCTGTGTCGTCCTCGTCTACGCGGCCGACGCGCCCAAGGTCCTTGAGGGATTCGGGCTCGGTGCGGCGCTGATCGCGATGTTCATGAGGGTCGGCGGTGGCATCTTCACCAAGGCCGCCGACGTCGGCGCCGACCTGGTCGGCAAGGTCGAGAAGGGCATCCCGGAGGACGACCCGCGCAACGCCGCGACCATCGCCGACAACGTGGGCGACAACGTCGGGGACTGCGCCGGAATGGCCGCCGACCTCTTCGAGTCGTACGCCGTCACGCTGGTCGCCGCGCTGATCCTCGGCAAGGCGGCCTTCGGCGACGCCGGGCTCGCGTTCCCGCTGATGGTGCCCGCGATCGGCGTCCTCACGGCGATGATCGGCATCTTCGCCGTCGCGCCACGCCGGTCCGACCGCTCCGGTATGAGCGCCATCAACCGCGGGTTCTTCATCTCGGCGGTGATCTCGGTCGTCCTCGTGGCCGTGGCCGTCTACACGTACCTCCCGGCGAAGTACGCCGATCTGGACGGCGTCACCGACACGGTGGTCAGCGGCAAGGACGGCGATCCACGGATCCTCGCCGTCGTCGCCGTGGCCATCGGCATCGTGCTCGCCGCGCTGATCCAGCAGCTCACCGGCTACTTCACCGAGACGACCCGGCGACCCGTCAGGGACATCGGCAAGTCGTCGCTGACCGGACCCGCCACCGTCGTGCTCGCCGGTATCGCCATCGGGCTCGAATCGGCCGTCTACACGGCGGTGTTGATCGGCCTCGGCGTCTACGGGGCGTTCCTGCTCGGCGGTACGTCGATCATGCTCGCCCTGTTCGCCGTCGCGCTGGCCGGTACCGGGCTGCTCACCACGGTCGGCGTCATCGTCGCCATGGACACCTTCGGTCCGGTCTCCGACAACGCGCAGGGCATCGCCGAGATGTCCGGCGACGTACAGGGGGCGGGCGCGCAGGTGCTCACCGACCTGGACGCCGTCGGCAACACGACGAAGGCCATCACCAAGGGGATCGCCATCGCCACCGCGGTCCTCGCGGCGGCGGCGCTGTTCGGCTCGTACCGGGACGCGATCTTCACGGCCGCGGACGAGGTCGGCGAGAAGGTCGGCGAGGGCGGGCCGATGAGCCTGATGATGGACATCTCCCAGCCCAACAACCTGGTGGGGCTGATCGCCGGCGCCGCGGTGGTCTTCCTCTTCTCCGGGCTCGCCATCAACGCCGTGTCCCGGTCGGCCGGTTCGGTGGTCTACGAGGTGCGGCGGCAGTTCCGCGAGCACCCCGGGATCATGGACTACACGGAGAAGCCGGAGTACGGACGCGTCGTCGACATCTGTACGAAGGACGCGCTGCGGGAGCTCGCCACGCCCGGCCTGCTCGCCGTCATGGCACCGATCGCGATCGGTTTCACGCTCGGCGTGGGCGCGCTCGGCGCGTACCTCGCGGGGGCCATCGGCACCGGAACGCTGATGGCCGTCTTCCTCGCCAACTCCGGTGGCGCGTGGGACAACGCGAAGAAGCTCGTCGAGGACGGGCACCACGGCGGCAAGGGCAGCGAGGCACACGCCGCGACCGTCATCGGTGACACGGTCGGCGACCCGTTCAAGGACACCGCGGGCCCGGCCATCAACCCGCTCCTGAAGGTGATGAACCTCGTCGCGCTGCTCATCGCGCCCGCGGTCGTCAAGTTCAGTTACGGGGACGACGCGAGCGTCACCGTGCGCGTCGTGGCCGCCGTCGTCTCACTGGCCGTCATCATCGGCGCGGTGTACGTCTCCAAGCGGCGCGGCATCGCCGTCAGCGACGAGGACGGGGACGGGGACGAGCAGGGGCGGGTGCCGAAGCAGGCGGACCCGACCGCGGTGCCGTCGCGCTCGTAACGGCGTACCGCGAAGCGGACTCCCGCTCCGCGCTGCCTCAACAGGTGGGCGGGCGGCGGCTCTTGGAGTCGCCGCCCGCCCACCCGTGTATGCGGAACTTCCCGGTACGTCTTCCGTGAGCCTTCTCTCCCTTGGTGCAAATGGCTGCTAAAGGTCAACAAAGCGGTCGAAGGGGACACCTGAGGTGCGATTGTCGTGTGCTCGGCGTGTAAGTTCCGGGGCCGAGAGCCATGGAAGGGACCGATCCGGTGAACAAGAAGCTTGCAGCCGCACTGTCCGGCGGTGCGGTACTGGTACTGGCGTTGTCGGGTTGCAGCGACGACAGCAACGAGAAGCTGGACTCCTGGGCCAAGACGGTCTGTGACGCGGTTCAGCCGCAGGCGAAGAAGATCGAAGCCGCCAACACCGCGATCCAGAAGGAGACCTCGGACAACAGCGAACCCGCGGACGTCCAGAAGACGGACTCGAAGGCGTTCCAGGACATGTCCGACGCGTACAAGGCGATCGGTGACGCGGTCGACGAGGCGGGCGCCCCGCCGGTCGACGACGGTGAGAAGAAGCAGCAGGACGCGGTCAAGGAACTCGACACGATCTCGTCCTCGTACGCCGACCTGAAGAAGCAGGTCGACAAGCTCGACACCGACGACCAGGCGAAGTTCGCCGAGGGGCTCAAGGGGATCGCGGGCGAGCTGGAAAAGCTCAGCCAGAGCGGCAGCGACGCCCTCAAGAACCTGGAAGAGGGGGAGGTGGGCGAGGCGATGGCCAAGCAGGAGAGCTGCAAGAGCGCGTCCGCGTCCTCCTCGCCGTCGGGTTCGTAGCCCGGGGTTCTCTTCCGGCGCCCTCGGGGCCGCGCATCGTGCGCGGCGCCGGGGGCGCCGTCCTGTCTGCCGACGGCCTGCTCACAGGACTGTGCCGAGGGCTGGGTCCGCCCCTGGGTACAGGGCCGTGTCGAGGGCCGGGTCCGCCCTTTGGCGCAGGCCGTGCTGAGGGCCGGGCTCGGCCCTTCCGCCGTGCGGTCCCCCGGCCATGCCCGGGTCACAATGGGGGTGTGAGTGATATCGCTGCCGCCCCCCTGCCCGCGCCCGACCGTTCGGACGTCGCCGCCGCCCTGCGCGACGCCCTCCTGAAAGCCGAGTTCACCGCCGACGGTCTGCTCGAACTGCTCGGGGCGCCCGCCTACGCCGCGCTCGCCCGCAGCGAGACCGTGCCCGCGCTGCGCGCCACCCGGGGTGACCGGCCGCTGGAGACGCTCGTCCGGCTGTTCCTGCTCCAGCAGCCCGTGGCCCGGACCCGGGTCGCGGACGTGCTGCCGCTCGACGCCTGCGTGGACGGCGGATGGCTGCGGGCGGACGGCGACGACGTCGCCGCGACCGTGGACGTACGGCCGTACGGCGGGCCCGACGGCGAGGACTGGTTCATCGTCTCCGACCTCGGCTGCGCGGTCGGCGGCGCCGGCGGCATCGGCAGTACCCAGGAAGGTGTCGTGCTCGGTGTCGGCGGGGCATCCACCACGCTCGCCGGGATCACCGTACGGACGCCCGTCGCCTCGGCGCTCGACGTCGGCACCGGTTCCGGGATCCAGGCGCTGCACGCCGCCCGGCACGCCACGCAGGTCACCGCGACCGACCTCAACCCCCGCGCCCTGCACATCACCGGGCTGACGCTGGCCCTGTCCGGGGCGCCCGCCGCCGACCTGCGCGAGGGGTCGCTGTACGAGCCCGTCGGCGACGCGACGTACGACCTGATCGTGTCGAACCCGCCCTTCGTGATCTCCCCGGGCGCCCGGCTCACGTACCGCGACGGCGGGATGGGCGGGGACGATCTGTGCCGGTCGATCGTTCAGGAGGCGGGGGCGCATCTGAACGACGGGGGATACGCGCAGTTCCTCGCCAACTGGCAGCACGTGGAGGGGGAGGAGTGGACCGAGCGGCTGCGCTCGTGGGTGCCGCGCGGCTGCGACGCCTGGATCGTGCAGCGCGAGGTGCAGGACATCACGCAGTACGCCGAGTTGTGGCTGCGCGACGCCGGTGACCACCGCACCGAACCGGCCACGTACGCGGCCCGGTACGACGCCTGGCTCGACGAGTTCGAGGCGCGCGGGGTGAAGTCCGTCGGCTTCGGGTGGATCACGCTGCGCAAGACGGACGCGGCCGAGCCGTCGATCGTCGTCGAGGAGTGGCCGCACCCCGTCGAGCAGCCGCTCGGCGACACCATCCGGGCGCACTTCGAGCGGATCGACTGGCTGCGCGCGCACGACGACGCGGCGCTTCTGGAGTCCTCGTTCAAGCTCGCCGTCGAGGTCGTGCAGGAGCAGGTCGGCCTGCCGGGCGCCGAGGACCCCGAGCACGTGGTGCTGCGTCAGGGCCGCGGGATGCGCCGGGCGACGAAGGTGGACACGGTCGGCGCCGGGTTCGCGGGCGTCTGCGACGGCACGCTGAGCGCCGGGCGGATCCTGGACGCCATCGCCCAACTCGTCGGCGAGGAGTCGGTGTTGCTGCGCGACCGCACGCCCGCGCAGATCCGCACGCTGGTCGAGCAGGGCTTCATCGAACCGGCCGGGCCCGCCGCGCCGGTCGGATAGCCGCTCTTCGCCTTGCGCTGCACGGGAGTTCACCTCCGGTTCCCCCGCCCGTGTCAGCCTCACCGGGCTGGGCACCCGTCACGGGCGCGAGAGGTCTCTAGGGGGAGGCGCAAGGCGATGGAGAGTACTCCGGCGGTCTTCGCGGGCACGGTGTTCGCGCTGTTCGGCGCGGGGCTCGTGCTGTGGACGGGCGCGCGTACGGTGCACCGGCAGCCGGTCGCGGACGGTGTGCGTCCCGTGGCGTCGGCGCTGCTCGCCGGCGCGTTCGGCGCGGGTTCGCTGGCGCTGGCGGCGTGGTGTTTCGGCCAGTTGTAGCCCGTCGCGTCGGCTCTGGCGGGCGGTAGCCCCGAGCGAGACGTACGCGACGGACGAGACGGACGAGACGGACGAGACGTGCGAGATGTGCGAGATGTGCGAGACGTGCGAGGCGTACGAGGCGCACGAGGCGTACGAGGCGTACGAGGCGTACGAGGCGTACGAGGCGGAAGAGAACCGCCTACGCGACGGAACGCGACAGACAGGGCGAACGACGGAGCCCGTCCCCACCGGTGTGGGGACGGGCTCCGTCGTGTCGGCTGCCGGGCGTCAGCTGCGCAGCGGACGACCCTGCGCGTCCGTGCGGTCGTTGCTGGTGAGGAACAGGATGCCGTCGATGAAGCCCCAGATGCCGCCGATGCCGCAGGTGAGGACGGAGACGACGAGCTGCCAGACACCGGTCTTGGTGTCGCCGACGTAGAAGCGGCCGACGCCGAACGAGCCGAGGAAGATGCCGAGCAGGCCGGCGACCAGCTTCTGCTTGTCGGAGTACGGGCGACCCTGCGGGTCGTGGCCGAACGGGGCCTCGGGCGTGGCGCCGGGGTAGGGCTGGGACATGGGGAGTTGCTCCTAGGGAACTGATGCGGGCACGGCGAAGCCGGGCTCCTGAGCGGATGCTTCCGGGCGCTGCGCACCGGCGGGGACATGGCGCGGCCTCGGAACCCTTGAGGCTAGAGGGACTTGGGTGCCCGGGTTGAACTCACGGGTAGATCGTGGCGGGTTTGTGATCTGGCACGAGGCGTCGGGGAGGCGCGCAGAGGCGCGCACCGTGGCCGGCGCCTCTCTGTCAGAAGGCGTTGCGCGCGACCGCCCAGAGGAACGCCAGTCCGAGCAGACCGAGTTGGGTGCGACTGCTGACGGACGGGGACAGACGCCGTCCGCGCAGTCCCGCGTACGTCCAGCGTCCCAGAGCGAACAGCGCGAACGGCAGGGCGAGGAGCAGTAGCGCGTTGTCGTGCCAGGCCGCGACGAACTGACCGTGCATCAGGTCGTACGCCATCCGGGTGCCGCCGCAGCCCGGACAGAGCAGGCCGGTGAGCGCGCGGAACGGGCAGCCCGGGAGCCAGTGGCCCGGCTCGTGCGGGTCGGTGCCGTAGAGGTAGGAACTCGCGGCGGCCCCGGCGACGAGCACCGCGAGGGGTGCTGTGGCCGGGGCACGCAGGGCCGTGAGCCAGGAGGACCGAGAGGACCGAGAGGCCCGAGAGGCCCGGGGTGACCGTGAGGACATCGAGGCCCAAGGGGGCCGTGAGGTCCGAGGGGGCCGAGGCGACCGCGGGGGTCGCGGGGGTCGCGGGGACGAGGACACGACTATGAGCGCAGGATGCGGCCCTGCGCGTCGGTCGTGTTGCTGCCGGCGAGCATGACGATGCCGTCGATGAAGCCCCACATGCCGCCGATACCGCAGGTCAGCACGCCGACGAGGAGCTGGCCGACGGCCAGACCGGTGTGCCCGGTGTAGAAGCGGCCGACGCCGAAGGTGCCGAGGAAGATGCCGAGCAGGCCGGCCGTCAGCTTCTGCTTGTCGGAGTACGGGCGGCCGTACGGGTCGTAGCCGTACGGCGCGTTCGGGTCGTACGCGGCCGGCATGCCGACGCCCGGCTGGGGCGGGTAGGCGCCGCCTGGGGCCGCGCCCGGGTAGCCGTAGCCGGGCTGCGAACCCTGCTGCGGATAGCCGTAGCCGGGCTGACCGCCCTGCGGCTGGCCGGGCTGCTGCGGGTAGCCGTACGGGTTGGCGCCGGGCTGGTCCTGCGGGGGCTGGCCGTACGGGTTGCTGTCGGACATCGGGATGCTCCTGCGGTCGGGATGCCGGTCGGGGACGAGCCGGAGGCTCCCCGTCGGGCTCCCCCAGCCATCCGCCATCTTGTCAGGAGCGGATAAGGATGAGGGCGCTGGGCGTCCGACGGCAGCGTAATGGGGACGCTTGTGACAGAAACGTGGCATGGCCAGTGATCTCCGCAACGATGTCGCGGTGGCGCCGGAGGTGACCTCGGACGGACGTGGCGGTCATGCCATGGACACGTCGTGGACAGCCGGAGCAGAGGCGTCCGCTCTCCGGTCCGGGGGCAGGATCACGAGGAGTCGGGTTACCGTTCCGAGTGGCTGCTGCGTGCTTTTCCCGTTTGACACACCGGCGGGAGGTACCGTCACACTCCGCAGCAGTGCCGTGACCACGGACCAGAACCATGGATTCAGAACGGCTCCATCCGCCGACCGGAGAGAAGAGCGAAGTTGTCCCCGACCAGCGAGACCGCACAGGGCGGCCGCCGACTCGTCATCGTCGAGTCGCCCGCCAAGGCGAAGACGATCAAGGGCTACCTCGGCCCTGGGTACGTCGTCGAAGCGAGCGTCGGGCACATCCGCGACCTCCCCAGCGGCGCGGCCGAGGTCCCCGAGAAGTACACGGGTGAGGTCCGCCGCCTCGGGGTGGACGTCGAGCACGACTTCCAGCCCATCTACGTGGTCAACGCGGACAAGAAAGCCCAGGTCAAGAAGCTCAAGGACCTGCTGAAGGACTCCGACGAACTCTTCCTGGCCACCGATGAGGACCGCGAGGGCGAAGCCATCGCGTGGCACCTCCTCGAGGTCCTGAAGCCCAAGGTTCCCGTCCACCGGATGGTCTTCCACGAGATCACCAAGGACGCGATCCGCTCCGCCGTCGCCAACCCGCGCGAGCTCAACAAGCGCATGGTCGACGCCCAGGAGACCCGCCGCATCCTCGACCGCCTCTACGGCTACGAGGTCTCGCCGGTCCTGTGGAAGAAGGTCATGCCGCGCCTGTCGGCGGGCCGCGTCCAGTCGGTCGCCACCCGGCTCGTCGTCGAGCGGGAGCGCGAGCGCATCGCCTTCCGCTCCGCCGAGTACTGGGACCTGACCGGCACCTTCGCGACGGGCCGCGCCGGTGACCCGTCCGACCCGTCCTCCCTGGTCGCCCGGCTGAGCGCGGTCGACGGCAAGCGCATCGCGCAGGGCCGCGACTTCGACTCGCTGGGCCAGATCAAGGGCGGCAACTCGGCGAACACCCTCCACCTGGACGAGGCCAACGCCCGCGCGCTGGCCGCCGCCCTGGAGCAGACGGACTTCGCCGTCCGCTCGGTCGAGTCCAAGCCGTACCGCCGCTCGCCGTACGCCCCCTTCCGTACGACGACCTTGCAGCAGGAGGCCTCGCGCAAGCTCGGCTTCGGTGCGAAGGCGACCATGCAGGTGGCACAGAAGCTGTACGAGAACGGCTTCATCACCTACATGCGTACGGACTCCACGACCCTGTCGGACACGGCGGTCAGCGCCGCCCGTGCCCAGGTCACGCAGCTGTACGGGGCCGACTACCTGCCGGACAAGCCGCGCACGTACGCCGGCAAGGTCAAGAACGCGCAGGAGGCGCACGAGGCGATCCGTCCGTCGGGCGACCGCTTCCGCACGCCCGCCGAGACCGGCCTGACCGGCGACCAGTTCCGTCTGTACGAGCTCATCTGGAAGCGGACCGTCGCCTCCCAGATGAAGGACGCCGTCGGTAACTCGGTGACCGTGAAGATCGGTGGCCGTTCCAGCGACGGCCGCGACGCCGAGTTCAGCGCGTCCGGCAAGACGATCACGTTCCACGGCTTCATGAAGGCGTACGTCGAAGGCGCCGACGACCCGAACGCGGAGCTGGACGACCGCGAGCGCCGGCTCCCGCAGGTCGCCGAGGGCGACGCGCTGTCCGCCGAGGAGATCTCGGTCGACGGCCACGCGACGAAGCCGCCGGCCCGCTACACCGAGGCCTCCCTGGTCAAGGAGCTCGAAGAGCGCGAGATCGGCCGCCCGTCGACGTACGCGTCGATCATCGGCACGATCCTCGACCGCGGCTACGTCTTCAAGAAGGGGACGGCCCTCGTGCCCTCCTTCTTGTCGTTCGCCGTCGTCAACCTCCTGGAGAAGCACTTCGGGCGGCTCGTCGACTACAGCTTCACCGCGTCCATGGAGGACGACCTCGACCGCATCGCGCGGGGCGAGGCCCAGTCCGTGCCGTGGCTGAAGCGTTTCTACTTCGGCCAGGGCGGCGGCGCCGGCGGCGCGGCCGACGCGGGCAACGGTGACGGCGATCACCTCGGCGGTCTGAAGGAGCTCGTGACCGACCTGGGCGCGATCGACGCCCGCGAGGTCTCGTCCTTCCCCGTCGGCAACGACATCGTGCTGCGCGTCGGGCGCTACGGCCCCTACGTCGAGCGCGGCGAGCGCGACTCCGAGAACCACCAGCGCGCCGACGTGCCCGAGGACCTCGCTCCCGACGAGCTGTCGGTCGAGTACGCCGAGGAACTGCTCGCCAAGCCGAGCGGTGACTTCGAGCTCGGCACCGACCCGGTCTCCGGCCACCAGATCATCGCGAGGGACGGCCGCTACGGCCCGTACGTCACCGAGGTGCTCCCCGAGGGCACCCCGAAGACCGGCAAGAACGCGGTCAAGCCGCGTACCGCCTCCCTCTTCAAGTCCATGTCGCTCGACACCGTGACGCTGGACGACGCCCTGAAGCTGATGTCGCTGCCGCGCGTGGTGGGCGCCGACGCCGAGGGCGTCGAGATCACCGCGCAGAACGGCCGGTACGGCCCGTACCTGAAGAAGGGCACGGACTCGCGGTCGCTGACGGCCGAGGAGCAGCTCTTCACCATCACGCTCGAAGAGGCGCTGGCGATCTACGCCCAGCCCAAGCAGCGTGGGCGCGCGGCCGCCAAGCCGCCGCTGAAGGAGCTCGGCACCGACCCGGTCAGCGAGAAGCCCGTCGTCGTGAAGGACGGCCGCTTCGGCGCGTACGTCACGGACGGCGAGACGAACGCCACGCTGCGGGCGTCGGACTCCGTGGAAGACATCACACCGGAGCGCGGGTACGAGCTCCTCGCGGAGAAGCGGGCCAAGGGCCCCGCGAAGAAGACCGCCAAGAAGGCGCCCGCCAAGAAGGCACCTGCCAAGAAGACGGCCGCGAAGAAGACCGCCGCCAAGAAGACGACCGCCGCGAAGAAGACGACGGCCGCCAAGAAGACGACGGCCAAGACCGCTGCCAAGAAGGCGCCCGCCAAGAAGGTGGCTCCGGCCGAGCAGTGACGACACGCACCACGCGTGCGCGCGGACGCCCCCGGGATCGATACCCCGGGGGCGTCCGTTTGTTCGGGCGGGGCCTTTCCGTGTCGGTAGGGCCCGATAGGCTGGACGAATGACCCGTGCCGAGCAGCCAACGGCCCCCCACACGGCCACCGACGACGCCCTGGTAGCGGACTCCCGAGAGCGCGCCGTGCGCGCACTCCTGCGTGTACCGCAGTTGAAGAGGCTGTGGTCCGCGCAGCTCGTCGGCGGGGTCGGTGACGTACTCGGGCTGCTTGTGCTCGTGGTGCTCGCGCTCCAGGCGGCCATCTCCGAAGGCTCCTTCGGCAGTGGCTACCGGGGCGTGGCCTGCGCCGTCGCCGCCGTGTTCGGCGCGCGCATCCTGTCGACGCTGCTCTTCGGAGCCGTGCTGCTGGGCCCGCTCACGTCCCTGACCACGCCCGGCGGACCGCTCGACCGGCGCTGGACCATGGTCGGCGCCGACGGGCTGCGGGCCGCGCTGCTCATCGTCGCGCCCCTGTGGATCGACTGGACGCCGGACAACGCACTGGCGCTGATCCTCGTGACGGCGTTCGTCGCCGGGGTCGCCGAGCGGTTCTGGACGGTCGCCAAGGAGAGCGCGGCGCCCGCGCTGCTGCCCGCGCCACCCCTGGAGGGCGCGGCCGTGCGGCCGCTGCCGGACCACATGGACGCGCTGCGCAGGCTCTCGCTGCGGACCTCCTTCGTCGCGATCCCGCTGGCCGCGGCCGCCCTGGTGGTCGTGACGCTCGTCCAGAACCTGATCGGCGCGGGCGTCGACTGGTTCGCGCAGCACCAGGTGGCGCTGTCGTCGTACGTCGGCGCCGGGCTCTTCGCCGCCTCGCTGTCCGTCGTCTTCTTCCTCGAACTTCCCGGCACGCAGACGCCGCGCGCGCGGTCGCCGCTCGAAGGGCTGCGCCGCCCGAAGACCGGCACCGGTGTCGACAAGGGCCGTACGGGCGCGATCCCGCTGCTCGTCCTCGCCTGCGGCGCCGTCGCCGCGGCGATCTCCGCCGCCGTCGCCGTCTCCGTACTGCACGCCAAGGACCTCAGCGGCGGCCCGGTGACCTTCGGGCTGCTCGTGCTCGGCCTGACCGGCGGCACCGTCGTCGGCATCCGCACCGCGCCCACCGTGCTGCCGGCCCTGTCCCGGCGCCGCCTCCTGGCGCTGGCCATCGCGTTCACCGGCATCGGACTGCTCGCCGCGGGCCTGGTGCCCGACGTGACGAGCGTCGTCCTCGTCGTCGCGCTCTCCGGAGTCGCCGCGGGCATCGCCGCCAACACCGGGCACACCCTGCTCGACCAGGAGACCGAGGAGTACCGGCGGGCCCGCACCACCGAGCACCTCCAGGCCGTCGTACGGGTCTGTGTCGCGCTCGGCGCCCTGCTGGCGCCGCTCCTCGCCGCGCTGATCGGGCCGCACCGCCTGGAGAACGGCAAGTTCGTCTTCGCGCACGGCGGCGCCGCGTTCACGCTGATGCTGGTCGGCGCGCTGCTGCTGCCCGTCGCCGCGCTCGTCCTCGCCAAGGCCGACGACCGCAGCGGCGTACCGCTGCGCCAGGACCTGAAGGACGCGCTGCTCGGCGGGAACGACCCGGCGCAGGCCCCCGCCACCACCGGATTCTTCATCGCCCTCGAAGGCGGCGACGGCGCCGGCAAGTCGACCCAGGCCCAGGCGCTCGCGGAGTGGATCCGCGCCAAGGGCCACGAGGTCGTCGTCACGCGCGAGCCGGGAGCGACGCCGGTCGGCAAGCGGCTGCGGTCGATCCTGCTCGACGTGTCGAGCGCCGGTCTGTCGCACCGCGCGGAGGCGCTGTTGTACGCGGCCGACCGCGCCGAGCACGTCGACACCGTCGTACGGCCCGCTCTGGAGCGGGGCGCCGTCGTCATCTCCGACCGCTACATCGACTCGTCCGTCGCCTACCAGGGCGCGGGCCGCGACCTCTCCCCGGTCGAGGTCGCCCGCATCAACCGCTGGGCGACCAGCGGTCTCGTACCGCACCTGACCGTGCTGCTCGACGTCGATCCGGAAGCCGCCCGCGAGCGCTTCACGGAGGCGCCGGACCGGCTGGAGTCGGAGCCGCTGGAGTTCCACACGCGCGTGCGCTCCGGTTTCCTCACGCTGGCCGCCGGCGACCCCGGGCGCTACCTCGTCGTGGACGCGGGCCAGGAGCCGGAAGCCGTCACCACTGTGATCCGGCACCGGCTCGACATCCTGCTCCCGCTCTCCGAAGCCGAGATCAAGGCACAGGAAGAAGCCAGGAAGGCCGCCGAGGAAGAGGCCCGCAGGAAGGCCGAGGAAGAGGCCGCCCGCAAGGCCGAGGAGGAGCGGATCGAGCGCGAGCGCCAGGAGCAGCTCGCCAAGCTCCGCGCCGAGGAGGAGGAGCGCCAGCGCCGCGAGCTGGAGGAGGCGCAGCGCATCGAGGCCGAGCGCCAGGCGGAAGAGGCCCGGCAGCGCGCCGAGGAGGCGCGCAAGAAGGCCGAGGAGGAGCGGGCCCGCCTGCTCGCCGAGGAGAAGCAGCGCGCGGCGGAGGAGGAGCGCCGCCGCAAGCAGGCCGAGGAGGAGGCGCGGCTCCGGGCCGAGGCCGAGGAGCGGCGCCTGGAGAAGCAGCGCAAGGCCGAGGAGGCGTTGCTCCGCGCGGAGGAGGCGCGGCGGCTGGCCGCCCAGGCGAGCGCGGCGGCGCAGGACACCGCGACGAGGCAGTTCCGTAAGGCGGATCTTCAGAAGCCGCCGGTGTCGGACGCTCCGGTGCGCGACGAATCGCGGTCCGACGCCCCGGCGGACAGGCCGGTGCCGGACAACGAGACCACCGTGCCCACGCCGATCGTGCGGCCGCAGCCGCCGCACGCCTCCGGTACGCCGGCGGCTCCCGAGGCGTCCGCGGCGGAGGAGACGGCCGTGCTGCCGCCCGTGCGGGACGCCGAGGAGACCGCGGTGCTGCCGAAGCCGCCCACCGGTGCTGCCGACGAGACCGCCGTGCTGCCGCAGGTTCCGGACGAGTCGGCGGACAAGGTGCCGCCGGGCTTCTTCCGCGACGAGCGGCCCGCGCGGGTGCGCCCGGACGGGGCCAACGACCGTACGGCGGAGCTGCCGCAGGTCGACGAGGAGGGCCGGCCGCGGCGCCGCCCCCGCTCCGACTGGGCGGAGGAGACACCGCTGGACGACCTGCCGTCGTTGGCGGACGAGCTGCTCGGCGGTGTGGACGACGATGACGACCGGCGGGGCAGGCGGCGTTAGGCCGCGGTAGCGGTAGCGGTAGCGGTAGCGGTTGGTGGTTGGTGGTTGGTGGTTGGTGACCGGTGACCGGTGACCGGTGATCCGTGACTGGTGACTGGTGACTGGTGACCGGTGATCCGTGACTGGTGACCGGCGGCCGTCGGCGGGGGCGGGCGGCTCAGGCCGCTCGCGGTCGGCCCTCAGGCCAGTCGCAGCTCCACCCAGTCCACCGTGTCGCCGTCGAGGCGGTAGCGGTCGACCTCCACCGTGAACCCCGCCCGCTCGGCGAAGCGCAGACCGGCCGTGTTCGAGGTAAGCACGACCGTCTCGACGGCCGTTGCGCCCAGGGCGCGGGCCTTGGCCAGGGCGCGCTCGTACAGGGCGGTGCCGTGACCCCGGCCGCGGTGGGCGGGCAGCACACGGGAGATCACCGTGGCCGTGCCCTCGCGGGGCGGCCGCACCGTGGTGCAGCCGATCGGCTCGTCGCCGAGATGGGCGAGCTCCAGGATGTTGCGGCCCGCGCGTTCGCGTACGTCTTCGAGGGAGAGGTACGCGGAGTCGACCGGCACGATCGTGTTGTGCAGAAGCTGCCAGGCGGCGAGGAGCGTGGCGTCGGAGTCGCCGGTCAGGGTTTCGATACGGAGATCGGTCATCGCCGTATCCAACCTCGGTCGGCGGCGGTTGTCAGCGGGATTTGTCGGAGGTTCGTCGGGGGTCCGGCGGGAGTTCGGGGGCGGGATCGCCGGGGCCTGCGGGAGGTTCGCGGCGGGATCACCCGGGGGCTGTCGCGGGGGTCGCCGGGGAGTTGCCCGGCCGGCGGGGGGTCCGGCGAGGGCTTTCGATGGGGCCTGGCAGGGGAGTCTGCCGGAGGGCTTGCCGACAGGTCGGGGCGGCGGGGTTGTCCACAGGTCGTCGGGGTTGTCAGTGGAGCCCGGCACAATGGCTACAGCTTTGAGGAAGGGCGGTGCCGCATGGCCGTATGGGACGACCTGGTCGGTCAGGAGCGCGTGGTCGCGACGCTGGACGCGGCGGCGCGGGACGCGGACGCCCTGGTGACGGCGGCCGCCGCCGACACGCCGCCGCCCCCGGCATCAGCGATGACGCACGCCTGGCTGTTCACCGGACCGCCGGGCGCGGGCCGGGTCGCGGCGGCCCGCGCCTTCGCCGCCGCACTGCAATGCGTGTCCCCGGACAGAGCCCTCGGCGGAGCCCCCGGCTGCGGATTCTGCGACGGCTGCCACACGGCGCTGCTCGGCACGCACGCGGACGTCTCGGCGATCGCCGCCGACGGCGCGCAGATCCTCGTGGCCGACATGCGTGACACCGTCCGCAAGTCGTACACGGCACCGGCGGTCGGCCGCTGGCAGGTGATCCTGGTCGAGGACGCGGAGCGGCTGAACGAGAAATCGGCGAACGCGGTCCTCAAGGCCGTCGAGGAACCCGCCCCCCGCACCGTCTGGCTGCTCTGCGCGCCCTCCGTGGAGGACGTGCTGCCGACCATCCGCTCCCGCTGCCGTCTGCTCACCCTGTCCACCCCTGCCGTCGACGCCGTCGCCGACATGCTCGTACGGCGTGACGGCATCGAGCCGCAGGTCGCCGCGCAGGTCGCCCGCGCCACGCAGGGCCACATCGACCGGGCCCGCCGGCTGGCCACGGACCCGCGCGCCCGGGAGCGCAGAGCGGCCGTCCTGAAGGTGCCGCTGCGCGTCGAGGACATCGGCGGCTGCCTCAAAGCGGCCCAGGAACTGGTGGACGCGGCGGCCGAGGACTCCAAGCAGATCGCCGAGGAGCACGACACCAAGGAGACCGACGAGCTGAAGGCGGCGCTCGGCGCGACCGCCGGAGGGCGGATGCCGCGCGGCACGGCGGGCGTGATGAAGGACCTGGAGGACAAACAGAAGCGCCGCCGCACACGCTCGCAGCGCGACAGCCTCGACCTGGCCCTCACCGACCTCACGGGCGTGTACCGGGACGTCCTCGCGCTCCAGCTCGGATCGCGGGTGGCGCTGGCGAACACGGATATACAGGACACGTTGGAGCGACTCGCCCGCGCCTCGTCGCCGGAGTCGACGCTGCGCCGGATCGAGGCGATCGGAGCGTGCCGGGTGGCCCTGGACCGCAATGTCACGCCGCTGCTCGCGGTCGAGGCGATGACAGTGGCACTGCGGGCGGGGTAGGGGGCGGGCCTCCACGCGGGACGCGACTCAATGTGACGGCCCATTCGCGGAGCGTTACGCTCGCCCGATGTACTTCTGGCGCCACTCCCTCCCTCTCCGCCACCCTCGCCCCGCCCTGCTCGCCGCTGCCGCCGGGCTGCTGCTGACCGGCATGTCCGGCTGCGCTCCGGCGAGTTCGAACACCGCCGACGCCTCGCTCGCCGCGCTGCCCCACGCGACACCGGCCGAGCTGACCTCGTACTACGGGCAGACCCCGAAGTGGCGCGAGTGCGGCGTGCCCGGCTTCGAGTGCGCCACCCTCAAGGCGCCGCTCGACTACGACCGCCCGTCGGGCGGCGACATCGACCTCGCCATCTCCCGCAAGAAGGCCACGGGCCCCGGCAAGCGCCTCGGCTCGCTCCTCGTCAACCCGGGCGGCCCCGGCGGTTCCGCGATCGGCTACCTCCAGTCGTACGCGGGCATCGGCTACCCCGAGCAGGTCCGCGCCCGCTACGACATGGTCGCCGTCGACCCGCGCGGCGTGGCCCGCAGCGCGCCCGTCACCTGCCTCGACGGCAAGCAGATGGACGCGTACACGCAGACCGACGTCACCCCCGACGACACCCGCGAGCAGAAGGCCCTCGGCGCGGCCTTCGAGAAGTTCGCGACCGGCTGCGAGACGAGCGACGCCACGTCCAAGCGGGTCCTACCGCACGTCTCCACCATCGAGGCGGCCCGCGACATGGACCTCGTCCGCGCGGCGATCGGCGACGAGAAGCTGAACTACGTGGGCGCCTCGTACGGCACGTTCCTCGGCGCGACGTACGCCGGCCTCTACCCGGATCGGGTCGGACGCCTCGTGCTCGACGGTGCCATGGACCCGTCCCTCGACGCGCGCGAGCTGAACCGGCAGCAGACGGCCGGGTTCGAGACGGCGTTCCAGTCGTTCGCGAAGGACTGTGTGGGCCGCTCCGACTGCCCGCTCGGCACCGGCACCCCGGACCAGGCGGGGGAACGCCTCAAGGCGCTCTTCACCGCGCTCGACAAGACGCCGCTGGCCGCCGGGGACCCCGACGGCCGCAAGCTCGGCGAGGCGCTCGCCACCACGGGCGTGATCGCCGCGATGTACGACGAAGGGGCCTGGCCGCAACTGCGCGAGGCGCTCACCGCCGCGATCAAGGAAAAGGACGGCGCGGGGCTCCTCGCCCTCTCCGACAGCTACTACGAGCGCGACCCCGACGGCACGTACACCAACCTGATGTTCGCGAACGCCGCCGTGAACTGCCTCGACCAGCCGCCGTCCTTCACCACCCCGCAGGAGGTCGAAGCCGCGCTGCCCTCCTTCGAGAAGGCGTCCCCCGTCTTCGGCGCCGGCCTCGCCTGGTCCGCCCTGAACTGCGCGCACTGGCCGGTGAAGCCGACCGGCGAGGCCCACCGCATCACCGCCGACGGCGCCGCCCCCATCGTCGTGGTCGGCACCACCCGCGACCCGGCGACCCCCTACCCGTGGGCCGAGTCCCTCGCCGACCAGCTCTCCTCCGGCCACCTGCTCACGTACGAGGGCGACGGCCACACGGCGTACGGCCGCGGCAGTGACTGCATCGACTCGGCGATCGACACCTACCTCCTCGACGGCACCCCGCCGAAGGACGGAAAGCGCTGCTCGTGACGGGTGACCGCCGTTCGCCGCTGGTCATAAAGGCTGTGCGGACCACCCCTGATGAGCGTGTAGGATTGGCGACGTTGCTGACGCACTCCGGTGCGCGCGGCGGCGCCGCCTTAGCTCAGATGGCCAGAGCAACGCACTCGTAATGCGTAGGTCTCGGGTTCGAATCCCGAAGGCGGCTCGGATTAACCCCAGGACTCACTCGCCGTGACCTGGGGTTTTTTCATGCCTGCGGCGTGCCGGGCCGCACGACGGGGATGCCGTGAGAATGCTTGCGCGAGCGGAGCGACTCGGCGGCCCGCTCCCTCGGGCATCCTTCGCTTGGCCTTCTTTTCGACCGCATCGGTGCATTGGTTGTTGTCTGGTGACGTGATCCCGAGCCTTCACCGTTATCCGCGCTCCGCGCAGCTGCACGGCCACCCTGTGGCGGTGCAGCTGCGGTCTGAACGCCGGGCCCGGCTCGATGAGTGTTGGCTCGGTGCGCATTGGCTCGGTGAGCGCCCGCGCGCGGAACCGCATCGATGGTGGGAGCGCCCACGACGATCTACCCCACGCCGGTGCGCTTCCTTCGGGTACGGGTGAGCCAGGCCCAGCGGGTGAGAGCGCCGACGGCGATGGAGATGAGGATGGCACCCCAGTCGATGACGTGGGGGAGGCCGGGGAAGAAGGCGAAGAACGCGAGCGAGGCGGCGGCGCCCACAGCAAAGGCGATGATGCCGATGCGGCGGTGCTTCGCTTCTTGGGCGGGATCCTGGGACGTGGTCTCGGGGGTCATGTGCGGCTCACTTGGTGATGTGGTGGCACTGGCTGACTCGCCGCACGCCGTTGACGACGAGGTGAGCGCACGCCTTGCCGTAGTGGGGGAGTTTCTGCGGAGCGTTGTTCCGCATCGGGTCGATCTTGCACTCGGTGTGGGTTCTGCCCCTGGAGGCGCGATACGTCCTGTTGCTGGTGTCCGAGTACGTGAAGTCGATACGCCAGTTGCAGAAGCCGCTGTTCAGGGCCCCGACGAAGCCGCAGTCGACGCCGGCGTTCTGGTACGTGATGCTCTTTCCGCCGCCGCGGATGATGTGGGTGAACACGCAGCCGGTCGGGATCTTCATGGTGACACCTCCGACTTGATAGTCGAAGGTGGCGACGGGAGTGGACCCGATGGCGCTGGCATGTGCTGCTGATGGAGGTAAGACGGCGAGTGCCGCGGTCGCAGCAAGAGTTGCGATCGTTCGGACTGTGGAACGCATGGCCATGAGCGGTTCCCTTTTCGGCGGAGTGTGTGTGCCGAGATCGGGAACTCCAGGCGCTGGTCCGAGGTTCTCCGTCGAAGAGCGGACCACCACGATGAGTGATCAGCAGATTGTTGGGCTGACCGGCCGTGGTCGTCTTTTCCTGTGCCGAGTCCGTGCGTGAGTGCGCTCACCGTCACACGCTGGAGGGGGCGTCGGTCCCGAGCGCGGTCCGGCGGTCCGCCGGCCACTGGCCCTGATGTGAGGCTCAACCGCAGATGTTCACTCCCGACCAGACCACGGTCGCCTGGCTCCACCACTTCTCTCGCGGCCTGGCTGAACCCTTCCCACCGCACCCTGTGCACGAGAGCCCCGCACTCCGGTTGTTCCCCTGGCAGATGAGGCTCAGTTTGTGGGTCGCCGCGTGAACCGCTGGGTCGTAGGCGATCGGGTGACTCCGGCAGGAGCGAGCGAGCATCCTGAGGATCTGATCGGCGAAGTGGTCGCGATTGACGGCCTCGATCAGGTGCATGTCCGCTTCCCGAAGGCAGGCGTGGAGATCTACGCCGCTGACGAACTGGCACCGGGCCTGCCCGACCACCCCACGGGGTCGACCATCCGGCCGTGTGAGGCTGATGCAGGGCGGAGACCTGATCCTCGACGGAATGGGTGATCGCAGCGCGCGACAGTCGGTGGGGCGGACTTCCCCTCACGCGGCCTGCGCGCCAGGGCGCTTGAAGACCTGTCGCCCGTGCCAGACGACGAACCGCACATCAAGGGCGGGCTGGCCGGGTCGCGGCTTTGCCAGCGGCTGGTCGTGGAGGGCGTCGATGGCCTGGCCGGCGGCGCTCCGTGCCACGTACAGAGGGGACACCTGGATGCGGAGGTCGGGCAGGAGGCCGAGTACTCCCAGGTCGAGGAGGGTGTGGTGCAGGGAGCACAGGGCCAGTCCGTTGCGCACTTCGTCGGGGCCCGCGTGGGTGTGCCATTGGACGTGCGCGGCTTCGAGTCCTGCGGGGTTCCGCCCCAGCGCCCCGTCGTAACCGCAGACGGCGCAGGCGTACGCGTACGCGCGCAGCACCTCCTCCGCGAACCCGGCGCGCCGCGCGCGACGTTTCCCCTGGGCCGGGAGGCAGAAGGCGTCGTCGTCGAGTTCGGCGAGGTCCAGGCCGACGGCATTGCAGATGATCGGTTCCAGCGCCGGTGTGAAGTGCTGTTCCAGCAGCAGGCGGGCCGTGGCGGCCAGGGCTCCGGGTGCCGACAGCAACTGCTCCACTTCGCCGCGCAACCGGCCATGGGCTGCTCTGGTCCGCAGCCAGTTGCCGCGTTCCGGGGCATCCGGCCCGATCGCGCTTCCGTCTCGATCCCGGAGGTCCCAGAGGCTCCGCTCCAAGTGGACGAACGGCATCGCCGCGCGCTCCCGCGCACGTGACCGGCTCGTGACGGCGGGGCCGAAGTCGTTGATCAGCCGGCTTACCGGCTCCTCGGCCTCCGCGTACGTGACCGCCGTGCTGCCGGTCGCGACGAACCGGCCCAGGAGCCAGAGCACCAGCAGCGGCTTGTGCGGGGCGCGGCGGCCGCCTATGCGCGCCCGCCGCATTCCGGACAGGGCACCCAAGAGTTCGTCGTGCGATTTCATGGGGCTCACCATGCCATTGGGGAGCTTCGCGGGACTCGGGGTGGGCGAGACCGCGTGGGACTTCAGCGTCGGGGTGTTGCGTGGTCAAGGTGTGTTGCTTGCGGGGGAGTTCGCCGGGGGCGCGTGACTTCTTCATGGGCTGACCCCGTCCTCGATCCGGCTCGTGTCGTCCCTTCGGGCCGCGGGGCGTGAAACATTTCCCGGGGGTCGCCGCATCTATCAGGTGTAGGTGAAACGAGGGGGAGGGTGCCGCGGATGAGGCGGTCGCTTGAGGGGGCGTTTCGTGAGTTCGCCGAGGCCAGGGCCGGGCAGTTGTTCCGGTCCGCGTGTCTGCTGACCAGTGGTGACACGCACCTGGCCGAGGACCTGGTCCAGGAGACCTTGGGCCGGATGTACGTCGTGTGGGGGCGGCGGACGACGCGGCTCAGCAACCCCGCGGCGTACGCGCAGACCGTGCTCATACGTTCCTTCCTCGCGCATCAGCGCCGCCGGTCCGCGGGCGAGCGGCCCTCCGACGAGCTTCCGGAGGCGACGGCCGCGGGCCCCGGTGACGCGACCCTGCGGTTGACCCTGCTCGACGCGCTGCGCCAACTGCCGCCCAAAGACAGAGCGGTGGTGGTGCTGCGCTACTGGGAGGACCGGTCGATCGAGGAGACCGCGGACGTGCTGCACCTCAGCTCGGCCGCGGTGCGCACGCGCAGCACCCGCGCGCTCGCCCGGCTGCGTGAGCAACTGGGCGGTTCGATCAGCGAGTTCGCCGCACATTGAGGGGGGCGGTGACTGTCGCGTGGACAGAGACGGGGCAGGGGTGGAGGCCCAGCCAGCGGAACGGGTGGCGACCTGGCGTTGGCGGGGCCAGCCTCCAAGCCGCTGACGAGGGTGTCGCTGATCGGGCGGTGGCCTGGTCGAACCGTCGCCCGTCGCCCGTCGCCCGTCGCCCGTCGCCCGTCGTCCGTCGTCCGTCGTCGGTCGTCGGTTGTCGGTTGGGTGGGACGGGTTCGTTGACGGGTCTCTCGGGGCCCACAGATGAGGGCGCCATCGGGTGACCTGCTGACGGGTCTCTTGAAGGCGCATGGATGGGCCTCTTGAGGCTCACTGACGGTTCGGGTTCCGGCCCGTTGACCGTACTTATTGGCCGTACATACAGCTGGAGAAGAAGGGTGGTCGGGATGTCCGCTGCGGACGGTGACAGCCGGGACGCGTTCGAGGACGGGCTCGAAGAGGCGCTGCGGCGCACCGGAGAGGGGTTCACCGCCGAGGGGCGGTCGATGGTCGATGGGGGTGTCCTGCGCGGTCGGCGTCGGCTGCTGCGCAGGAGGGCGGGCGCGGTGACCGGCAGTGTGGCCGCGCTGGCACTCGTCGGATTCGGTACGTCGTACGCCACCGGCGCCATCGGTGGTGACGGCGGCGCCGACCGGCAGAGCGGTGCCGCGGGGAAGCCGACCCCCGCTGCGAGCGAGAAGCCCGACGGAAAGGGGAAGGCCGCGCACGGGGACGGCCCTGCGGTCTCCAAGGCCGACGTCATCAAGATCCTCGAAGGGCTGCTGCCGGCCGGCAAGGTCAGCGGGCAGGACGGGCGGGGGACGTCCGATCCGCTGGGGCCTCTGGCGACGGTCGTGTTCGACGACGGGCCGGGCGCCGCCGCGATCTCGGCGAGCGTCGGGTCCGTGGATCCGGACGGGGTCACGGCCGATGAGCAACTGGCCTGTCCCGACAAGGCGATGACGAACTTCGACTCGTGCACGGCCGAGACGCTGGCCGACGGATCGCGGCTGATGCTGTACCGCGGTTACGAGTACCCGGACCTGCACGTGAAGACCAAGCTGTGGCACGCCTACCTCATGACGCCGAAGGGCTACACCGTCAGCGTCAGTGAGTGGAACGCGCCGACGGAGAAGGATTCCGCCATCTCGCGGCCCCAACCGCCCTTGAGCACGGCTCAGTTGAAGAGTGTGGTCACGTCGGCCAAGTGGCAGCCGGTGATGGACGCTCTCGGCGAGGCGCCCGCCGAGGCGGCCGCACCGCCGAGCATCAAGGGCACGGAGAAGTCGACACTGCTGAAGTCGCTCAAGTCACTGCTGCCGCACCGCGCGAAGGTGGTCGGCGAGGGCGGGCAGGAGTCCGAATACGTGTATGTCGTCGTCGACGACGGCAAGGGCAAGAGCCTCGTCCAGCTCAATGTGCAGCCCGGCATGAGCGATGAGGGCGGGGAGCTCTTCGACGCGGACACCGAGACCCTGCCCGACGGCACGAAGGTGCGCAAACGCAAGGGGAACGGCGACGACAAGGGGGGCGCCAACATGGTGCAGTGGACCGTCGACACCATGACCGAGGACGGGTTCCGGGTGGTCATATCGGCGTTCAACTCCGGCTCGCAGGTGAAGGACGCGACGCGGGCCGAACCTGCCCTGACGATGGCCGAGTTGAGGAAGATAGCGCTCTCGGAATCCTGGCGGGGGAAGTAGGCCCGCATAGGGGAGGGTGAGAGGGAGCGGGAGGGGGAGCGGTCGTGTGAGGGGGAGCGCCGGGTGCCGGGCGTGGTGCTGGACCTCGTTCACTTGGCATCGGCGTAGCACTCCACGACTGCCACGGTGAACGGGAACCGCGTCGGCGTCTCGCCGAAGGTCAGGCGTCCCGCGAGGTCCGCGGCCTCGCGGATCGCCTCGGCCACCTGGGACGCCTCCTCCTCCGGGCAGTGCACGATCACCTCGTCGTGCTGGAAGAACACCAGCTCGGCCGAGAGGTCCGTGAGCGAGCGGCGCAGCGCGGCGAGCATCAGCAGGGCCCAGTCGGCGGCGCTTCCCTGCACGACGAAGTTCCGGGTGAAGCGGCCGCGGGCGCGGGAGTTCGAGGAGGCGTAGCCGTACGGGGATTCGCCGCCGGCGGTGCCTGAGCCGCCGGGGCCGGAGCTGCCGGAGCCGTCGGGGGACTGGGGTTCGGCCTCGTCCTGAGGGAGGCCGGCCTCGCCGAAGTCCTGGTCGGCGGCGCTGACGGCGGGCGGGCAGGTGCGGCCGAGCCAGGTGCGTACGAGCCGGCCCTCCTCACCGGCGCGGGCCGCCTCGTCGACGTAGGCGACGGCTCGGGGGAAGCGGCGGCGGAGCAGGGCCAGGTTCTTCAGGCCGTCACCGGAGGTCTGCCCGTATATGGCGCCGAGGACGGCGAGTTTGGCCTGGTCGCGGTCGCCGGAGAAGGCGCGGTCGGAGATCGCCTGGTACAGGTCGGTGGCCTGGCCGGCGACCTCCATGAAGGCCGGGTCGCGGGAGATCGCGGCGAGGAC
This sequence comes from Streptomyces sp. Q6, assembly GCF_036967205.1. Taxonomy (NCBI): domain Bacteria; kingdom Bacillati; phylum Actinomycetota; class Actinomycetes; order Kitasatosporales; family Streptomycetaceae; genus Streptomyces; species Streptomyces citrinus. The sequence continues at coordinate 4,630,117 of NZ_CP146022.1, forward strand.
TCGCGGCTCCATCTGGTCGGCGTCGGCCACGACCAGGCGCCAGCCGGGGTCGGCGACCACGGCGCGGCGGATGACCTTGGGGATCTGAAGTGCGCCCCCGCCGTTCGTCGTCCAGCGTCCCGAGACGCTGCCGCCCGGGAGGTACTCGGGGCGGAAGCGTCCGTCCCTGACCCAGTCCTGGAGCCAGGACCAGCCGTGCGCCGTGTAGATCCGGTACAGCTTCTTGTACTCGATCAGGGGCGCGACGGCCGGGTGGTCGAGGGACTCCAGGGCCCATCGCCGAGTCGATGTGATCTTGATGCCGGCCTGGCCGAACGCCTTCACGACGTCCGCCGGGAGATCGGGCCGGACCCGGCGGCCGAAGGCGGTGGAGACCTCGTCCGCCAGTTCGGCGAGGCGTCGGGGTTCGCCGCCGCCCGCGTACCGGTCGCCGAGCAGTTCCTGGAGGAGGGCACGGTGGACGTCGGCGCGCCACGGGAGGCCCGCGGCGTTCATCTCGGCGGCCACGAGCATGCCCGCCGACTCGGACGCGGTGAGCAGTCGAAGGCGGTCGGGCAGGCCGGTCGCGTCGTGGCGGCGCTGTTGGTCGACGTAGACCTCGACGAGGTCGGTCAGCGGTACGTCGACGGGTGGGCGCGGTTCGAAGAGGGAGGACTGGGAGCCGGGGGCGGCGACGCGGGGCGGGGGGTCCGGAGGGACGGGGCCACCGCGGAGTCGGGCCAGGGCGGCCGCGGCGGAGCGGGGTTCGCCGTGCCGGCCTTCGTGGGCGATGAGGAGGTTCTCGGCGGCTTCGATGTCGTAGCAGCGCGGGACGGTGATCCCGGCGGCAAGCAGCCGGGGGTAGACGGCGTGCGTCTCGCGCCACACCCAGCGGGTGGTGTCGGGGCGGGTGCGGACGGCTTCGGCCAGGTCGTTCTCGCGGACGACGGGGCCGGTGGGCAGGCCGTCCGGGCCCAGCGGCACGAGGTCGGCGCCGCCGTGCTCGGTGGGGGCCAGGGCCCAGCGTTCGTTCACATGGCCGAGTGTCACATTCGGCACTGACATTGGCTTTGAGGCTGGGGCTGGGGCTGGGGCTGGGGCTAGGGCTGGGGTCGAGGTCGGTGTCGGTGTCGGTGTCGGTACGGATACCGGCCCTGAGATTGCGGCACGCATCGGCCCGCACGTCGGCACTGAGGTCGCGGCACGCATCGGCCCGCACGTCGGCACTGGCGTGGAGGCTGGCACCGGCCGTCACATCAAGACCGGCATCCAGCCCGGCACCCCAACCGGGCCTGGCACCCGGACCGGGTCCGGCACTCCAACCGGGCCTGGCACCCGGACCGGCCCCGGCGCCTCGACCGGTCCCGGCACCTCGACCGGTCCCGGCGCCTCGCCTGGCGTCGAGGCCGGCGTCGGGGCTGATCCTGGGGCCGGGGGCGTTTCAGCTGTCGCCGCCCTCGTCGATCAGGCGGCGGACCTCTCGGTCGATCAGGCCGAGTCGGGCCTCTGCCACCAGGGGGACCGCTCGGCGCTGTCGGCGGGCCTCGTGGACGTCGATGTCGACCGTGACCAGGCCCGGCTCCCACTGGGGGGCCTGGGCGACGACCGTGCCACGCGGGTCGACGACGCGGGAGCCGCCCCAGAAGGAGGCGCCGTTCTCGTTGCCGACCCGGTTCACGAAGACGACCCAGCACTGGAGCATCTTCGCCGTGTACGCGAGCAGCGTGTCCCAGTACAGGCCCGTGTCCATGGCCTCCGGGTCGAGCGTGGCCGCGCTGTTCGCGGGGACGACGACGACCTCGGCTCCGTCCTGCACCGCCAGCCAGGGCAGGACCGGTTGCCAGGCGTCGTTGCAGACGAGGGTCGCGGCGCGGCCCCGTCCGCCGGGCAGGTCGTAGGCGCGCAGGTGCTGGCCGGGGCTGACGTGCTTGCGTTCCTCCCAGGCCAGGTAGTTCGGGAGGTACAGCTTGCGGTGGGAGTGGAGGAGGGCGCCGCCCGCGTAGTAGGCCGAGGTGTTGTAGGCGCGCAGGCTGGTGTGCTCGTGGAAGCCGACCAGGACGTCGGGGCCGGAGTCCGGCGTCGTCAGGGCGAGCAGGCGGGGGTCGTCGGCGGCGATCGACGTGTCCGTGTTCAGCGCGCCGAGGTGGTAGCCGTGCAGGCTCAGCTCGGGGAAGACGACCAGGTCTGCGTTCTGGGCCGCGGCCTGGTCGAGCTGGTCGCGGGCCGTGGCGAGGTTCGCGTCGACGTCACCCAGCGCGCAGTCGGTCTGTGCCAGAGCCACTCTCATGGGGACGAGCCTTGCAGGGTTGGCCTGCGGCGGCATCTGGAACAGAGCGGAGCAGAACAGCACGGAGCAGAACAGCACAGAGCAGAGCAGCGCGGGGCCGTCGGGGCGGTCTCGGTTCGCCTCGCCGCTGTCGGAGATCGTTGTGCGGGGGTGGACGGCCGTGCATCGTGGGTGATCGCGTCGTTCCTGGCGCCCGTACGGAACGAGAGGTCTGTCGTGCACCTGCATCGTCGTCGCTTACTCAGCGGGGCCGCCGCCCTCACCGGGACCCTGGTCGTCGGATCCGGGGCCTCCGCCCGCGCGGCTTCTCCTTCCACTTCAGCGGGGGCGTCCGACGCCGTCTCCGACGCCTTCTCCATCGACGTTGCCGACCGTTTCGCCGCCCTGGAGCGGCGGCACGGTGCCCGGCTCGGGGTGTTCGGGTACGACGTGCGGACCGGGGTGGCCGTTCGGTACCGGGCCGACGAGCGGTTCCCCCTGTGTTCCACCTTCAAGACGCTGGCCGTCGCGGCCGTGTTGCGGGACCTGGACCGGCGCGGGGAGTTCCTCGCGCGGCGCGTCCGGTACACGCAGGCCGACATCGACCGGTCGGGCGGCGCGCCCGTCACCGGTGAGAAGGAGAACCTCAAGCACGGCATGACGGTCGCCGAGCTGTGTGCCGCCGCCGTCTCCTACAGCGACAACACCGCAGCGAACCTGCTCCTGCGCGCGCTCGGCGGACCCACCGCCGTCACCCGCTTCGCCCGTTCGACCGGTGACCGCGTGACCCGGCTCGACCGCTGGGAGCCCGAGCTGAACTCCGCCGAGCCGGACCGGGTCACCGACACCACCACCCCGCGCGCCATCGGCACGACGTACGCGCGTCTCGTGCTCGGCCGGGTGCTGGAGCCCGAGGACCGTGCGCGGCTGACCGGTTGGCTGCTCGGGAACACCACGAGCGGCGAACGGTTCCGTGCCGGGCTGCCCGACGACTGGGTCCTCGGCGACAAGACCGGCACGGGTTCGTACGGCACGGCGAACGACGTCGGTATCGCCTGGAAGCCCGGCGCGCCCCCGTACGGTCATCGCTCCTCCGGCCGCGGTGACCGTACCGACCCCGTCGTGCTGTCCGTGCTCACCACCAAGCCGGGCGAGGGCGCGGCGGCGGACAGTCAACTCGTCGCTGAAGCGGCGAAGTTGATGGCCGGTGCTCTCAGCTGAGAGGTGTCACCACCGGCGCGCTCACGTGCTGGTAGATGATCGAACTGCGGAACGTGACGACTTCGCGGCGTGGACTGAACCGGTCCATGAGGAGGGCGTGGAGCTGTTCCACGTCCCGCACGGCCACGTGCGCCACGAGGTCGTCGCCGCCCGCGACGACGTACACCGTGAGCACTTCCGGGAGCCCGGCCACGTAACTCTTGGTGCTCTCCATGACTTCGCGGCTCAGCGGGCGGATCTGGAGGAAGATCAGCGCCTGGACGCGGCGGTCGAGCGCGGCGAGGTCGACCGTCGCGCTGACCCTCGCGTCGACGGCGGCGGACGTGGCCGGGCCCGCGTCCGTCCTCGCCTGGGAGGTGCTCGTTGCGGTGAGCCTGCCGGTGGCTCTGGTGTTCGCGGCGCTGGGCGCGCGGCGGCCGGACAGCGGTGGGGCCGCGGCGTTCGTGCGGGTGCTGTTGTTCTGTGGCCCGTACCTCCTGGTGCCCGCGCTGCTCGCGCCGGCATCGGATCGCGTACGGGCCCGAACCGCCGCCTGTGGAAAGGGAGTTGTGTGTCAGCGGGCGAGGGCCTCCGTGTAGGCGGCGATCGCCGGGCGGGGCTCCCGGGCGAGCAGCTCGCGCAGCGCCGACCGCTCGGCCGCCGCGATCCCCGAACCGTCCATGAAGCCCGCCGCGATCGCCGAGTACGTGCCCACCAGCATCGGCACCTGGAACGGCAGGGCGCCGGATGCGGCGAGCCGGGCACGGGCCTCGGCGAGACCGGCGGCAGCGGCAGACCGAGGACGGCCGTCGGGGGCGGCAGCACCGGCGGGCCGAGGGAGGTCGGAGGGCTCCGGCTCGGTTAGCCCCGAGGGCGCGTACGTAGATCTGGTCGCCGCCGCCAACTCCGCTCCGCCCAGAGGCACTTCGCCGACCAACTCGTATGTGCGCCCCGCGTGTGCCGACGGATCCAGGGCGACCCGGGCCGCGACCTCCGCGAGGTCGGCGCGGGCCACCGCCGCGAGCCGGCCCGTGCCGAGCGGCGCGCTGATCACGCCGTCCGCGTCGGGTGCGGCGAGGAAGGCGAGCAGTTCGGCGTAGAGGCCGTTGCGCAGCACCGTCCAGGTCAGGGTGGGGGACTCGCGCAGGCGGCGTTCGGTCCAGCGGTGGGCGAGCGCGTACGGCAGGTGGTCGCCGTCGCCGGACAGGCTCGTGTAGACGACGTGCCGCACGCCCGCCTTCTCGGCCGCGGTGATCGCGGCGTCGTGCCGGGCGATGACGACGTCGTCCTCCCCGTAACCGGCCGAGATCAGCAGCAGGGTGTCCACCCCCTCGAAGCCCTCCGTCAGTGATCGCGGGTCGTCGAAGTCGATCCGCCGCCGCCCGCCGCCGTCCCCCGGCGCGCGGGTGCCGAGCAGCACGTCGTCGCGGCCCGCGAGCCGCCCCGCGATCAAGGTGCCCAGTTCGCCGGAAGCGCCTGTGACCAGCAGCATGGAAGGTCCCCCTCGTGGAATGTGTTGCGTTTGCTGAGACCATCGTGGGGGCGCGGGAGCGGCCGCGTAAGGAGGCATTTTCATGTCAGTAGGGCACACCGGGGTAACCACGTCGGCCGTCTCGGACCAGGTCGACCCCGTGGACCCCGTGGACCCCGTGGACCCCGTGGATCCCGTGGATCCCGTGCATCCCGTGGACGCGGTGGACCCCGTCGTCACCTGTGAGGATCACGACGACTGCGGGATCCGGGACGTCCTCGACCGGCTCGGCGACAAGTGGTCGGTGCTCGTCGTGGTCGAACTCGCCGCCGGTGTGCGCCGGTTCAGGGAGTTGCAGCGCGCCGTGACCGGCATCTCGCAGCGCATGCTGACGCTGACCGTGCGCCGTCTGGAGCGCGACGGACTGGTGAAGCGGACCGTGTACGCGACCGTCCCGCCGCAGGTCGAGTACGAGCTCACGGAGCTGGGCCACAGCCTCACGCACCTCATCAAGGGCCTCGCCGACTGGTCCCGTGAGCACAAGCCGGCCATCGCCGCGTCCCGCGCGGCCTGGGACGAGGCCGACCGCACATGACGAGCACGGTCGAGCGCGCCTTTGCCGCCGCGCTGTACACGGACAGCGACCCCGGAGCCGCGAAGGCGGCCGGGAGGGCCAAAGCGGCCAAGGCGGTCAGAGCCGCCGCCCAGGGCGTGGACACCGGCGCCTCCCTGCTCGCCGCCGACCCGTCCGCCGACGCCGAACTCGACGCCCGGGGGCGGGAGTTCGTGCGCCGGGCCTGGGAGCGCGGCTGGCAGCCCGCCGACGTGATCCGCATGGTCGTACGGGAGGAAGGGCTCGACGCGGAGCACGTACGCCTGGCCGCCCGGCTCATCCGCGCCGAGACCGGCCGCTACGACACCCTTCCGCCGCGCTGGGCCGCCCAGCTCGCCGACGTACCGGACGAGGCGCCCGCGCCCACGGACCGGTTCTCCGCCGCGACGCGCGCCCTGGAGCTGTACCGGCTGCTGCTGCGGCTGCCGCCGATCGAGCCGGTCGGGCCGGTGCCGGGCGAGTCGGTGACCGCCCCCGTGGCGGGCGATTCGCGCGCCCTCGCCCGGATCCGCGCGCTGCTCGCCAAGGCGGAGGCGACGGGGTATCCGCCGGAGGCCGAGGCGCTGACCGCCAAGGCGCAGGAGCTGATGGCCCGGCACGCGGTCGACGAGGCGCTGCTCGCCTCCCGTGCGCAGGCGAAGGACGCCCCGGCCGCGTGCCGGATCGGCGTCGACGCCCCGTACGAGACGGCGAAGGCGGTGCTGCTCGACGCCGTCGCCACGGCGAACCGTTGCCGTGCCGTGTGGAACAGCGCGTTCGGCTTCTCGACCGTCGTCGGCTTCGCGTCCGACCTGGAGGTCGTGGAACTGCTCTATACGTCACTTCTCGTGCAGGGCGACGCCGCGATGACGCGGGCCGAGGCGGAGCAGCGGGCGGGCGGCAGGAAGCGTACGAAGACGTTCCGGCAGTCGTTCCTCGCCGCGTACGCCCATCGGGTCGGCGCCCGGCTCGCCGAGGTGTCCGGTGAAGTGACGGGCGCGGCAGGGGAGTTGCTGCCGGTCCTCGTGGCTCGCGATGTCGCGGTGACGGACCGGGCCGAGGAGATGTTTCCCGAGACGGTGACGACGCGGATGAGGGGCGTCACGGACGGGGCGGGCTGGGACGAGGGCACCGCTGCGGCGCAGCGGGCCCGCCTCGGCCGAGGGGCGGGAACCTCGACCGAGGGGCAGGCACGGCTGAGAAGCTCCTGATCTCCTGAGCCCGTGAGCCCGTGAGCCCGTGAGCCCGTGAGCCCGTGAGCCCGTGAGTGCGTGAGTGCGTGATCCGGTGAGTGCGTGAGTCCGCGAGCCCGTGGTCCCCTGATCCCTCGCTGGGCGGAGTCCGGAAGGGTGCGGGGTGCTCAGACTGTCGCGCGCTCGATGCGGTCGAGCAGGCGGTGGTGCCGGGTGGCGTGCGCGAAGTCCGGCACCACGGAGGTGCCGTCCGCCAGATCGCGGCGGATCTGGGCGTAGGCGGCACCCACGTTGTACGCCTGGGTGCCGCGCACGGCCTCCAGCGCCGGGTCGAAGTACCGATCAGGGACGGGGAGTTGAGTGAGCTCGGCGCCGGAGGAGGCGTTCGCCCCGGCGATCGTGTACTCGCCCATCTGGAGGTGGCCGTGGTCGCCGGTGACGATCAGGTCGCCGTCGGTGCCGTTGATCTCCCACTGGAAGTTCGTGCCGCGCGACATGCCGCCCCGGTAGTGCACGGAGGCGACCGCGCCGGAGGTGAGCACCCCGCCGAGCACGATCTGGTCGGCGACGTCCGGTCGGTGGACGGTGCCGGTGCGGTCCTTGAGTTCGCGGCGCCGGGTGGCGGTGACCGCGCTGACGGTCTCGACGTCCCCGAGGACCGACGTCAGGCCGTCCAGGGTGTGCCCGAACGGAATGGTGAGCATGTTGGCGCCCGTCGCCCGGTCGAGGAGGTAGGCGGCGCCTTCCGGGAAGTCCGCGCCCCAGCCCCGCCCGGACGCCACCAGGCTCGTGGAGAGGACCTCGCCGACATACCCGTCGGCGACCAGATCGCGCAGGTACCGCACGACGGGTGCGGAGCGCGCCTGGAGCCCGGTGAAGGTGCGCAGCCCGCGCCCGGCGGCGAGCGCGGTCAGCTCCTCGGCCTCGGCGAGCCCGGTGCCCAGCGGCCACTCGGAGAACACGGCCTTCCCCTCGGCCAGGGCGGCCTCGATGATCTCCCGGTGGTCGGGCACCTTGACGGTGACGACGACGAGGTCGACCTCGTCGGACGCGGCCAGTTCGGCGGCCGTGCCGAAGGAGTGCGGGACGCCGTACGTCTCGGCGGCCCGCCGCGCGGACTCGGCGCTGCTCGCGGAGAGCGCGCGCACCTCGAAGCCGTCCAGTTGTCGCAGCGCGGGCAGGTGCCCCAGGGAGGCCCAGCCGCGCCGGGCGGAGAGGCCGACGATGCCGACGCGGACGGGTGACTGCGGGGACGACGGCATGGCGGGCTCCTCCGTAGGACGGTGAGACGGCAGGCGGCAGGCGACAGGCGGCAAGCGGAAAGCGGAAAGCGGAAAGCGGCGGGACGGCAAGCCGGCAAGGACGGCAAGCGGCAAGACGGCAGGCGGTAAGATGGAGGTGTTCGACGCGTGACGAACACCTACTGCCGGAGTGTACGCACGGCATCGAACACCCCGCAAGATCCACCCGATCCGCCCCGCAGGATCCCTCGATCCGCCCCGCAAGGCCCCCGATCCGATCCGATCTGATTCGCTCCGATCCGCTCCGCTCTGCGAGATCCACCCCGCACGACACCCCGAAGGGAAGCCCCGGATGACGGCCAAAGAGACCGCCGCCCCCGTGTCCGCCGCCCCCGTGTCCGCCGCCCCCGCGTCCGCCGCCCCCGCATCCGCGGGCCACCGCGCGGCCCCGGTCCACGTCCACCCCCGTGAGGTGTCCCTGGAAGCCGCCCTGCTCGCCCTCGCGGACCCCGTCCGCCGCACTCTCGTACGGGAACTCGCCGCGTCCGGCCCCTGGCAGCGGACCTGTGGCACCTTCGACGTGCCCGTCACCAAGGCCACGCTGAGCCGGCACTTCGCGGTACTGCGCGAGGCCGGCCTCCTGGAGCAGAAGGACGCGGGGGCGCGCCGCTTCAACCGGCTGCGTGAGGAGGAGTTCGGCGAACGCTTCCCGGGCCTGCTCGATCTGGTGCTCCGCGACGAGGGCTGAGCGTCCTGTTTGTTGGTTTATGACCGTATTCTGGCGGGGTGAGCTGGTTCCGGGCGCTGAAGGACACCACGCGCTCGGGCCTGACGGTCGAGCGCAAACGTCTGGAACCCTTGATCGCCCTGCGCGGCGCCGCCGGGCTCGCGATCGTGATCACGGTCAGCCTGACGCTGTTCGGCCCGGCTGTGGCGGCGGGTTCGGCGTTCGGCGCGTACCAGGCGGCGATCGCCACGTTCCAGCGCAGCTGGCGGCCCCGCCCCGAACTGGCCCTCGCGTCCGGCGCGAGCCTCGGTGTCTCCACGTTCCTGGGCTACCTCACCGGCTCGCACCTCTTCCTCTTCCTGCCGCTGCTCGCGGTCTGGACGTTCATGGCGGGCCTGGCCTGGGCTGCGGGCCCGACGATCGGCATCATCGCCTCGTCGAACGTCGCGATGATGCTGGTGACCATCACCCTGCCGACGTCGGTCGCGCAGGCGGCGGGACACGCGGCGATGATGGCGTTCGGCGGCCTGGTCCAGGCGGCGCTGGTGATCCTCTTCCCCGTACGGCGATGGGGAGCGCACCGCGACGCCCTCGCCGACGCGCTCGCCGCCGAGGCCGACTACGCGCGGCGGCTGCGGCACGACCCGGTCGCCCCGTTCGACCCGCAGCCGCTGATGCTGGCCCGCAGCGCCGCCGCGCTCACCCCGCGCCAGGCCCGCACCCGCCCCGCCCAGCTGCACGGCGCCCGCGGTCTCGCCGAGCGCATCCGGCCGGTCCTCGCCTCCTCGCCGACCCGGCGGTGGGCGCCCCGCCGACGGCCCGGAACGCGACCGGGTCCGTGAACTCCTCGCCGCGGCGGGCTCGATCCTCGACGCGGCGGCCCGCGCGATCCGGCACGGCACGCCGGTCGTGATCCCGTCGGGCGCGATCGCCGCGTTCCGCACCCCGGACACGGGGGCGATCCTCGCGGGCCCGCCGGCGCGGGCGGCGAAACGCCTCGGCTCGCTGCTTCGGGACGTGGTGGAGACGGCGGGCGGCGACCAGACGACGACGCCGACCGCCCCGTGGACCCACCCCTTCCGCCGCAGGCACACGACACCTCCGGACGGCGCCGCACCGACCCCGGCCCGGACCACGGACGGCCAGGCCCCGACCCCGAACCCGGACGGCCCCACACAGGCCCCGAACCTGAACTCGGCCTCGACCCCGGCCCCGACCTCGGCCCCGCCCCTGGACGAACCCACGCCGACCACAGCCCCACCCCTCGGCCAACCGACCCCACCCCTCGATCAAGCGGTCCCACCCCTCGACCAACAGACCCCACCGCCCGACCAACAGACCCCACCGCCCACCCCCAGGCGAAGCCCCTGCGCCGCCCCACCCTCGTCCAGCTCCTCCCGGCCGCCGCGCGAGCGATCCGCAAAGAGGCCACCCCCGGTTCGCCGATCCTGCGCCACGCCACCCGCGTCAGCACCGTCGCCGTGGCGGGCTACCTCATCGGCAACGCCCTGCCGCTGGGCCACGGCTACTGGGCGCCGATGTCCGCCGTGATGGTCATGCGCCCCGACTTCTCGCAGACGTACTCCCGGGCGGTGGCCCGTTTCGGCGGCACCCTCGTCGGTGTCACGCTGGCCACGGCGGTCGTCCAACTCGCCGATCCGGGAACGCAGTTGTCGGCCGTCCTCGCCGTCTGCTGCGCGGGCCTGATGTACCTGCTCATGCGCACGGGCCAGCTCGCGGCGCAGGCCTGTGTCGCCATGTACGTCGTGTTCCTGCTCGGCATGGGCGGCGAGGAGTGGGGTCAGACGGTTCCCGAGCGCGTCGTCCTCACTCTCGTCGGCGGGCTGCTCGCGACGCTCTCGTACGCGCTGTACCCGGCGTGGGAGACCCCGCGCCTGCGCACCCGCCTCGCCGACTGGCTGGCCGCGCTCGGCGAGTACGCGGCCGCGGTCGTCGGCCACTACGCCCACCCCGACGGCAAGGCGTGCCCGGACGTCCGTGAGGCTCTGCTGAAGGCCCGCAACACCCATATCGCCTGGTTGGAGGCCGTGGCGCGGGCCAAGACCGAACCCGTACGCCATCGTGGCCTGTCCCGCACCGCGGCCGATGACGCCGCCGACGCCCTGCACCACCTGGGCCGGGTCGCGATGCTGATGGAGGCGCACCTGCCCGAGCGCGGCGCCACGCCCGTCCCGGCGGCCGCGGCGCTCGCCGAGGCTCTGCGCACCGCGACGGCGGACGGCGCCCGCGCCCTGCGCGAACGCCGCGTCCCGCGCTGGAAGCCGGTCCGCGAGGCCCTGGATGCCTGGGACGGCGAGGGCGTGCCCGACCGGGTCGTGCGCCGCGGCGCCGGACTGCTCCTCGACGCCCTCGAAGACCTCTCCGACGCCCTCGACCACGACGTACCGCCGATGACGGTCAAGCCGCCCGAGCCCGAGCCCGAGCCCGAGCCCGAACCGGAGCCGCGACGCGAACCGGATCCGCAGCCGCAGCCGTCGCCCGAGCCACCGCCCGAGCCGCAGCCACCACCCGAGCCGAAAGCGCCGCGCGCCCCGGAGACACCCCCCGGCCCACAGCCGCCCGCCCCCTAGGGACCGGGCGCGGGTCAGCCGGTCGGGAGTCCGCTCGGCAGGCCCGTCGGCAGGTCGGTCGGGAGCTTTCCGTCCTTCGACTTCGTGAACGTGTCCTTCGCCCCGGCGTCCCAGGACACCGTCATCTTCGTCCCGTCGTTGGACTCGATCGTGCCCGTGCCGCGGTCGGTGTCCCCGTCCGCGCACTTCAGGTTGAGCGTCAGCTTGCCCGTGTCGGCGACGCCGCCGGTGCACAGATGTCCGTCGCCCGTGCTCAGCGACGCCTGCTTGCCGCCGATGACGAGGACGACGGCCTGCCCGTCGGTGGTGGCGCTCCAGATCCCCTCGGCGTCCTTCGCGGACCCGGCGGACCCGGCGGACCCGCCGTCGGGCGCGGCCGAGGACGCACTCGCCGAGGCCGTGTCCTGACCGCCGCCGCCACTGTCCCCGTCACCGCCACCGTCGTCACCGCTACAGCCGCTGACCGCCAGCGCGGCCACGAGAGCGGCGACTCCCGCGACGACCCGTACGTTCCTGATGCGCACAACTTCCCCCTACGTCACTGCGGTTACGACCCTGCGGCCTGCCGAACGGGCACGGCCCCGGCAGCGGTGCCGGAAAACGCCCCGCAAGTTACCAGCAGTCACCAGGACGACTTGCGTACCCCCGGCAGGAATCCGGCGTGCGCTTGCTCACGCACCCTGACCCTCGACAGTCCGAACGTCCGCAGATATCCGCGCGGCCGCCCGTCCACACCGTCCCTGTTCCGTACGCGGGTCGCGCTCGCGTCGCGCGGCTGCCGCGCCACCTCGCGCTGGGCCGCGGCGCGTTCGTTTGCCGAGCTGTCGGACCGCCGGATGATCTCCTTCAGCTCGGCCCGCCGTGCGGCGTACCGGGCGACGGTCGCGCGGCGCCGCTCGTTCTTCGCGATCTTGCTCTGCTTCGCCATCAGATCCGCACCCCGCGTGCCCGGATCCGGGCGACGGCCGCCTCGACGCCGATGGCGTCGACCGTCCTGATCCCCTTCGCGCTCAGCCGCAGCCGTACGTACCGGCCCTCGCTCGGCAGCCAGTACCGCTTGCGCTGGACGTTCGGGTCGAAGCGGCGCGCGGTGCGCCGGTGCGAGTGGGAGATGGAGTTTCCGAAGCCGGGGGAGGCCCCGGTCAGCATGCAGTGCGCGGACATGGTGGTGATGCACCTCTCATCAGTGGCGGCCGGATCCCTATTGAAAACGACAGCCATTTTCATATACTAGCCACATGGCACGCAACGAACTCCGACCGGTGATCAAACTCAGGTCCACCGCGGGGACCGGCTTCACGTACGTGACGCGCAAGAACCGCCGCAGTGACCCCGACCGCATGACCCTGCGCAAGTACGACCCCGTAGCGGGCCGCCACGTCGACTTCCGAGAGGAGCGCTGACCTTCATGAAGAACGGCATCCACCCCACGTACGGCCCGGTGGTCTTCCGGGACCGCGCCGCGAACCACGCCTTCCTGACCCGCTCGACGATGACGAGCGAGAAGACGGTCGAGTGGGCGGACGGGCACACGTACCCCGTCGTCGACGTCGAGATCTCCGACGTCAGCCACCCCTTCTACACCGGCAACCAGCGGGTTCTGGACACCGCGGGCCGCGTCGAGCGCTTCGAGCGCCGGTTCGGCAAGCGGTCCGGGCGGTGAACCGACTGCCCGTCGTGATCGTCGGCGGCCTGCACGCGGATGCGCGGCGGGCCGCCGTCGACGAGCTGCTCACGTCCGTCCCCGGCAGCGTCGCGCTCCACCACGACCTCTCCACCGCCGTGCGGGGCACCGTCGTACGGACCGTGCGCGACGCCACCGGGATCCTCGCCACCGGCGAGGCGCCACTGATCAACGACTGCGCCTGCTGCGCCCTGCGCGAGGATCTCGTCCCGGAGCTGGAGCGCCTCGCCGACGCGGGCCTCACCCGGCTCGCCGTCGTGGAGCTCTGGGACTCCGTCGAGCCCAAGGCGATGGCGGAGGTCGTGACCGGCCACGGCGGCGCGCACCTGCCGCTCTCCACCGTGATCACCGCGGTCGACCCGGCGCTGCTCCTGCCCTGCCTCGGCAACGGCGACGACCTCAGGGACGTCGGCCTCGCCGCGGCCGCCTCCGACCGGCGCACCGTCGCCGACACCTGGGCGCGCCAGCTGGAGTACGCGCCGGTGCTCGCCGTCGCGGACTCGGACCGGGCCGACGACGAGGACCGCGCGCTGCTCGCCCAGCTGCACCCGACCGCCCATCAGGTGACCCTGGGCAGCGGCGCGCTGGCGGCGGCCGCGCTGACCGGCGGCTTCGACGTGGAGGCGGCGGCCGCCGCCCAGCACCCGGCCTGCGCCCTGCTGCCCATCGACGCGGACGAGGCCGGAGTCTCCACGATGGTCTGGCACGCGCGCCGCCCGTTCCACCCCGAGCGGCTCTACGCCGCCCTGGAGGACCTCACCTGCGCCGCCGCCCGCAGTCGCGGCCGCTTCTGGCTCGCCGACCGCCCGGACACGCTCCTGCACTGGGACGCGGCCGGGGGCGCCCTGTGCGTGGAGAGCGCGGGCCCGTGGCTCCGCGCCCTGCCCGACGCCGCGTGGGAGTCGGTCCCGCCGATGCGCCGCGCCGCCGCCGCGCTCGACTGGCACCCCGAGCACGGCGACTGCTGCCAGCATCTGGTGTTCACCTCACCGGGACTGGACCGCGACGGCCTCGAACTGGTCCTGAACTCCTGCCTGTTGACGGACGCCGAGTACGCCTCGGGCCGCGACGCCTGGCAGCGGCTCAAGACGACGCCCGCCTTCGACGCCTTCCTGGAGGCGTGACCGTCGACGAGCGGTTTCGTGGTCAGAACGGGAACCGCGAGCGCCCGTGCTGCACCGAGATCCACTTCTGCGTGGTGAAGGCCTCCACCGTGGCCTCGCCGTTCAGGCGCCCGAGACCCGAGCGCTTCTCGCCGCCGAACGCGACGAGCGGCTCGTCGTGCACGGTCCCGTCGTTCACGTGGATCATGCCCGTGTCGATCTGATGGGCGAACGCCACACCCCGCTCCACGTCGCCCGTGTGCACGGCCCCGCTGAGCCCGTACGGGGTGTCGTTCGCGATCCGTACGGCCTCGTCGTCCCCGTCGAACGGGATGAGGATCGCGACCGGGCCGAAGATCTCCTGGCGCAGCACGGACGAGTCGGCCGGGATCCCGGTCAGGACGACCGGCTCCACCAGGTTCCCGTCCACCGCGCCCCGGACCAGAGCGGTCGCGCCCTCCGCGACGGCCTGCTCGACGACGCCCGTGATCGCCTCCGCCTGCGCCGAGTTGATGACGGGACCGATGACGGTCGACGGGTCGCGCGGGTCACCGGCGCGCAGCGTCCTGACCTTCGCGACGAACTTCTCCGTGAACTCCTTCTCGACCTTGCGGTCCACCAGGATCCGGTTCGCGGCCATGCAGACCTGGCCCTGGTGCACGTACCGGCTGAAGACCGCCGCGTCGACCGCGTAGTCGATGTCGGCGTCGTCGAGCACGGTCAGGGCGCTGTTGCCGCCGAGTTCGAGCACCGCGTGCTTGAACTGCGAGGCGCAGACCGTGGCGACGTGCTGGCCGATCTTGTCGGAGCCGGTGAACGAGATGACCTTCGGCACGGGGTGCGTGAGCAGGGCGTCGCCGATCTCGGCGATGTCCGTGATGACGACGTTGAGGAGTCCGGCCGGCAGCCCCGCGTCCTCGAAGATCTTCGCGACCAGCGAGCCACCGGTGATCGGGGTGTTCTGGTGCGGCTTGAGGACGACCGCGTTGCCCAGCGCGAGCGCCGGGGCCACGGACTTGATCGACAGCAGGAACGGGAAGTTGAACGGCGAGATCACGCCGACCACGCCCACCGGCACCCGGTAGACCCGGTTCTCCTTGCCGTCCACGGGCGAGGGGATGATCCGCCCCTGCGGCCGCAGTGTCAGCTGGACCGCCTCGCGCAGGAACTCCTTGGCGAGGTGCAGCTCGAACCCGGCCTTGACCCGGGTGCCGCCGAGCTCGTCGACGATCGCCTCGGCTATCGCCTCCTCGCGCTCCTCGATCAGGCTCAGCGCCTTCTCGAAGACGACGCGGCGCGCGTACGCGTTGGTCTTCGCCCAGTCCTTCTGCGCCCGCTCGGCGGCCCGGTACGCCTCGTCGACCTCGTCGACCGAGGCGATGGTGATGGAGGCGAGCTTGTCACCGCTGTACGGGTTGAAGTCGATGATGTCCCACGACCCGCGCCCCTGGCGCCATGAGCCGTCGATGAACTGCCGGTCCAGTTCCGTGAAGTACGCGTGTGCGGACTGTGAGGTCATGGGGTAATCCCTTGCTGAAGCGCCGGTCACCTGATGAGACGTCATCGTACGTCCGTGACCTGTCAGTTGCGGCAAGGGATCGATCAACTGGCGTGTGACTCAAGCGAATTCGGACAGCAGGCGATGCAGCAGTGTCAGGCTGTCCTCCGGGGACGGGCATTGCTCCCGCAGGTCCTCCATCGCCTTCTCGTACTGCGCGACGTCTTCGCGTTTGTCCAAGTAGAGGGCGCTGGTGAGCTGTTCGAGGAAGACGACGTCCGAGAGGTCGGACTCGGGGAACGTCAGAATGGTGAACGTGCCCGACTCGCCCGCGTGCCAGCCGTGGCTGAACGGCATGATCTGGAGCGTCACGTGCGGCAGCGCGGCCGCGTCGATCAGGTGCTCCAGCTGTCCGCGCATCACGTCGGGCCCGCCCTGCACCCGGCGCAACGCGGCCTCGTCCAGGATGATATGGACGTCGGGGGCCCGCTCGGAGACGAGCAGCTTCTGCCGCGCGAGGCGCAGGGTCACCCGCCGGTCGATGTCCTCGACGGCCGCCCCGCGCATGCCCTGCGCGACGACGGCGTGCGCGTACGCCTCGGTCTGCAACAGGCCGTGCACGAACTGCGCCTCGTATCCCCGGATCAGTGATGCGGCGCCTTCGAGGCCGACGTACGTCTGGAACCAGCCGGGCAGCACATCGGAGTAACTGTGCCACCAGCCCGCGACGTTGGCCTCTTTCACGAGGGAGAGCAGCGCCTCGCGTTCGGCGTCGTCGCTCACCCCGTACAGCGTCAGCAGATCCTCGACGTCCCTCGCCTTGAAGCTCACCCGTCCCAACTCCAAGCGGCTGATCTTCGATTCGGAGGCGCGGATCGAGTAGCCGGCGGCCTCTCGTGTGATGCCGCGCGATTCCCTCAGGCGCCTCAGTTGCGAGCCCAGCAGAATGCGCCGCACCACCGAGCCGCTCGACTCCCCAGCGGTCACGTCTCTTCATCCTCCCCATCGGTTCAAGGGCCGCAGTCTGCCATTAAAACGCCGCAGCCCGTACTCGTTCGGTTACAGAAAGGGAGAGATCGCGAAAGCCCTGCGCAAGAAGTCGTAGGAAGAAATGGTCAAGAAGTGGTACTGGAACGCCTAAGTCGGGCGCGTGCACGTGCATCTGCCCTTGCATCCCCTGTACGCATTCGGAACGATGGTCGCCACCACCGCTCGCTACGTACGCGAAACTGGGGAGTGCCTCGCATGGGGACGAATGGATCGACCATGCTCGAGCCGTTAAGGCAGGGCCTTCCCCCACTCGATCCCTCGGCCGTTTCCAGCGCCGCCTCGTGCGCGCTGGCCGCGAGATACGAAGCGGTGCGCAGCGCACGGGAGTTCACCCGCCGCACGCTCTCCGACTGGGACGTCCCCGAGCGCTTCGACGACATCTGCCTGGTCGTCTCCGAGCTGGTGACGAACGCCCTGCGGCACGCGCTCCCCGCCGACACCCCGTACGACCAGGACCCGCCGGTGCGGCTGCACCTGATGCGCTGGGCCTCACGTGTGGTGTGCGCGGTGCGCGACCCCAGCAACGACAGTCCGGAGGCCGGCGAGGGCACCCAGGACTTCTCGGCGGAGTCGGGGCGCGGCCTCTTCCTCGTCGACTCGTTCAGCGACAGCTGGGGCTGGCACCCGCTGGCCGGCACCCTCAGCGGCAAGGTGGTCTGGGCGCTCTTCATGCTCTGAAGAAGTCGGGTGCGCTTTCTACGCGCGTCCACCCCCAGGGGTCGTCCGCCGCGCGCTCATCGCGCGGCCGTGCGCCGGCTCACGTGGCTGTCAGGTGGTCGAACTCCCCGTCCTTCACGCCCAGGAGCATGGCCTCTATCTCGGCCGGCGTGTAGACGAGCGCGGGTCCGTCGGGGAAGTTCGAGTTGCGCATGGCCACCCTGCCGCCGGGCAGTTTCGCGAACTCCACGCAGGATCCCTGGGAGTTGCTGTGCCTGCTCTTCTGCCAGGTCACTCCGTGCAGCTCCGTGGCCGCCATGCCGTTGTACACGTGATGCACGGTTCGCTCCCGGTGGTGCTGTAACGGTGAACTGACCCTGTGGCAGATGTGAAAGCAGGGATCATCTGCCCCAACTGTCCAGGATCATAGCCGCGTTCATATGCGGCTGCATGGGCAGATGCACGTGCACGCCGGGTGTTCCCGTGGTTACAGCTCCGCCAGCACCTGCCCCCATGCCCGCAGTACATGCGAACGCCAACCACCGTCCATGATCTTCCGGGCGATCAGCTGTGCGGGATCGTCCGGGTCGAATCCCTCGTGCACAAGGATGAGACGCGTCCCACGCCCTTCCGGCTCCAGATTCCAAGTGATCGTCCAGTCCGCCGAGTTGGCGGGGGAGCGGTCGGACCACCGGACGCTGAGCATCCGTTCCTCCTCGTAGGAGAGGACCTCGACGTCGACGGTTCCGGAGAAGTTCGTGTTCGGCCGCGGTACGGACGTCATCGCGTACCGGTGTCCGACGCGCAGCCGGAAGTCCTCGCCGCCCGGCATCATCCAGCGGGCGATCAGCTCGGGTTCCGTCAGCGCGCGCCACACCTTGGCGGGCGGGTGCGGGAAGAAGTGGTCGACGGTGATGGTGGTGAGGTCGTGCCCATCGAGGTCGTCGGGATCGCTGGGGCCGCCGGACTCATTGGAGCTGCCCGGATCAATGGGGCCGCCGGACTCATTGGAGCTGCCCGGATCAATGGGGCCGCCGGGCTCACTGGAGCTGCCCGGATCAATGGGGTCGCTGGGACTGCTGGGGTTCTCGGGGCTCATGAGGCGCCATCGTCGGGCATGGCGTCGAGCACGTCGCCGAGGCTCCTCAGCTTCTGCCGCCAGAACCGCTCATAGGGGTGCAGCCAGTCCTGCACGTCGGCGAGCGGCGCGGCCTCCAGGCGGTAGATGCGCTGCCGGCCGGCCCGCTCCTCGCTCACCAGACCGGCCTCCCGCAACACCTTGAGATGCTCCGAGAGGCTCGGGCGCGCCATGTCGAACCGGTCGGCGATGGCCTGCACCGGCTGCGGCCCCGTCTCGCGCAGCAGGCGCAGGACCTCGCGACGGGTGCCGTTCGCGAGCGCGGCGAAGACGCGGTCCTGCCCGGCGGCGGACTCGGGTGTGCTCGCGCGCGCGAGTGGCATGGCGGTCAGCGCCCTTCCTTCTCCGTGATCAGCATCAGACCGTTGCCGTCCGGGTCGCGGAAGCCGGCCATCCGGCCCCAGGGCAGCTCGTCGGGTCCGGTGACCTCGACCCCGGCCGCGGCCAGTCGCGCGCAGTCGGCGTCGACATCGGTCGTCACCAACATGATCCCCTGCGCCGTACCGGGCACGAAAGTGCCCATCCCGGGCCCGGAGAGCGTGAAGACGGTCTGCGCCCCGGCCGGAGCGACCTGGAGCCAGCGGCCCGGCGGCATCTCCCGGTCGACCCGGACCTCGAAGCCGAGCACGTCCGTGTAGAAGCGCAGCGCGCGGTCCTGGTCCGTGACGGGGAGGGTGACGAAGGAGGCGTGCGTGATGGTGGTCATGCGCTCCACGATAGGTAGGGTTTTCCCTACGCGTCAAACGTAGGGGATTGCCTACGCGTGCTGTTCCGGTGATCAGGCAGGCCATAGTCTGGGACGCATGTCAACGATCCGGCTCCTGGTGCTCGGTGCCGTACGCCAGCACGGCCGCGCCCACGGCTACCAGGTGCGCGCCGACCTGGAGTACTGGGGCGCGCACCAGTGGTCGAACGCGAAGCCCGGGTCGGTGTACCACGCGCTCAAGGCGATGGCGAAGCAAGGACTGCTGCGCGCCCACGAGACGGCGCCCTCCCCGGCCGGCGGCCCGCCGCGCACCGAGTACGAGCTCACGGAGCAGGGCAGGCAGGAGTACCTGGACCTGGTCCGCGCGGCGCTGACCTCGTACGACCAGCGGCCCGACAACCTCGCGGCGGCCCTCGGCTGCATGGTCGACCTGCCGCGCGAGGAGGTCGTGGCCCTGCTGGAGGAGCGGGTGCGCCGCGTCGAGGAGTGGCGGCGCTCGGTCACCGAGTACTACACGCCGGCGGAGGGCCCCGAACAGCTGGGCCACATCGGCGAGATCATGAACTACTGGGTCCACTCGGCCGACAGCGGCGCGGAGTGGACCTGCTCCCTGATCGCCCGCGTCAAGGCCGGCGCGTACACCTTCGCCGGGGAGGGCGAGCCGCTCGTGGGCGTCCTCGCGGAGGGCGAGAAGAACCCGTACGCGTAGCGGCGCCCTAGTGGTGGAAGCCGGTCGCCGCGTCCCGGTCGTGGGTGAACGGGTGCGGCTGGCGCCGCAGTTCGGGCAGCAGCTGGGACAGGTCGTCGATCAGCAGGTGCGCGAGGTCGGACGAGAAGCCGTTGCGGCACACCACGCGCAGCACCGACAGATCCTCCCGGTGCGCGGGGAACGTGTACGCGGGCACCAGCCAGCCGCGCTCCCGCAGCCGCCGTGACACGTCGAAGACGTCGTACGCGCTCACGTCCGGCGCGGTCGTGAACGCGAAGACCGGCAGCTCGTCGCCCCGGGTGAGGAGCCGGAAGTCGCCGAGCGCCTCGATCCGCTCGGCGAGGCCGCGCGCCACGTCCCGCGTGGCCTGCTGCACGGCGCGGTAGCCCTCGCGGCCCAGCCGCAGGAACGTGTAGTACTGCGCGACGACCTGGGCCCCGGGGCGCGAGAAGTTGAGGGCGAAGGTCGGCATGTCGCCGCCCAAGTAGTTGACGCGGAAGACCAGTTCCTCGGGGAGCGCGTCCGTGTCGCGCCACAGCGCCCAGCCCACGCCCGGGTAGACGAGGCCGTACTTGTGGCCCGACGTGTTGATGGAGGCGACCCGCGGCAGCCGGAAGTCCCAGACGAGGTCCGGGTCGAGGAACGGCGCGACCATCGCGCCCGACGCCCCGTCCACGTGCACCGGGATGTCGAGCCCGGTCTGCTCCTGGAGGGTGTCGAGCGCCGCGCACAGGTCGGCGATCGGCTCGTACGACCCGTCGAAGGTGGAGCCGAGGATGCCGACGACGCCGATCGTGTTCTCGTCGCACAGCTCGGCGGCCGCGGCCGGGTCCAGATGGAAGCGGTCGCCCTCCATCGGCACCTGGCGCGCCTCCACCTCCCAGAAGTTGCAGAACTTCTCCCAGCAGACCTGCACGTTCACGCCCATGACGAGGTTGGGCCGGGCGTCGCGCGAGGGGTAGCGGTCGGCGTTCTTCCGCGCCCAGCGCCGCTTGAGCGCCATGCCCGCGAGCATGCACGCCTCGCTCGACCCGGTCGTCGAACAGCCCACGGCGGTCGTCGGATCGGGCGCGTTCCACAGGTCGGCGAGCATCGCCACGCACCGGCGCTCCAGCTCGGCCGTCCGCGGGTACTCGTCCTTGTCGATCATGTTCTTGTCCCGGCACTCACCCATCAGGACACCGGCCTGCGGTTCCATCCAGGTGGTGACGAAGGTGGCCAGGTTCAGGCGCGCGTTGCCGTCCAGCATCAGCTCGTCGCGGACCAGCTGGTACGCGGTCGTGGGCGCGAGCGGGCCGTCGGGCAGGCGGTGCTTGGGCGGCGCGTCCGTCATCCCGGCCGCGGGGTTCGCCTCGCCGTAGAAGGGATTGACGGCGACGGGCCGTTCGTCCGGCTTGCCGTACCGGTCCGCGGGGCTCTGGTGCAGCGGTGACATGGCCGAGACTCCTTTGCGTACGAGACTGGGGGCGGTGGCGTCAGCGCAACGCCGTACCGTCCTCCGACAGTTGCATCTGCGGGCGTCCCGTCACCAGGAGCCAGGCGGGCAGAGATGCGATGCACATGAGGGCGATGATCGCGGGCGACGCGACGAGGACGGCGGCCGTGAAGAGGCTCACCCAGCCGGAGCGGGTGACGGCCAGCAGCACGCCGAGCACGCCGGCCGCGACCCCGACCGACGCGTTCACGTCCGGCACGAGCGCGTGCGCGAACAGGCCGAAGGCGGCGCCCACGAACACCGCCGGGAAGATCCGGCCGCCCCGGAACCCGCAGGAGGCGGCGATCAGCAGCGCCGCCAGCTTCACCACGGCCAGCAGCGCGAAGGACCCGGCCGACCGCCCGTCCGGGTGCGCGGCGATCTCCTTGACCTCCTCCAGGCCCTTGAAGAGCGTCAGTTCGCCGCCCAGCACGCCGAGCAGGCCGAGCACGAGCCCGCCGACGGGCAGCATCAGCATCGGGTGGCCGAGCCGGCGGAAGGCGCCGTGCACGTACGGGAACGCGTACACGGCGACCATCGTGAGGGCGGCCGCCGCGCACGCGACGACGATCGACGCGAGCAGATCGCGCCAGCCCGGGTCGCCGAACGGGGCCAGTCCCAGGTCGAACGAGGGAGAGGCGACGAGTGTGGTGGTCAGGGCGCCCGCGGCGGCGGCGAGCAGCGGCCCGAAGAGGTTGTCCCACAGCGAGCCCTTGAGCGGCATCGGCCGTCCCGCCAGCGCCTCGGAGACCAGCAGCGCGGCGGCGATCGGGGTGCCGAACAGGGCGCCGATGGTCGCCGCCGAGGCCAGGTTCGGCCACAGGGCGCCGGGCGCCTTCGGCAGCAGCTTGCGGCCGAGCCAGAACATCAGGCCCACGTTCACGGCGATGATCGGGTTCTCGGGGCCGAGGCTCGGCCCGCCCGCCAGCATCAGGGCGGCGGCGACCGCCAGGCCCGGCAGCACGTACGGGGGCAGGGGCTCCTCGCCGCCCAGGCCCATGGTCGCCGGGTCGGGGCCCGCGTGTCCGGGGGCCTTCCAGATGACGAGGCCGACCGCGACGCCCGTCAGAGTGAGCATGACGATGATCCACAGCGACGAGTAGCCGCCGACGCCGAGCGCGTCGGGCAGGTCTTCCCACAGCACGTCCTGGAGCCGCTCGGCGATCCAGCTCAGGCCGAGGAACAGCAGACTGCACACCACGCCGACCACGACCGCGGGCACGACGAGCGGCAGCAGCGTGCGTGCGGACACGGGCGGCGGTGTGGGCGGGGCCGGTGGCGTCGCGGCGTCGACGGGAGTACTCACGGCGACACCCTAAGCGGACATAAGACACATAACACCTGGAGGGGTGTGGGCTTGCACCTCACGTGACGTGAGGACGCAGGCTGGGGTCATGAGTTACTCCGTGGGCCAGGTGGCCGGATTCGCCGGTGTCACGGTGCGCACCCTGCACCACTACGACGAGATCGGGCTGCTCGTCCCGAGCGAGCGCAGCACGGCGGGCCACCGCCGCTACAGCGAGCAGGACCTGGACCGGCTCCAGCAGGTCCTCTTCTACCGGGCGCTCGGCTTCCCGCTGGACGAGGTCCAGACCCTCCTCGACGACCCGGCGACGGACCTGCGCGCCCACCTCAGGCGCCGGCACGAGGTGCTGGTCGCCCGTATCGAACGACTTCAGAAGATGGCCGACGCCGTCGAACACGCCATGGAGGCACAGAAGATGGGCATCCAGCTCACGCCCGAGGAACGGTTCGATGTCTTCGGGGACAAGGACCCCGAGCAGTATGCGGAGGAGGCCGAGCAGCGCTGGGGCGGCACCGAGGCGTACACCGAGTCGCAGCGGCGGGCCGCGTCCTACAGCAAGGCCGACTGGGCGCGCATGAAGGAGGAGGTCGACGACTGGGGCACCCGGTACGCGGCCCTCGTCCTCGCGGGCGAGGCGCCCACCGGGGAGGCGGCCATGGACATGGCGGAGGAGCACCGTCTCCATGTGACGCGCTGGTTCTTCGACGTCCCCTATGAGATGCACGTCTGTTTCGGCGACATGTATGTGGCCGACGAGCGCTTCAAGGCGTACTACGACTCCATGGGGGAGGGCGTCGCGGAGCACCTGCGTGACGCGATCCACGCGAACGCGGCCCGCCACCAGGAGGCGTGACGCACTCCCCGGCTACACCATGGGCTCCTGGGCGATGACGACGGCGGTGCCGTACGCGCACACCTCCGCGGCCCCGTCCATCGCCTCGGTGACGTCGAAGCGGAACATGAGCACGGCGTTGGCGCCCCGCGCCCGCGCCTGCTCGATCAGCCGGTCCATGGCCTGGTTCCGCGTCTCGACCAGCGTCTTGGTGAGCCCCTTGAGCTCGCCGCCGATCATCGACTTCAGGCCCGCGCCGATCTGGCTGCCGAGGTGCCGCGACCGTACGGTCAGGCCGAACACCTCACCGATGACCTGCTGCACCCGGTAGCCCGGCACGTCGTTCGTCGTGACGACGAGCACATCGGACTGCGGGTTCTGGCCGCTGCCGAACTCTTCGATACCCATACGGACAGGTTTGCCACAGTTGACGCACAGTGCATCCTGAGAGGGCCACTGGAACCTGGCACGGAGAAGCGGCGTTGATAGCTTTGCACCGCCCTTACTCTTGCCTGCCCCACCACCCCTCAGGAGCCCGGACCCGTGATGACGCTTGCTCTCGGACCAAGCTGGCTGGACCCGGACCACCTGCTGAACACGTTCGGCATCTGGGGCCTGCTGCTGATCGTCTTTGCCGAGTCGGGCCTGCTGATCGGCTTCTTCCTGCCGGGTGACTCCCTGCTGTTCACCTGCGGCCTGCTGATCACGGCGGGCACGCTGGACTTCCCGCTGTGGGCCGCGATCGTCCTGATCTGTCTGGCCGCGATCCTCGGCGACCAGGCGGGCTACATGTTCGGCAAGAAGGTCGGCCCCTCGCTCTTCCGCCGCCCGGACTCCAAGCTGTTCAAGCAGGAGAACGTGGAGAAGGCGCACGACTTCTTCGAGAAGTACGGCCCCAAGTCGCTGGTCCTGGCCCGCTTCGTGCCGATCGTCCGCACGTTCACGCCGATCATCGCGGGCGTCTCCGGCATGAAGTACCGCTCGTTCCTCACGTTCAACGTGATCGGCGGCATCCTGTGGGGCGCGGGCGTGACGCTGCTCGGCTCCTGGCTGGGCAACATCGACTTCGTGCACGAGAACATCGAGGCGATCCTGATCCTGATCGTGCTCGTCTCGGTGGTGCCGATCGCGATCGAGTTCCTGCGGGCCCGCAGCAAGTCCAAGAAGGCGGCCCCGGCCGACCCGGGCACGGTCCCCCCGCCGTCCCCGTCCCAGCGCGGCCGCCACGCCAAGCGGTAGGGCCTAGAAACCCCTGGTCCGCTTGGCCGCGCGGCGGCCCGAGGCTCCGGGGGAGCGGATGAACAGGCGGGAGATCTCGCCCCCCAGGTTCACCCCGATCGCGATGGCCATCGCCAGCGCGGCCGCCTTGGACAGGGAGACGAGCCCCGCGTCCACGTCGTTCTGGGCGATGGCCAGCAGCCCGAAGTAGGTCGCCGAACCCGGCAGCAGCGGGCCGATCGCCGCGGTGACGTACGGCAGCGCCGACGCGAACTGGTACCGCGAGAAGAGCTGGCCGAACAGGCCGACCAGCCCGGCGGCGGCGGCCGTGGACGCGACCGGCGAGATCTCGCCCGCGTAGTGCAGGGCGCCGTAGACCACCCACGCCACGCCGCCGTTGAGCGTCACCGCGAGCACCGTCGACCGCTCCTGCTGGAGCAGCACGGCGAACGCGAGCGACAGCGCCATCGACGCCGCGATCTGCCAGTAGGGCCGCTCGACGACCTTCAGGGCCGCCTCGGGATTGAGCTGGGCATGCAGCTGCACGCCCACGTACAGCATGATCAGCACGCCGACGACGATGCCCACGAAGAAGTACATGACTTCCAGGAGGCGGGCCGACGCCGTGATGTAGAAGCCGGTCAGACCGTCCTGCACGCCCGCCACGAGCGCCCGCCCCGGCAGCAGCGCGAACAGCCCACCGGTGATCACCGCGGACGCGCCCACATGGACGTAGTCGTCCGCCAGGGTGAGCAGCACCCCGATCGCCGCGGGCGGCATCGCGGCCACCGTGAACTGGTAGAACTCCGGGAACCCGCGCCCCGCGCACAGCCACGCGAGGCGGTCGCCGAGCATCGCGCCGAGCGCCGCCGCGAT
Source organism: Streptomyces sp. Q6 (assembly GCF_036967205.1). Classification (NCBI taxonomy): domain Bacteria; kingdom Bacillati; phylum Actinomycetota; class Actinomycetes; order Kitasatosporales; family Streptomycetaceae; genus Streptomyces; species Streptomyces citrinus. The sequence goes on from NZ_CP146022.1 coordinate 4,655,628, forward strand.
GAACACGAGCACGTCACCGCCGACGAGGATCGAGGCGGACCCGGCGAGCAGCCCGCTCGCGGCGGTCAGCGCCCACCCCGGATACGGGTGCCGGTTACGGCGGATCTCGGCGAGCCGCCGGTAGGCCTCCTCCAGGGTGACCCCGGCGGCCTCGTCGTCCGCGTCGCTGATGTCGTCGACGAGCCGGAACACGGCCGCGAGCCGGTTGTAGTCGGTGCCCCGGCGCCGCACCGTGCGCGACGCGGTCACCGGATCGTCCACCAGCGACGGCTGGAAGGTGATCGACAGCAGGGTGAACGTCACCGTCGGCTCGCACCGGTCGAGCCCGTACGAGCGGCACACGGCGAACATCGCCGCCTCCACGTCCTCGGCCCCCTCGCCGCCGGCGAGCAGCAGCTCACCGATACGCAGCGTCAGGTCGAGCACGCGCGGCACGGCGGGCCCGGCGTCGTCCTCCTTGTGGACCTTCTCCGGCGCGGGCCGCTCGGCCACCGGCATCCGCAGCATCGTGCGCATCCGGTCCTGCCAGGGCGCCTCCTTCGTCAGCCGGACCACGGGGATGCCGTGCGGCGGGGTGAAGGCGGGCGGCGACTGCCGGGCGCTGTACGTCCTCGGCGGAGTGAACGCGGAGCCCTCCGACTCGGCGGCGTCGTGCGCCTGCACGCTCAACCCCTGGGGGAGCGAGAACTCCGACGTGGTCGACGACTCCTCGTCGGCCACCGGAGGCGTCGACACGACCCCGACGGGCTGGGTGAACGCACTGCGCGCCTCGTCGGACTGCGGCTTGCGGTCCTCGGCGGACTCAGGATCCCGCTCGGTCACCTCTTGCCTTTCGTACGACTGCGTATGCGTCTACCTCCCGTACGCCTCAGTATGCGCACGAATACGCGGACGGGCCGCACGACAGATGTCGTACGGCCCGTCCGTCAGGAGGAGGTGGTTCAGTGACCGCCCTGGTCCTGAGCGCGCTTGTACGAACGCTCGATCTCGGCCTCGGCCTCGGTGCGGCCCACCCAGTCGGCGCCCTCGACGGACTTGCCGGGCTCCAGGTCCTTGTAGACCTCGAAGAAGTGCTGGATCTCCAGGCGGTCGAACTCGGAGACGTGGTGGATGTCGCGCAGGTGCTCCATCCGCGGGTCCGTCGCCGGGACGCACAGCAGCTTGTCGTCGCCGCCGGCCTCGTCCGTCATCCGGAACATGCCGATCGCGCGGCACTTGATGAGGCAGCCGGGGAACGTCGGCTCGTCCAGGATGACCAGGGCGTCCAGCGGGTCGCCGTCCTCGCCCAGCGTGTTCTCGACGAAGCCGTAGTCCGTCGGGTAGGCGGTCGAGGTGAACAGACGACGGTCCAGACGGATACGACCGGACTCGTGGTCGACCTCGTACTTGTTCCGCGATCCCTTCGGAATCTCGATCGTGACGTCGAACTCCACCGGTGGCTCCTCCATGATCAACACAAACTTCTGGTGGTTAAGTGTCCCCTACGCAGGTGTGTGATCGCGAAAGGGGCTGGTCCGCGGTGCCGGAGCTGAAGGCTTCGCAGCTTCTGACAGGGGCGGCGAGGACCGCTGCCCAGTCTGTTGCGAAGTCCACGACCAAGCACGTCACGGTGGGTGCCACCGCCGTGGGCCTGGCCCTCGCCGCTGTCGTGGTGGCGACGGCCGGCCCCTGGGACTCTTCGGGTCAGCGTAAGGCCGAGGCGGTCCGGGCGGCTTCCCAGGAGAGCGGGGGTGGCGCAGATCACGGCCGCAGGACCCCCGGGGCCCCGTCGGCCGCGCCCAGCGCCCCCGCCGTGCTCGCGGCGCCGGGGTCGTCCGTGCCGGGACCGACGAAGCGGGCCCTGGCCGACGTGCTCGACCCGCTCCTGAGGAATCCGGACCTCGGCACGCGCCGCGCCGCCGCGGTCGTCGACGCCGTCACCGGTGAGCGCCTCTACGGCAAGTCCGCGGGCGACGCCCTCACCCCGGCGTCCACCACGAAGATCGCGACGGCGGTCGCGGCGCTGTCCGCGGTCGGCCCCGACCACCGCATCGCCACCCGCACCGCCCTGGAGAAGGACTCCGCGGAACTCGTCCTGATCGGCGGCGGCGACCCCACCCTGACGGCCCGCGAGAAGAATCCTTACGGTGCCGCCGACCTGCGCACCCTCGCCGACGAGACCGCCGCGTCCCTCAAGCGGGGCGGCACCACCGAGGTCACCCTCTCGTACGACACCTCGCTCTACTCCGGGCCGGCCACCCACCCCATCGGCCCGAACGAGAACCTCGCCCAGGTCAGCGCCCTGATGGTCGACGAGGCCCGCACGGACGGCTCCGGCAGCGGCCCGGCCCCGCGCGCGGCCGACCCGGCGGCCGCCGCCGCGGCCACGTTCGCCGGCCTGCTCCACGACCGCGGCATCAAGACCAAGGGCACCCCCGGTCCGAGCAAGGCATCCGGCCAGGCCGAGGACGTCGCGAAGGTCGAGTCGCCGCAGCTGTCCGCCCTGGTCGAGCGGATGCTGACGCACAGCGACAACGACATCGCCGAGGCCCTCGCCCGCCAGGTCGCCGTCGCCTCCGACGAGAGCCACGACTTCGACGGCGCGGGCAAGGCCGTCGAGAAGCAGCTGGAAAAGCTCGGACTCCCGCTCTCCGGCGCCCACTTCGCCGACGGCAGCGGCCTCGACCGCGCCGACAAGGTCTCCGCCGCACTCCTCACGGAACTGCTCACCAAGGCCGCCGACACCACCCGCCCCGAACTGCGCTCCGTCCTCACGGGCCTGCCCGTCGCCGGCTTCACGGGCACGCTCAGCAGCCGCTACGAGGACGAGGCCGACGCCTCGGGAACGGGCCTGGTGCGCGCCAAGACCGGCACCCTCACCGGCGTGAACACCCTCGCCGGGACGGTCGTCGACGCCGACGGGCGGCTGCTCGTCTTCGCGTTCATGACGGAGGGCGCCGCGGTGCCCTCGTCGGCCCAGGCCGGACTCGACCGGCTCGCCTCGTCCGTCGCCAACTGCGGATGCCGCTGAGAGTCAGGGTTCACTCCGGGTTCAACCCCCTCCGCGTACCCAAAGGGTCACGTACCGTTGACGCATGACGAGCCTCGGTGGTGCTGCATCTTCGGGAATGGTCGACTGGAATCTCGCGGTGGCGACCGCGACCCGACTCGTACGACCCGGCCCAGAGGTGAGCCGGGACGAGGCCCGTGCCGTCGTCTCGGAGCTGCGCCGGCACGCCAAGGCCTCCGAGGAGCACGTGCGCGCCTACACGCGCCTCGGTACGGAGGACGCGCACGACACCCCGATCCTCGTCGTGGACCGGGCGGGCTGGGTGAAGGCCAACGTCGCGGGCTTCCGTGAACTCCTCAAGCCCCTGCTCGACAAGATGCAGGAGCGCCGCGGCTCGGGGCCGGGCCCCGCGATGCTCGGCGCCGTCGGCGGCAAGGTCACCGGCGTCGAACTCGGCATGCTCCTGTCGTTCCTGTCCTCCCGCGTCCTCGGCCAGTACGAGACCTTCGCCCCCGCCTCCCGCGACCTCCCGGCCGCGCCGAACGGAGGCGGCAGGCTCCTCCTCGTCGCGCCGAACATCGTGCACGTGGAGCGCGAACTCGACGTGGACCCGCACGACTTCAGGCTCTGGGTCTGCCTGCACGAGGAGACGCACCGCACCCAGTTCACGGCCGTGCCCTGGCTGCGCGACCACCTGGAGGGCGAAATCCAGTCGTTCCTCGCCGAGACCGAGGTCGACCCGACGACGTTCCTGGAGCGCGTCCGCGAAGCCGCCCAGTCGCTCGCGGGCGGGCGCCCCGAGGGCGAGGAGGACGACGGCGGCCGGTCGCTCGTCGAACTGGTGCAGTCGCCCGCCCAGCGCGAGATCCTGGCCCGCCTCACCGCCGTCATGTCCCTGCTGGAGGGCCACGCGGACTACGTGATGGACGGCGTCGGCCCCGCGGTCGTGCCGTCGGTCGGTGAGATCCGCGAGAAGTTCCAACAGCGCAGGCAGAAGGGCGCTTCCCGGCTCGACCTCGCCCTGCGCAAGCTCCTCGGCCTCGACGCCAAGCTGCGCCAGTACCGCGACGGCGAGAAGTTCGTCCGCGCGGTCGTCGACGAGGTCGGCATGGACGGCTTCAACCGTGTGTGGACCTCGCCCAACACGCTGCCGACCAAGGCGGAGATCGCGAAACCGGCGGACTGGGTCGCGCGGGTGCACAACAAGACAGACGGCGCTCACGAGGCGCCGTAAGCCACGCCAGGAATTGCTCAGGATCACCCATCCGAGGGACCGTAGGCCGTGGGTAGGCGTGCAATGCTCAGGGAATGGCTCGGCTCTGTCACCATCGACACACTCTGCGTGACCGAAGTCACCGAGTCACCGTTGAGCGACTAAGCCGTTCTAGTTGATTCCTAGTTGGCGCCCACCCCCCAGACAACGGAATGAAGGGAACCGGACATGGGTCCCCATCCTGCGGTCGCGGCGATACGCCTGGCGGTCCGCCGCGTCCTCCACGACATCCTCAGCGAACACCCCGCCCCCTCTGAGCCTGTGGTCCTTGTGGCCTGCTCCGGCGGCGCCGACTCCATGGCGCTCGCCTCGGCCCTCGCCTTCGAAGCCCCCAAACTCGGCATCCGCGCCGGTGGCATCACCGTCGACCACGGTCTGCAACCCGGCTCCGACACCCGTGCCGAGGACGTCGTGCTGCGCCTGACCGCCCTCGGCCTCGATCCCGCCGAGTCCGTCGCCGTGGACGTGGGCCGTGCGGGCGGCCCCGAGGCCGCCGCGCGTGACGCCCGCTACGCCGCCCTGGACGATGCCGCCGAGCGCCACGGCGCCGCCGCCGTCCTGCTCGGCCACACCCGCGACGACCAGGCCGAGACCGTCCTGCTCGGCCTCGCCCGCGGCTCCGGCATCCGCTCCCTGTCGGGCATGGCCGCGATCTCGGGGGCCGGCGGCCGGTACCGCCGCCCCTTCCTCACGCTCGACCGGCAGACCGCCCGCAAGGCGTGCCTCGTCCAGCACCTGCCCGTCTGGGACGACCCGCACAACACCGATCCCGCCTACACGAGGTCGCGACTGCGCCACGAGGGACTGCCCGCCCTGGAGAAGGCGCTCGGCAAGGGTGTCGTCGAGGCACTCGCCCGTACGGCCCAGTTGTCCCGCGACGACGCCGACGCGTTGGACACCTGGGCGCAGCAGGCCGCCGATTCCGTCCGGGACGCGGCCGGGCTCCTGGAATGCGCCAAGCTCTACGCGCTGCCGCCCGCCGTACGCCGCCGCATCCTGCGCAAAGCCGCCATCGAGGCCGGTGCCCCGGCCGGCGCGCTGTTCGCCCGGCACATCGAAGAGGTCGACCGTCTGATCACCGGATGGCGGGGTCAGGGGGAGATCAATCTCCCGGGCAAAGTCGTCGCCCAGCGGCAGGGTGGCAGACTGGTCATCCGGCAAGGCTGATCCGGCGGCTCACGTCGCGGCGGCCGGTGTGACGACCGAAAGTGATGCGGGTGGACGCGAAAGACATGGGCACCGACCTCAAGTCGGTGCTCATCACCAAGGAAGAGATCGACGCGAAGCTGGCCGAGCTGGCCGCGAAGATCGATGCGGAATACGCGGGCAAGGACCTGCTCATCGTCGGAGTCCTCAAGGGCGCCGTCATGGTCATGGCGGACCTGGCTCGGGCCCTGTCCACCCCCGTCACGATGGACTGGATGGCGGTGTCCTCGTACGGCGCGGGCACCCAGTCGTCCGGCGTCGTGCGGATCCTCAAGGACCTCGACACCGACATCAAGGGCAAGCACGTCCTGATCGTCGAGGACATCATCGACTCCGGTCTGACGCTGTCCTGGCTGCTGACGAACCTCGGCTCGCGCGAGCCCGCCTCGCTGGAGGTGTGCACGCTGCTGCGCAAGCCGGAGGCGGCCAAGGTCGCGATCGACGTGAAGTGGGTCGGCTTCGACATCCCGAACGAGTTCGTGGTCGGGTACGGCCTCGACTACGCCGAGAAGTACCGGAACCTGCCGTTCGTCGGCACGCTCGCGCCGCACGTGTACGGCGGCTGAAGGCGCGTCAGGCACTCTCGCCCCGGCGGGAACCCTCAGGGGATTCCCGCCGTTGGAGCATGCGAAGGGCAGATTGTCGGCCGTCCCCTGCGGCTTCGGGTCACAATGCTGGGGTACCGTCCGAAGAACAGTTCTTCAAACAGCTTCAAACAGCCTTATCAAACTCACTATGGCAGGAGGGACGGGGCGACTTCGCTCCGTATGGATGGACGTGAAGCGATACTTCCGTGGGCCGGTCATGTGGATCGTGCTGGCCGTCCTTGCCGTGGTCGTGTTGATGCAGGTCGTCGGTTCGTCCGGCGGCTACAAGACGGTGGACACCGGCCAGGTCATTCAGGCCATCGACGACAACAAGGTGAAGCAGGCGAAGCTCACCACCGGCGATGAGAACACCATCAAGGTCGAGCTCAAGGACGGCCAGAAGGTCGACGGGTCGAGCAAGATCCAGGCCAGCTACATCGGCGACCAGGGCGTCGAGGTGGCCAAGGATCTCCAGGCCAAGTTCGAGGACAAGCAGATCCCGGACGGGTACACCGTCTCCCCGACCAAGCAGAACGCCTTCGTCGGCATCCTGCTGTCGCTGCTGCCCTTCGTCCTCATCGTCGTCGTCTTCTTGTTCCTGATGAACCAGATGCAGGGCGGCGGCTCCCGAGTCATGAACTTCGGGAAGTCCAAGGCCAAGCTCATCACCAAGGACACCCCGAAGACGACGTTCGCCGACGTCGCCGGTTCGGACGAGGCCGTCGAGGAGCTCCACGAGATCAAGGAGTTCCTCCAGGAGCCGGCCAAGTTCCAGGCCGTCGGCGCCAAGATTCCCAAGGGCGTGCTGCTCTACGGCCCGCCCGGTACCGGTAAGACGCTCCTCGCGCGCGCCGTCGCCGGTGAGGCCGGGGTCCCGTTCTACTCGATCTCCGGTTCCGACTTCGTCGAGATGTTCGTCGGTGTCGGTGCCTCCCGTGTCCGTGACCTCTTCGAGCAGGCCAAGGCGAACGCTCCGGCGATCGTCTTCGTCGACGAGATCGACGCGGTCGGCCGCCATCGCGGCGCCGGCCTCGGCGGCGGTCACGACGAGCGCGAGCAGACGCTCAACCAGCTGCTCGTCGAGATGGACGGCTTCGATGTGAAGGGTGGCGTCATCCTGATCGCCGCCACGAACCGGCCCGACATCCTCGACCCGGCGCTGCTGCGTCCCGGCCGTTTCGACCGCCAGATCGCGGTCGACCGTCCGGACATGCAGGGCCGTCTGGAGATCCTCAAGGTTCACCAGAAGGGCAAGCCGGTCGCGCCCGACGTCGACCTGGCGGCCGTCGCCCGCCGTACGCCCGGCTTCACGGGTGCCGATCTCTCCAACGTCCTGAACGAGGCCGCGCTGCTCACGGCCCGCTCGGACCTGAAGCTGATCGACAACCACATGCTGGACGAGGCGATCGACCGTGTGGTCGCGGGCCCGCAGAAGCGGACCCGGATCATGTCGGACAAGGAGAAGAAGATCACCGCGTACCACGAGGGCGGACACGCCCTGGTCGCGGCGGCGTCTCCGAACTCCGACCCGGTGCACAAGATCACGATCCTCTCCCGGGGCCGTGCTCTCGGCTACACGATGGTCCTGCCGGACGAGGACAAGTACTCCACCACGCGCAACGAGATGCTGGACCAGCTCGCGTACATGCTGGGCGGCCGCGCGGCCGAGGAGCTCGTCTTCCACGACCCGACGACGGGTGCCGCGAACGACATCGAGAAGGCCACCAGTACGGCCCGCGCGATGGTCACGCAGTACGGCATGACCGAGCGGCTCGGCGCGATCAAGTTCGGCGGTGACAACACCGAGCCGTTCCTGGGCCGCGAGATGGGTCACCAGCGCGACTACTCGGAAGAGGTCGCCGCGCTCGTCGACGAAGAGGTCAAGAAGCTCATCGAGACGGCGCACAACGAGGCCTGGGAGATCCTCGTCGAGAACCGCGACGTTCTCGACAACCTGGTCCTCGCGCTGCTCGAGAAGGAGACGCTGAACAAGGAGCAGATCGCCGAGATCTTCACTCCGATCGTGAAGCGCCCGGCCCGCCCCGCGTGGACCGGCTCCTCCCGCCGCACCCCCTCGACCCGCCCGCCGGTGCTCTCCCCCAAGGAGCTGTCACTGACGAACGGGGCGAACGGATCGGCGCCCGCCATCGAGACCACCACCCCGGTGGACACGGTGAAGGAAGAGCGTCCCGAGAGCTGACCCCCCGGGTCCCGTCAGACCCGGAATGCATGCCGCGTCCCCCACGCTTTACGGTGTGGGGGACGCGGCGTTTTTGCTGCCGCGCGGGTGTACGTACAGGAAGAGGCAGCAGAATGACCGACCCGGTGACGCTGGACGGCGAGGGCTCGATCGGCGAGTTCGACGAGAAGCGGGCCGAGAACGCCGTGCGCGAACTGCTCATCGCGGTCGGCGAGGACCCGGACCGCGAGGGCCTGCGGGAGACGCCGGCCCGTGTGGCCCGTGCGTACAGGGAGATATTCGCGGGCCTGTGGCAGAAGCCCGAGGACGTGCTGACGACGACGTTCGACCTGGGGCACGACGAGATGGTCCTGGTGAAGGACATCGAGGTGCAGTCGAGCTGTGAGCACCACCTGGTGCCGTTCGTGGGCGTCGCGCACGTCGGGTACATCCCGTCCGCCGACGGCAAGATCACGGGGCTCTCGAAGCTGGCCCGGCTCGTGGACGTCTACGCCCGGCGCCCCCAGGTGCAGGAGCGCCTGACGACGCAGATCGCGGACTCCCTGATGGAGATCCTGGAGCCGCGCGGCGTCATCGTCGTCGTGGAGTGCGAGCACATGTGCATGACGATGCGCGGGGTGCGCAAGCCCGGCGCGAAGACCATCACGTCGGCGGTGCGCGGGCAGCTGCGCGACCCGGCCACCCGCAACGAGGCGATGAGCCTGATCATCGGGCGCTGAGGCGCCCCGCCTCAGGCGGTCGCGGTGCTCTCGGTGTCGTCGTCCTCCGGGAGCTTGCAGACGCGCTCCAGGAAGAGGGCGGCCGCTATCACCGCGACGCCGGCGAGGACCGAGAACCCGGCGTAGATCGCCTGATCACGCCGGGCCGGTACGTCCAGGTACTCGAGCAGGAACGCGCCGGTGCCGCCGTACATGCCCGCCACCAGCGCGGCGACCAGCGCACTCGCCTGGCCGAAGACGAGGGCACGGGCCGCCATCATCGGGTCGACGCCCTTGGCGCCGGGGCGGCGCTCGCGCTGGGCGCGCAGCCGGGAGCGGATGGACAGCGCCGTCGCCAGCAGCACGGCGGCGATCACCGCGAGCACGATGGGGGCGGCCAGCGGGACCCGCGGCAGCGTGCCGACGGAGTTCCACAGGCGGGCGCCGGCCCAGGACAGGACTCCGGCGACGACGAACAGGCCGGCCAGTGTCCTGATGCGCAGTTGCTTCATCCCCGGTGGTCGCCCCTCTTGGTGTGTTCGGATCTGCCCGCTAGACCCTAACGACTACTCGGGCAGCCGGAGTTCCAGGTCGGTGCGCGGCGCGACGCCGTCCCGGGTCAGGGCGGTGAGCAGCGCCTCCACGGCGCCCAGGCCGGGCAGCTGCGCCTCCGGCTCCACGTCGTGCCAGGGAGCGAGCACGAAGGCCCGCTCGTGGGCCCGCGGGTGCGGGAGCGTGAGCACCGGATCGTCCGAGACCACGTCCGCGTAGGCAACGATGTCGACATCGATGGTGCGCGGGCCCCAGCGCTCGTCCCGTACGCGGTGGAAGGCCTCCTCGACCGCGTGCGCGCGCTCCAGGAGCGACGACGGGGGCAGGGTCGTCTTCAGGACCACCACCGCGTTGAAGTACGAGGGCTGGCTGTCGGGGTCGACGCCCCAGGGCTCCGTCTCGTAGACGGGGGAGACGGCTTTGACGCGGACGCCGGGGGTGTCCTCCAGAGCGTCGATGGCGCCCTGGAGGGTCTCCAGGCGGTTGCCCAGGTTCGAGCCGAGGGAGAGGACGGCGCGCTTGGGGTTGGAGAGGGTGGTGTCGGCCGCGTCCACCTGTTCCACCACGGAGGACGGAACCGGCTGGACGGTCGGGTCGAACTGAGTCTTGTTCATGCTCGGCTCCGGGTGATGGTGACGGTCACGTCGTCGAAGGGCACGGTGATCGGCGCGTCCGGCTTGTGGACGCAGACCTCGATCTCCAGCACCCCCTCGTGCTTGAGGCACGTCCGGGCGATGCGCTCGGCGAGCGTCTCGATGAGGTCGACGGGCTCGCCTTCGACGACGGCCACGACCTCCTCCGCCACGATGCCGTAGTGCACGGTCTTCGCCAGGTCGTCGTCGGCCGCCGCCGCTCGGGTGTCCAGGCCGAGGACCAGGTCCACGATGAAGGTCTGGCCCTCCTCGCGCTCCTTGGGGAAGACGCCATGGTGCCCGCGGGCCTTGAGGCCGCGCAGCGCGACACGATCCACGCGAATCACTCCTGCAATCGTCGGTGAAGGCCGGTCCCACCGATGTGCGGTCGGTGCACCGGCCTCGATCGAATCTACCTGCGAGCACTGACATCGCTCGCCCGCGGGGGCTATGGACAGAAGGGCTCGAGGCTGGTAGCCGCCTATACCCGGACGATCGTGGAACGAACCCCCGGGCCGGAATTCCGGCCCGATCAGGGGCGCCTACCCACTCAGGCGGGTGATCCGTCGTCGTCCGGGTTGCCGTCGGGGTCGGAATCGTCGTCCGCGTCGGCGAGCACCGGGGAGGCGTGGTGCGACCACAGCTTCCAGCCGTCGCGGGTGCGCCGGAACACGTTGGTGGCGACGACGCGCTGGCCGACCAGCGGGCCGAGCTCGCCGCCCTCGTCGGGGGCGGGGCCGCCGCTGAGGATGTTCTCCGTGCACGTCACCAGGGCGGTGTCGGCGACGACGCTGATGTGCACGTCGGTCAGGAAGAACTGGATGTACTCGGTGTTCGCCATGATCAGCGCGTACGAGCGCAGGACCTCGCCGCGGCCGGTGAGCGCGGGCCAGCCGGGGTGCACGCAGCTGATCGACGTGTCCTCGGCGTCCTCCGGGTCGGCGTCCTCCGCGTAGCTGACGTCCTCGGGGGCCAGCCACAGGGAGGTGAGCTCCTCGAAGTCGCCGCGCTCCATGGCTTCGTAGAAGGAGCGGTTGGCCGTGTCGACGGCCTGGGTGTCGGTGCTGGTCACTGGGCTCCCTCGACCGCGCGGGCCACGCGGACGGCGTCGGCGGTGGCCCGTACCTCGTGGACGCGGACCGCCCAGGCGCCCGTGTGCGCGGCGAGGGCGGAGACGGCGGCGGTGGCGGCGTCGCGCTCGCGCGCGGGCGGCGGGGCGCCCTGCTCGGCGGCCAGGACGTGGCCGAGGAACCGCTTGCGGGAGGCCGCGACCAGGACCGGGTGACCGAGGGCGCGGAGCTTGTCGAGGTGGGCGAGCAGAGCGAGGTCGTGCTCGGGTTCCTTGGAGAAGCCGAGGCCCGGGTCGACGACGATGTGGTCGGGGGCGATGCCGCCCGCGACGACGGCCTCCACGCGCGCGTGCAGCTCGCCGACGACTTCGGAGACGACGTCCTCGTAGACCCCGCGGACGTTGCCGCCCTCCAGGAAGCCGCGCCAGTGCATGACGACGAAGGGGGCGCCCGCGGCGGCGACGACGGGGACCATCGCCGGGTCGGCGAGGCCGCCGCTGACGTCGTTGACCAGCGCGCCGCCGGCCGCGAGCGACTGCTCGGCGACGCTGGCGCGCATGGTGTCGACGGAGACGGTGACGCCTTCGGAGGCGAGACCCCGTACGACGGGGATGACGCGCTTGAGCTCCTCGTCCTCGTCGACGCGGGTGGCGCCGGGGCGGGTCGACTCGCCGCCGACGTCCACCAGGTCGGCGCCCTGGGCGACCAGGTCGAGGCCGTGCTTGATCGCGGCCGTGGTGTCGAACCACCGGCCGCCGTCCGAGAAGGAGTCGGGTGTCACGTTGACGACTCCCATGACCGCGCAGCGGTCCCAGACGGGGAGGTGGGCTACGTGGCCACGGGAGGCCTGCGACGTGCTCATGCTTCCAGCGTAGGGCCGCGGGAGGGATGCCCGCGCCGCCCCCGCGGCGCTATGCCGTCCGCACCTCCCGCTCCCGGCGGTCGTGGGCGCACGGGCGGGGCTCGGGGGCCCGGTGGCGCAGCGGGCGCGGCAGGCGCAGGGTCACGAAGCCCTCGGCCCGCATCGCCGCCCAGCCGATCCTCGGGAGGTCCTTCGAGGAGCGGTAGACCACGAAGCGGGGTTCCCAGCGGGGGCGGAACTTGGCGTTGAACCGGTAGAGCGACTCGATCTGGAACCAGCGGGAGAGGAACACCAGGAGGCCGCGCCAGGCGCGCAGGACCGGTCCTGCGCCGATCTTCTCGCCGCGGGCGAGCGCCGCGCGGAACATCGCGAAGTTGAGCGAGACATGGGTGATGCCGAGCTTCGGGGCGGCCTGGAGGGCGGCCACGATGAGCAGTTCGTTCAGGCCGGGGTCGGCGGAGCGGTCGCGGCGCATCAGGTCGAGGGAGACGCCGTCCGTGCCCCAGGGGACGAAGTGGAGGACCGCTTTGAGGTCTCCGTAAGGGCTCGGAGTCTGCCCCGGGTCGGTCGTCCGGTCTTGTGCGGTCGTCCGGTCCTGTGCCGCCGTCCGGGCCTGGGTGATCGTCTGGTCCTGGGCGGTCGTCCGGGCCTGTGCCGCCGTCCGGTCCTGTGCGGGCGGGCCGCTCTTGTAGGCCGTCGCGATCAGACAGGCGCCGTCCGCCTCGTCGCCGATGCGGCCGAGCGCCATGGAGAAGCCGCGCTCGGTGTCGGTGCCGCGCCAGTGGTCGACGGCGTGGCGGACGCGGGCCAGTTCACCGGGGGAGAGGTCACGGACGCGCCGCACCCGCGTCTCGTAACCGGCGCGCTCGATGCGCTTGACCATCTGGCGTACGTTGCGCATCGCACGCCCGGTCAGGGAGAAATCCGCGACGTCCACCACCGCCTCGTCGCCCAGTTCGAGCGCGTCGAGGCCGGTCTCGCGGGTCCACACCTCGCCGCCCGTCTCGGAGCAGCCCATGACGGCCGGGGTCCAGGAGTGGGCGCGGGCCTCGTCCATGAAGCGCTCGATGGCGCCGGGCCACGCCTCCACGTCCCCCACGGGGTCGCCGCCGGCGAGCATCACCCCGGAGACGACGCGGTAGCAGACGGCCGCTTTGCCGCTCGGGGAGAAGACGACCCCCTTGTCGCGGCGGAGCGCGAAGTGGCCGAGCGAGTCGCGTGCGCCGTGCTTGTCGAGGAGGGCGCGCAGGCGGGCCTCGTCGTCCGAGGTGAGGCGCGCGGCCGGATGCTCGGGCCGGAACGCGAGGTAGACCGTGGTCAGCGCCGTCACCATGCCGAGGGCGCCGAGCGAGAGGGCGACCGTGTGGGAGGTGCGGCCCGCGTAGTCGAGGGGTCCGTCGAGGCCGAGGAGCCCGTACAGGACGTGCTCCAGGCGGTCGGCGAGGCTCGGGCTGCCGACGAGCTTGTTCGGGTGGACGCTGACGATGGCCAGGCCGATCAGGACCGAACCGGCGCTCATCAGGACGAAGTTGGCGAGTGCGCGCCAGCGGCTGCGCGGGTCGGGCAGCGCGTCGAACTGGTCGCGGTGCCGGGCCAGGAGCCACAGCAGGACCAGCGGGATGACGACGCCCGTGAGGGAGTGCCGGTACGCGAACTGGGCGCAGGCGCCGAACGGCAGCAGCACCACGGCCGCCCGCCAGGCGCGCCGCTTGCGGCGGCGCAGGCCGTGCGCGAGCAGGAGCAGCAGGACGCCGCTGCTCAGCGCGAGGGCCGCGGCGAACGGGCCGAGCGCGCCCGGCAGCACTTCGGCGAGGGTGTGCATCCGGCTGTGCCGGAACCGCGGGAAGACACCGGCCGCGATGTCCAGGAAGCCGACCAGAACGCAGGCTCTGGCGATCAGGGCGGGTACGGACTCCGGTCGCGGACCGCGCGTCATGCGCCGCATCCGGCTCGGAACCCCTCGCGAACTTTCCGCATCTATCCTGACGAACATCGCATTCCCGTAGTTCCGCGAGAAACGTGAACGCGGGGCCATTTCCGGCATCCGCGACTTGCGCCCTCTAGGACGAGGCGGCGGCGAACCGGGTTCACTCCCGGCCGGAAAAGAACCGCAAAGGGTGGGGAAAGGGCGTCCCGTGGATCTCACCAGTCATCAAGTGCTCGTCCTCGCGGTGCTGTTCGCCGTGGCGCTCTTCCTGGGCACGGTCGTGCTCTGGCCGCGGCTGGCGCACCGTTCCTGGCGGTCCGTCACCGGGCGTGTGGGGCTGCTGCTCGCGACGCAGGTGGCGATCTTCGTCGCGGTCGGCCTCGCCGTGAACCAGGCCTTCGGGTTCTACGCGACCTGGGCCGACCTCTTCGGCCAGGAGCGGGGCCAGGGCGTGGTGACGGACCACGACACGGCGGCGCGGCGCGGGCCCGTGCACCTGGTGTCGCGGCAGGACGCGACCGGGCGCGGGGAGACGCGGCCCGCCGTGGGCGGACAGGTGCAGAAGGTCGACGTCGTCGGCCGGACGTCGCGCATCGCGGCGTCCGCGTACGTCTATGTGCCGTCGGAGTACTTCCAGGCGCGGTACGCCCGTACGAGGTTCCCCGCGGCCGTCGTGCTGACCGGCTATCCCGGTACCGCCGAGGCGCTCGTCGAGCGGCTGCACTACCCGCGGACCGCGCGGGCGCAGGCCGCGGCCGGCGTGATGCGGCCGATGATCCTCGTGATGATGCGGCCGACCGTGGCGCCGCCGCGCGACACCGAGTGCGTGGACGTGCCGGGCGGGCCGAAGGCGGAGACGTTCTTCGCCGCGGACCTGCCCGAGGAGATGAGCCGCCACTACAGGACCGCGGGGAAGTGGGGCATCGTCGGCGACTCCACCGGCGGTTACTGCGCCCTGAAGATGGCCCTGCACCACCCCGACGTCTACGGTGCGGCGGCCGGTCTGTCCGCGTACTACAAGGCGCCGTCGGACCCGACGACCGGTGACCTCTTCCACGGGGACCGGGAGGCGGAGAACCGGGCGGACCTGATGTGGTGCCTGGACCGTCTGCCGCCGCCCGCGACGTCCCTCCTGGTCACCAGCAGCAGGCAGGGCGAGCGGAACTACCGCAGCACGCGGAAGTTCATCGCGCACGTGAAGGCGCCCACGCGCGTGTCGTCGATCATCCTCGACAGCGGTGGGCACAACTTCAACACGTGGCGCCGGGAGATCCCCGCGACGCTCGCGTGGCTCAGCGAGCGCCTTACCTGACGAGCGGTTCCACGGTCTCCAACTCGACGTCCGCGCGCGGGATGTCGCGGGCGTCGGCCGTGGTGGAGCGGCGCAGCGCCTCGTGCAGCCGGGCGGGGGTCAGGACGCCGAGGAAGCGGCCCTCGCTGCGCTCGTCGATGACCGCGATCCAGCCCGCGTCGTGCTGGAGCATCGTCGCGAACGCCTGCTTGAGCGAGGCGCCCACCGGCAGCCACGCCTCCATGCGGCGTGCGTGGTCGCGTACGGTGTCGCCCTTCTTGGCGGCCACGCGCGCGTGCTCGGCGGAGATCCAGCCGTGCAGGTTGTTCTCGTGGTCGAGGACGACGGCCCAGCGGGCGTCGAGCTCCCGGGGCAGCGGGTCGTCGAGGTGCACGACCGGCGGCTGCTCCAGGTCGTCCTCCTCGATCGGGGTGACCGACAGGCGCTTGAGTCCGCGGTCGGCGCCGACGAAATCGGCCACGTAGTCGGTGGCGGGGGCGCCCAGGACGGCCGACGGGGTGTCGTACTGCTCGATGCGGCCCGCCCCGTAGACGGCGATCCGGTCGCCGAGGCGGACGGCTTCCTCGATGTCGTGCGTGACGAACAGGACCGTCTTGCCGAGCGTCTGTTGCAGGCGCAGGAACTCGGTCTGGAGGTGGTCGCGCACGACCGGGTCGACGGCGCCGAACGGCTCGTCCATCAGGAGGACCGGCGGGTCGGCCGCCAGCGCCCGTGCCACGCCCACGCGCTGCCGCTGGCCGCCGGAGAGCTGCTCGGGGTACCGGTCGCCGAAGACCGCCGGGTCGAGGCCCACCAGGTCGAGCAGCTCGGCGGCGCGCTCACGGGCCTTGGCGCGCTTGACGCCGAGCAGGTGCGGCACGGTCGCGGTGTTGTCGAGCACCGTCTTGTGCGGGAAGAGGCCCACCTGCTGGATGACATAGCCGATACGGCGCCGGAGCCGCACCGGATCGATCGTGGATATGTCGTCGCCGTCGAGGAATATCCGGCCCTCGGTGGGTTCGATGAGCCGGTTCACCATCTTCATCGTCGTGGTCTTGCCACAGCCCGAGGGGCCGACGAGCGTGACCAGTTCACCCTCGGCCACCTCGAAGGACAGGTCGTCGACGGCGGTGGTGCCGTCCGCGTATCGCTTGCTGACGTGCTCGAACCGGATCATGAGACCCCATTCTGCCGGGCCGGCTCCGTGTTGGGGACAGCCGTACAAGGCAGTTGTGTAAAGGCAGTGTTGCGGTGCGGGGGCGGGTATCGGCCATTGTCAGTGGCGGCGGCTAGGGTCGTCGGCAGTCGGAAACCTGTGTGCGTGTGTACGGGTGCCTGGCATACGTTCGGGGATCCGGGGGAGGTGGGGCGGGGTGAGCGAGCAGAACTGCCTGGTGGCCAATGACTGGGTGTGCGGGGAGTATCTGCGCAGCCGCAGCCAGGAATTGGTCGACGCCACCGTCCAGCATGTCGGCATCACGGCCGCGTCGGTCGCGATCGGCGTGCTGATATCCCTGCCGCTCGCGCTGCTCGCACGGCGCAGGCGCGCCTTCGCGGGGCCGGTGCTCGGTGTGACCACCGTGTTCTATTCGATTCCCTCGCTCGCGATGTTCTCGCTGCTGCTGCCCCTGTTCGGTCTTTCGGTGACGTTGGTGATCACGGGGCTCGTCCTGTATTCGCTGACGATTCTCGTGCGCAACATATTGGCGGGACTCCAGGCGGTGCCCGAGGAGGCCACGGAGGCCGCGCGAGGCATGGGGTACGGGCCGCTGCGGCTGCTGTGGGAGGTCGAGCTTCCCTTGGCGCTCCCGGCGTTGCTGGCCGGGGTCCGTATCGCCACGGTGTCCACGGTGGCCCTGACGACGGTCGGCGCGATCGTCGACTACGGCGGCCTCGGCACGCTGATCCTCGACGGGCTCGACAGTGACTTCAAGGCGCAGGTGCTGACCGCTTCGGTGCTCTGCGTGGTCCTCGCGATCCTCGCCGACCTGCTGCTGCTCGGCGTCCAGCGGTGGCTGACGCCGTGGACGCGGGTGGCGGCAGGACGGGCCTCGCGCGGGACCCGCATACGCAAGGCCGCGGGCGCCGCCGAGGCGCGGGAGACGCCGGAGAAGGTGGCATGAGCGCGATATCGGGCGCGTACGAGTGGCTGACGACGGGGGCCAACTGGCAGGGCGAGAAGGGGGTGTGGCACCGCCTCGCCGAGCACCTGTACTTCAGCGGTGTCGCGCTCGGCGTCGCCTGCCTCATCGCGCTGCCGCTCGCGCTCTGGCTCGGCCACATCGGCCGGGGCGGCACGCTCGCGATCAACCTCTCGAACGTGGGCCGTGCCGTACCGACGCTCGCCGTCCTGGTGCTGCTGACCCTCACTCCGCTCGGCCGGCACGGAGACGTCCCGACGCTGATCGCGCTGGTGCTCTTCGCGGTGCCGCCGCTGCTGACCAACGCGTACGTGGGCATGCGCGAGGTCGACCGGTCGGTGGTGGAGGCCGCGCGAGGGATGGGCATGAGCGGCGGCCAGGTCTTCGCCCGGGTCGAGCTTCCGCTGGCGTACCCGCTGGTGATGACCGGGCTGCGTTCGGCGGCGGTCCAGGTGATCGCGACGGCGACGCTGGCCGCGATGGCCGGGGAGGGCGGGCTCGGGCGGATCATCACCGCCGGGTTCAACCTCCAGGACACGCCCCAGGTCGTCGCGGGCGCCGTGCTCGTGGCCGCGCTCGCGCTGCTCGTGGAAGTGGTGTTCGTGGCGGTGGGGCGGCTGCTCGACCCGATGCGGGGACGGGCCTGATCGCGGTGGCGGCGCGTCCGACCCCGTCGATCCGGGCCACGCCTCGATTCCGTTCCACCCGTTCAACCCGTGGAACCCGTTCAACCCGTTCAACCCGTGCAATCGGTGCACTCAGCGCAACTAGGAGAGCGATGAACAGCAGGACGCGTCGAATGGCCCTGGCGGTCGTGGCGGCGGGCGCACTGACCGCGGGACTCACCGCGTGCGGCGGCGACAGCCTTGAGGGCAAGGACGATTCGGGCGGTTCGGGTGGTGGCGGCGGAAAGGGCAAGGTCGTCGTCGGCGCCGCGAGTTTCACCGAGGCCAAGGTGCTCGGTGAGCTGTACCGGCAGATATTGGACGACGCCGGCTATGACGCCTCGGTCAAGACCGTGAAGAACCGCGAGATCTATGAACCGCAGCTCGCCAAGGGCGCCATCGACGTGGTGCCCGAATACGCGGCGACGCTCGCCGAATTCCTCAACCTGAAGAAGAACGGCGCCGACGCGAAGGCCGTCGCCTCCAGCGATGTCGACGCCACCGTGACGGCACTGCGCAAGCTCGCCGAGCCGGAAGGTCTGAAGGTTCTGGACGCCGGAGAGGCCGTCGACCAGAACGCGTTCGCGGTGAGCGAGGACTTCGCGAAGAAGCACAACCTCAAGACCCTTTCGGATCTCGGTTCCTCGGGTCAGAAGGTGAAGATCGCGGCCGGTGACGAATGCGAGGAGCGCCCCTTCTGCGCTCCGGGTCTGAAGAAGACGTACGGCATCGACGTCACGGGCATCGACCCCAAGGGCGTAGGCACCACGCAGGCCAAGCAGGCCGTGAAGAACGGCACGGACCAGCTGGTCCTGACCACCACGACCGACGCGACGCTGAAGAACTACGGCCTCGTCCTGCTGGAGGACGACAAGAAGCTCCAGAACGCGGACAACATCATTCCGGTTGTGAATGCGAAGGACGCGGGCGATGCGGGGATAGCCGACGCCCTCGGGAAGTTGACCAAGACGCTCACGACCGACGATCTCGTCGAGTTGAACCGCAAGGTCGACGCCGAGCGCCAGAAGGAAGCCGATGTGGCGAAGGAGTACCTGGAGTCCAAGGGGCTCATCGGTAAGTGATCTTGGTCGTGACCGGGGTGGATATGAGTGGTGATGCGAGTAACTAGGCGTCATCTGACGGGAGTTCGGTGGAATGTGTGACGCCTGTGCCCGAAATTTGCCGGGCGGGGCTTCGCGATTCGCCTACGCGCGGTAAGTTTCTGGCCATGCCACGTGGACGTCACCGCCATTCCCCACCCCTGCACCGCCTGCTGCCCCCCTCGGTGATCGCCGGCGTTCCGCTCGTCTGTGCGGGCGGCGTCTGGCTGTCCGGTGATCCGCTCGTGCTGCGGGGCGTCACCGCCGCCGCCGCGGCCGCCGCGGTCGTCGGCGCCGTCGTGATGCGCCGCTGGGACCGGCTCGCGGGCAAACAGGTCGCCGATCTGACCCGGGGTGCCGCGAGCGAGCGCTGGCGGCACGAGGAGGCCGTGGCGGAGCTGGAGGGCGACCTGGAGGAGTCCCGCGAGCTGCGCGGCAAGCTGGAGGGCAAGCTGCGGGCCAAGCGGTCCGAACTGGCGGCGCTGCGCAATGAACACGCGGCGCTGCTGCGGCGGTACGCGAACGCGGAGACCGAGCGGGCCAGCGCGCTGGAAGGCCGCCGCCAGCTCGCGATAGAGGCTGCCGCCCCGGCGAAGGCGCTGCCCCCGGCCGGTTCGTCCGGTCGCCGCGGCGCGCCCACGCCCTCGCTGTACCTGCGCGCCAACGCCGCGCTCGACCGGCTCGCGCGTCCCCAGGCCCCCGTGGCGGCCGAGGAGACCGATTCCCGGGGAAGTCCCAGGCGGCGGCCGGCCACTTCACGGTCCCGGTCGCCGCGGCGGTGGTGCCCGCGGCGCCCGCACGCAAGCGCCTTGAGGGCGGCTTCGACTTCTTCGGCACGCAGGCCCCCGCCGCGCAGCCGGACACGGACCTGACGAACCCGGGGCCCGCGTCCACCGGCCTGGCGTCCACCGGCCTGGCGTCCACCGATCTGGCGAACACGGATCTGGCCGATGTCGTCGGCGAGGAGGCGCTCGCCTCGCGGGAGCGCGACCGGGCGCAGGAGCCCGAGCGGACCGAAGCTCCTCAGGCCACCGAAGCCCCTCAGGCCGTCAAAGCCGCGGACGCCACCGAAGCCCCACAGGTCACGGAAGCCGCCGAGGCCACGGAGACCACCGAGGCCGCCGAGGCGACCGAGGCGACCGAGGTCATCGACCTGACCGCGCACGACGAGACCGAGCAGATCGACGTGGGCGGTCTGCGGTCGGCCCTCCGGGCCTGATGCCCTGACGGGTGGCGGGGGAGGGGCGCCGCGCGTGGTGTGCGCCCCGCTACGACTTCGCCATCCACCGGTCCGGGCGCGCGTCCCTGCGGCCCGTCCGCGACCTGTCCGCCTGCGCGCGCAGCAGCTCCGTGGCCTCCTGTACGTCCCTGAGGCGCGCCGTCACCGTCTTGTTGGCGCCGGTGTCGAGGTGCAGGTCGGCGACCCCCCAGTAGCGCTCCCAGGGGCCCTGGGTGAGGCGCACGCTCTGCACCTTGGCGTGCGGGACGAGGGAGAGGTGGCGTTGCAGCAGCCCCGCGCGTGCGGCGAACACCGTCTCCGTCACGGCCACGCCGTAGCCCCGCCACCACAGCGGCACGCACCAGTGGCCGCGCCGCGGCGGTGCCACGAAGTCCGCGGGCTTGGGCACCGCGACCCCCGGCAGGATCCGCGCGACGACGTCCTCGGCCTGCTCGCGCGGGGCCACCGGGACCAGGACCGAGTTGGACGACCCGGCGACGTGCAGCTCCACGCGGACCCAGCCGCGCCGCCGCCACAGCACCGGTTCGACGATGCGCACGGTCTGCACGCGGCCCGGCGGCACCGTCTCGTGCACCCGGTCGAGCAGCCCGTGGTCGATGCGGAGCCCGTCGGGGGACTCGGCGACCGTCCAGTCGTACTCCTTGATGAACCGGCCCGCGCTGTTGGTGAACGCGCCGCCCACCAGCGGCACGCCGACCGCGATCACTGTCCACAGGTTGTGGGTGGCGAACCACAGGAACGCGGGGACGACGACCGCGGCGAGCAGCATCGCCCACGGCGCGCCCGTCAGGAGCAGCGCGACGGCGAGCGTGCGCGGTGGTGTGTGCAGGATCTGCCGCGCCGGTGCCTCGCCGACCTCGCGTGCCGACTCGGGCGCGAACCCCGCCGCGCGGGCGAGGAGTTCCGCACGGAGGTCGCGCGCCTCCTTCTCGCCCAGGTAGGACAGCTCGTCCTTCTTGTCGGCGCCCACCACGTCGAGTTTCAGCTTGGCCACGCCCACGAAGCGGGCGAGGAGGGGCTGCGTGACGTCGACGGCCTGAAGGCGGTCGAGCCGGATGTGCGCGGTGCGGCGGAACAACAGGCCCGTCCGGATGCGCAGTTCGGTGTCCGTCACCGCGAAGTGCGTGAACCACCAGGTGAGGAAGCCGTACAGGGCCGCCGCGGGGACGAGGACGCCCAGGCCGATCGCGAGCGTGGTCGAGGTCAGCCGGGCCAGTTGGCGCTGCGCCTGGTCCATGTCGTGGACGGCCCAGCCGAGCAGGATCGCTATCGGCGCCCACGCCCGGCGCAGGGGCGTGACGGGGTGCAGGCGCCGCTCTCGTGTGCCCGGGGACTCCAGCGGGTCCCCCGCGCCCTCGGAGGCGCGGGAGGCCGTCACAGGCCCGCCGATCGGGCTTCGCCGAGTTCGGTGAGGCGGTCGCGCAGCCGCTCGGCCTCGGCCGGCGTCAGGCCGGGGATCGTCGCGTCGCTGGCCGCGGCCGCGGTGTGCAGTTGCAGGCTGGCCAGGCCGAACTTGCGCTCCAGCGGGCCCGAGGTCACCTCGACCAACTGCATGCGCCCGTACGGCACGATCGTTTCCTCACGCCACAGCACGCCGCGGCTGATCAGCAGGTCGTCGGAGCGTTCCGCGTACCGCCACGAGCGCCAGTTGCGGCCCAGCATCGGCCAGCCCCAGGCCAGCACGGCCAGCGGCAGCAGCGCGAACGCCGCCCAGGGCGGGCCCGCGAGGATCGCGAGCCCCAGGCCCACCGCCACCGCCAGCGGCACCATCCACATCGCCAGCAACAGGCGGCGCAGCTTCAGCAGGCCCGGTGGCAGCCCCGTCCAGTCGGGTCCCGCGTCGGAGGGCGCCTCGGCGCCGTCCGCGGGCCCCGCATTCCCCGTGATCCCCGTCGCCCCTGTTTCCATGCGCCCACCCTACGTAGGAGAGACTGTCGCCATGACGCCCACGACTCAGGCCACGGTCGGCATCGGTGGTGCCGCGGAGAGCACCGACATGGTGCTCAACATCGGTCCGCAGCACCCTTCCACCCACGGTGTGCTGCGCCTGCGTCTCGTGCTCGACGGCGAGCGGATCCAGCACGCGGAGCCGATCATCGGCTACATGCACCGCGGTGCGGAGAAGCTCTTCGAAGCGCGGGACTACCGGCAGATCGTGATGCTGGCCAACCGCCACGACTGGCTGTCCGCCTTCTCGAACGAGCTCGGGGTCGTGCTCGCCGTCGAACGGATGCTGGGCATGGAGGTCCCCGAGCGCGCCGTCTGGCTGCGGACGCTGCTCGCCGAGCTGAACCGTGTGCTGAACCATCTGATGTTCCTGGGTTCGTACCCGCTCGAACTGGGCGGAATCACTCCCGTCTTCTATGCCTTCCGTGAGCGCGAGGAACTCCAGGCCGTCATGGAGGAGGTATCCGGCGGGCGCATGCACTACATGTTCAACCGCGTCGGCGGCCTCAAGGAGGACCTGCCGCTCGGCTGGACCACGCGTGCGCGGGCGGCCGTCGCGGACGTCCGCTCCCGGATGGACGTCTACGACCGGCTCGTGCTCGGCAACGAGATCTTCCGGGGCCGCACGCGCGGTGTCGGCGTCCTGTCCGCCGAGGCGGTCCACGCGTACGGGGTGAGCGGCCCGATCGCCCGCGCCTCCGGCGTCGACTTCGACCTGCGGCGCGACGAGCCGTACCTCGCCTATGGAGACCTTCAGGACACCCTGAAGGTCGTCACGCGACAAGAAGGCGACTGCCTGGCGCGTTTCGAGTGCCTTCTGGAACAGACCCACAACGCCCTCGACCTCGCCGACGCCGCCCTCGACCGTCTCGCCGACCTGCCGCCGGGGCCGGTCAACCAGCGCCTCCCGAAGGTCCTCAAGGCCCCCGAGGGCCACACGTACGCGTGGACGGAGAACCCGCTCGGTATCAACGGCTACTACCTCGTCTCGAAGGGCGAGAAGACGCCGTACCGCCTCAAGCTGCGTTCCGCCTCGTACAACAACATCCAGGCGCTGGCCGAGCTGCTGCCCGGCACGCTGGTCGCCGACATGGTCGCGATCCTCGGGTCACTGTTCTTCGTGGTCGGCGACATCGACAAGTAGGCCGCCGAGGCCGGCGCCCGGACCATCCGTCTCGATCCCGACCGGTTCGACCAGCCACGCGAAGTCGCCGAGCCCGCCGCGCGCCGTCAGCTCCGCGGCCTCGCCCGACCGCGCGAGCGCCCGTACGTACGCCGCCGGGTCCTGGGACGCGAGGGACAGGGGCGGGCGGTCCCCGGTGACGCCGAGGGCGTGCAGGGCGGCGCGCTGCGTGAGGAGCCGGGCCCCGGGCGTCGCCGCGCACGCGTCGAGCGCCACATGGGCCGTGATGTCGCAGGACCCGTCGGGCACCGGTGTCGTCCCGCGGCCCTCCCGGAAGCCCGTGAGCGTGCCGAAGGACGGCCGGGAGCCGCGCGTGTGCGCGTAGTCCACGGCGACCGCGAGGCCGCGCTCCAGGGTGCGTACGGCCGCCGCCCACGCCTCGTCGCGGGGCAGCCCGACCTCGGCGCGCAGCCCCGGCTCGGCCGGCGGCGGCCACCAGGTCTCCAGCCAGCGGGCCGCCACCTCGTCCAGCGGGCCGGGGGCGAGCGTCTCCGTCCCGTCCCCCTCTACGAGGACCAGCCGCGCGGTGCCGTGCGCGTCGGCCTCGACGACGTCCAGGGGGACGTTGTCGAGCCATTCGTTCGCGAACAGCAGCCCGGTCACCCCGGAGGGCGGCTCGGCCCGCCACTCGATCCGGTGGTCGAGATCAGCGGGCCGCTCCGCCTTCTCCACCGCGCAGGCACGCGCGCGTGCCGCCACGCCCGCCGGCAGCGCGCGCAGAACGGCGGAGATCAGCTCGCCGCGCCCCGCCGCCATGTCCACGAACGTCAGCTCGGCGGGCTCGCCGAGCGCCGCGTCGACCCGGCACAACAGCGCGGCGACGGCACCGGCGAACAGCGTCGACGCATGCACCGACGTGCGGAAATGCCCGGCCGGACCCTCGGGCCTGCGATAGAAACCGGCAGGCCCGTACAGCGCCTCCTCCATGGCCTCGCGCCACCCGCGTCCCGCGCCCTGCCGTACGTCGTCCACACCCGAAGGCTAAGCGCAGGGGGCGCACGCCTCTCCACCTTGGGGAGTACGCGCGCCGGGCGCGGATCGACCCTCCGGTTGACCCCTGCGCACCCCGCGCCTGCCTACTCTGGGTTACGTGCAGCGCCTCTACGACTTCCTCCGCAGACACCCGACATGGGTCGACGGCTTCTGGGCCGTGATCCTCTTCGGGATCTCCTGCGCGAGTCTGGTCGGCATGGGGGTCGAGGAGCGCGCGACCGTCCCGTCGCTGTTCTTCGCCGCGCTGCTGTCCGTGGTCGTTCTGCTGCGCCGCCGCATGCCCGAGCGGATGCTCCTGCTCACGGCGGCCGCGGGCCTGGGCCAGCTGGTGTTCGACGCCCGGGTGAACCCGGCCGACTTCGCGATGCTGGTGATCGTCTACACGGTCGCCGCCGACGGGGCGAAGTGGGCGTCCCGGTTCGGTCTGGCCATAGGTCTGTGCGCGGCGCCGCTGTCCCAACTGCGCTGGCCCACCGAGGAGACGAGCGGCGCGGGGCAGATCGCGGTCACCGTCTTCCAGATGGTGCCCTTCGCCCTCGCCTGGGTCCTCGGCGACTCGCTGCGCACCCGCCGCGCCTACCTGGCGCAGCTGGAGGAGCGCGCGAACCGCCTGGAGCGGGAGCGCGAGGCCCAGTCGAAGGTCGCGGTCGCCGCCGAGCGGGCGCGTATCGCCCGCGAGCTGCACGACGTCGTCGCGCACAACGTGTCGGTGATGGTGGTGCAGGCCGACGGCGCCGCCTACGTCCTCGACCAGGCGCCTGACCAGGCCAAGAAGGCCCTGGAGACCATCTCGGGCACCGGCAGGCAGGCCCTCGCCGAGATGCGCCGGCTGCTCGGCGTGCTGCGCACCGGCGAGCCCGAGGAGGGCGGTGAGTACGTGCCGCAGCCCGACGTCGAGCAGATCGAGGACCTCGTCGAGCAGGTGCGCACGGCGGGCCTCCCGGTCGACTTCAAGGTCGAGGGCACCCCGCGCCAGCTGCCCAGCGGCGTCGAGCTGACCGCATACCGCATCGTCCAGGAAGCCCTCACCAACACCCGCAAGCACGGCGGTCCGAACGCGGGGGCGAGCGTCCGCCTCGTCTACTTCGACGACGGGCTCGGCCTGCTCGTCGAGGACGACGGGAAGGGCGCCCCGCACGAGCTGTACGAGGACGGCGGCGCCGACGGCCGCGGGCACGGGCTCATCGGGATGCGCGAGCGCGTGGGTATGGTCGGCGGCACGCTGGACGCGGGCCCGCGCCCCGGCGGCGGATTCCGTATCAGCGTCCTGCTGCCTCTCAAGCCCGCCCACTGACACGTACCAGCCACGAACCGCCACCAGCCGTCCACCTGATGTGAGGACCCGCCCGATGTCGATCAAGGTCATGCTCGTCGACGACCAGGTGCTGCTGCGCACCGGCTTCCGGATGGTGCTCGCCGCCCAGCCGGACATGGAGGTCGTCGCCGAGGCGGGCGACGGTGTCGAGGCGCTCGAAGTGCTGCGCGCGACGTCGGTGGACGTGGTCCTGATGGACGTACGCATGCCGAAGCTCGACGGGGTCGAGACGACGCGGCGGATCTGCGCGGACCCGAATCCGCCGAAGGTCCTCATCCTGACCACGTTCGATCTGGACGAGTACGCGTTCTCGGGGCTCAAGGCGGGCGCGTCCGGGTTCATGCTCAAGGACGTGCCGCCCGGCGAACTGCTCACCGCGATCCGCGCCGTGCACAGCGGCGACGCGGTGGTCGCGCCGTCCACGACGCGGCGCCTGCTCGACCGGTTCGCGCCGATGCTGCCCAGCAGCACCAAGGAACCGCAGCACAAGCACCTGGAGCGGCTCACCGAGCGCGAGCGCGAGGTCATGATCCTGGTCGCGCAGGGTTTGTCGAACGGCGAGATCGCGGCGCGGCTCGTCCTGTCCGAGGCCACGGTCAAGACGCACGTGGGCCGCATCCTGACCAAGCTGGACCTGCGCGACCGCGTCCAGGTCGTCGTCCTCGCCTACGAGACGGGACTTGTCCGAGCGGGCGGACAGGGCTGAGCCCCACCCCATAGGGTCTGCGCATGCTCCTCTGGATCAACGGCCCCTTCGGAGGCGGCAAGACGCAGACCGCCCATGAGCTCCGGCGCCGCGTTCCGGGCAGCGTCGTCTGCGACCCGGAGCACATCGGCTTCGGCCTGCACCGCACGCTGCCGCGCGAACTGCGCGACGACTTCCGGGACTTGAAGGCGTGGCGCGAGGGCGTGTACGAGGTCCTCGACCTCACCCTCACCCGGCACGACGGGCATGTCATCGTGCCGATGACGCTCACGGAGTTCACGCACCACGACGAGATCCTCGGCCGACTGCGCGAACAGGGCCACGACGTACGGCACTTCACGCTGCTCGCCTCTCGGGAGACGGTCCTGCGGCGGCTGCGGGAGCGGCGCCTCGTACACACCGTCCGCCGCGCCCTGGGCCAGGACGCGCCCGCTCCGGGCGACAGCTGGGCCGAGCGGCAGCTCGCCCGCTGCCTGGAGCGCCTGAAGGAGCCGGAGTTCGCCGAGCACCTGTGGACGGACGAGGCGACGGTGGCGAGGACGGCGGACCGGATCGGCGTCCTGTCCGGCCTGACCCTGACACCGCACCGCGGCGGCGCCCTGACCGGCCGGGTCCACAGGGCCTGGACGGGCCTGCGGCACATCCGGGCCTAGCGCCCCCGGCGCGTTCAACGGCCGAGGGTGCCCAGAGGCGCCCCCTAGCGCAGGACGCCCTCGATGAAGTCCCCGCCCAGCCGCGACACCACGCTCAAGTCCAACTGGTGCTGCATATAACGCCCGTGGCGCCGCGTCGTGATCAGCCCCGCCTTCTTCAGCACCGACAGGTGCCGGGATATCTCCGGCGCCGACATCCCGTGCGCGTCGGACAGCTCGCTCGTCGTGTACGAGCCGCGGGCCAGGTGCCGGCACAGCCGCATCCGCACCGGGTGGGCCAGCGCCGACATGCGCAGGGTCAGCTGCTCGACCGAGGGCGGCGCGGAGAGGCCCGGTGACGAGATCGGGTACATGATCGAGGGCTGCCAGCCGGCCCGGTGCAGCACCCACAGGTGCGGCCAGCCGAGGCTCGTCGGGATGAGGACCAGGTAGCCGTCGCCCGTCTCCGCGAACCCTTGCGTGATCTTGTCGACGGAGATGGTGCGGCCCGTCTCGTCGAGCGAGACGGCCGTGGACACCGCGCCGAGCGCCTCGCGCAGGCCCTTGCGGCGCAGCAGCTCCGTCTTGTGCCGGGCGTCGGCCGCCAACTGGTGCTGGACACGCGCCCACACGTCCGAGAAGAACGCCTCGTCGCACTCCATGAGCAGCTCGCGGAACCACGTCCTGATGGCGGGCGGATCGTCCAGCAGGCGCTGCGTGAACCGGACTTGCTGCACCCCGCGCGTGGCCGCGAGGTCCAGGGCGCGCTCCCGGGTGCGCGGGTCGGCCAGCCGGTCCACGGTCCGGCTCGCGTACGTGGACTGGCAGGTGAACTCCAGCGCGGCGTCCACGAACTGCTCGTCCGAGAGCTTGTCGAGCAGGTCGAGCTCCTCGGTGAGCGTGGCCCCGGGCAGCGTGCGCCGGCCCGCGATCCCGGCCGCCGGGGTGAACACGTCCGAGAACGTCGTGCGCCACAGGAAGTCCGCCTCGCACAGCCGGTCCGCCAGGCACGGATCGAGGCGCGTGGACACGCTCGTCGTCCAGCCCTGCAACCCCGGGTGGTGCGCGGGCTCCGACAGCGCGTGCAGCGCCATGCCCATCTCGGCCAGGGGCGAGGGCACGACACGAATGCGCTCGGGCGCCAGGCCCGTGATGTCGATGCTCACGCTCATGACCCCATGGTGCACGGAGCCACCGACAACCGGGTCGTCGATTGACGGGTCCCGTCAATCGACGTGACCGGGGCCGGGCGGCGGGCGCAGTCTCATAGCCATAGGCCCTGAAGCACAGCAAAGAGGCTGATTCCAGGGCATCTTATTTCATTCGGCGTGACAATCGAGATGATGAGCGAGGTGGTTGTGATGACCGTCAACCAGCAGTACGCCCTCGACGCCTACCGCGCCGCACAGCGCGGGGAGACCGCGGGTCCGGCGCCCGGTCTGCACGACTGGAGCGCCGTTCGCGAGCTGCGCGACTATCAGCGGTTCGCTGCGGTCCTGGCCGGACGCCCGGCACACGGCCGGATCCGCGCGGCCCTGGCCCGCCGCTTCTCCGGCCGCGCCGCCGGTTGCTGAGCCGACCGGCGGCGAGCCGCCGCGTGCCGGGCCTCCCGGCGCCCGGTCCGCCGGTCAGGGCAGCCGGTCAGGGCAGGCGTCGTACGAAGTCCGCGACGGCCGCGCGGACGTCGTCGGCACTCCACTCCAGGCCCGGCGCCGCGACGGTGACCTCGACGAGCGAGAGCCCCGTCGCCTCGTCCGCCGGCCACCAGCGCCCGAACAGCGACGTCCCCGTCTCCTCCGTCTGCGCCACCGCCGCCTCCGTGAGGACGTCGGCCGCGTAGGGCAGGAAGACCCGGAACTGATGCGTGTGCGGCACCTCGGGGTGCACGCGCGACCAGGGCACCCCGGCCTTCGCGAAGCCGTCCCGCATCGCCTCGGCGACCACGCGCGCGTGAGCCACGTACTCCGGCAGCCGCGGCAGTTCGCTCTCCATCCCGGCCAGCGCCGCGACGACCTGCGGGAACTGCTGGAAGATCTGGCCCCCGTAGCGGTGCCGCCAGGCCCTGGCCTCCTCGATGAACGACGCCGGGCCCGCGAGCGCGGCGCCGCTCAGTCCGCCGAGCGTCTTGTAGAAGGACACGTAGACGCTGTCCGCGAGCCCCGCGATCTCGTCCAGCGGGCGCCCGAAGTGCTCCGTGCACTCCCACAGCCGGGCCCCGTCGAAGTGCACGACGGCGTCCCGCGCGCGTGCCGCCTCGCACAGCTCCTCCAGCTCCTCCCAGGAGGGCAGCACGAATCCGGCGTCCCGCAGCGGCAGTTCGAGCATCAGCGTGCCGAACGGCTCGTCCAGGTCGTGCACCTCGCCGGGGGTGGGCTGCCGCGCCGCCGACGTGGGGTGCACGGTGCGCAGCCCGGTGAGGGTCGTCAGGGCGTCGCGTTCGTGGACCTCCGGATGCCCCAGCGGGTGCAGCGCCACCGTGGGGTTGCCGGTGCGCCCCGCCCAGCAGCGCAGGGCGACCTGCTGCGCCATGGTGCCGGTCGGGAAGAACGCGGCCGCCTCCTTGCCGAGCAGGGCCGCGACCTTGGTCTCCAGCTCGGCGACGATCCCGCCGCCGTACAGGTCGATGTCGCCGTCCGCGTCGGTCACCGAGCCGACCGCCTCGGCGAGCTGCGCGAGTCGCTCCCCGACCGTCGCCTCGCCGGGCCGCCGTGCCAGGGTCCGCTCCGCGCGCCGCCAGGCCGCGATCCGCCGCGCCGTCCGCGCCTTTTCGTCGCTCTCGTACGTTCCGGTCATTCTGGGATCATGGCTCACGCGCGTGCGCTTGCCCACAGCCTGTGGACGCCCGAGGCCCGTCCGCCCAGATAGCGTTAACATGACGAGAAATCGTCCGGTACCCCGAGCGGACTGGAACGGAAGGCCCTCGTCCAGTGACCTCACCCTCGCAGTTCCCCCGACCTGAGCCCCTCAGGCCCACCGACCCCGGTGACCGCCCCGCGCGTCTCACCGTGGGTGTCGTCGGCGCGGGCCGGGTCGGACCCGCGCTCGCCGCCTCCCTGCAACTGGCAGGGCACCGACCCGTCGCCGTCTCCGGCGTCTCCGACGCCTCGGTGCGGCGGGCCGCGACCCTGCTCCCCGACGTGCCCCTGGTGCCGCCCGCCGAGGTGCTCGCGCGGGCCGAACTGGTGCTCCTGACCGTCCCCGACGACGTCCTGCCCACGCTCGTCGCGGGCTTCGCCGAGGCCGGCGTCGTCCGCCCAGGACAGCTGATCGTGCACACCTCGGGCCGGTACGGCACCCGGGTGCTCGACCCGCTGCTGCGCGCGGGCGCCCTGCCGCTGGCGCTGCACCCCGCGATGACCTTCACCGGCACCGCCGTCGACGTCCAGCGCCTGGCCGGCTGCTCCTTCGGCGTCACCGCGCCCGAGGAGCTGCGGCTCGCCGCCGAGGCCCTCGTCATCGAGATGGGCGGCGAGCCCGAGTGGATCGCCGAGGAGATGCGGCCGCTCTACCACGCGGCCCTCGCGCTCGGCGCGAACCACCTGGTCACCCTGGTCGCCGAGTCCATGGAGCTGCTCCGTGCGGCGGGCGTCGCCGCCCCCGACCGGATGCTCGGCCCGCTGCTCGGCGCCGCCCTCGACAACGCGCTCAGGTCCGGCGACGCGGCCCTCACCGGGCCGGTCGCGCGCGGCGACGCGGGCACCGTGGCCGCCCACGTGAGCGAGCTGCGCAAGCACGCCCCGCAGACCGTCGCCGGCTATCTCGCGATGGCCCGCGCGACCGCCGACCGCGCTCTCGCGCACGGCCTGTTGAAGCCGGAGCTCGCCGAGGACCTGCTCGGTGTCCTCGCGACCGGCGCGGAGGAGACCCGATGACCCGGCTGCTGCACCAGGGCGAGGAACTGCGGGCACGCACGCGTGGCGGGCAGCGCGTCGTCGTCATGACGATGGGCGCCCTCCACGAGGGGCACGCCACCTTGATCCGTACGGCCCGCGAGCGCGCGGGCGCCGACGGCGAGGTCGTCGTCACCGTCTTCGTGAACCCGCTCCAGTTCGGCGCGGGCGAGGACCTCGACCGCTACCCGCGCACCCTCGACGCCGACGTCAAGATCGCCGAACAGGCGGGCGCGGACGCCGTGTTCGCCCCCTCGGCCGACGAGGTCTACCCCGGCGGGCAGCCGCACGTGCGCATCACGGCGGGCCCGATGGGCGAACGCCTCGAAGGCGGCTCGCGCCCCGGCCACTTCGACGGCATGCTCACCGTGGTCGCCAAGCTGCTGCACCTCACCCGCGCGGACGTGGCCCTCTTCGGCCAGAAGGACGCGCAGCAGCTCGCCCTGATCCGGCGCATGGTCCGCGACCTGAACTTCGATGTGGAGATCGAGGCGGTGCCCACGGTCCGCGAGGCCGACGGCCTGGCGCTCTCCTCCCGCAACCGCTACCTCTCCCCGGACGAGCGCCGCTCCGCGCTCGCCCTGTCCCGCGCCCTGTTCGCGGGCAGCGACCGGCAGGCCGCACAGGAGGCCCTGCGCGCGCGTGCCGCCGAGAACCCCACCTCGCGCGCGCGTGCCGAGGCGCTCGGCGCGCTCGGCGAGGCCCGCGCCGCCGCCGACGCGCACGCGCTCGCCACGGCGGCGCCGGGGCTCCCTCGGCCGTCCTGGCCGCCGCCCGCCAGGTCCTCGACGAGGCCGCGCGCCTCACGCCGCCGGTCGTCCTCGACTACGTGGCCCTGGTCGACCCGGCCGACTTCACCGACGTGACCGACGAGTTCGAGGGCGACGCCGTCCTCGCCGTCGCCGCGCGCGTCGGCACCACCCGGCTGATCGACAATCTGCCCCTGACCTTCGGAGGTCACCTGTGACCAGCACAGGCATACGCCCGCCCCTCGACGGCGACCAGCCGGAAGAGCTCCGCGCGCGCCCCTTCCTCACCGCCCCGAGCCCCGGCTGGAACCTGGAGGCCGACGTCGTGGTCGTCGGCTCCGGCGTCGCGGGCCTCACGGCGGCGCTGCGCTGCGAGGCGGCCGGCCTGCGCACGGTCGTCGTCACCAAGGCCCGGCTCGACGACGGCTCCACGCGCTGGGCGCAGGGCGGCATCGCGGCCGCGCTCGGCGAGGGCGACACCCCCGAGGAGCACCTGGACGACACCCTGGTCGCGGGCGCGGGCCTGTGCGACGAGGAAGCGGTGCGCACCCTCGTCACCGAGGGCCCCGGCGCCGTCCGCCGCCTCATCGAGACCGGCGCCCGCTTCGACGAGACCGCCGACGGCGCCCTCGACCTGACCCGCGAGGGCGGCCACCACCGGCGCCGCATCGCGCACGCGGGCGGCGACGCGAGCGGCGCGGAGATCTCCCGCGCACTCGTCGAGGCCGTCCGCGCACGCGGTGTCCGTACGGTCGAGAACGCGCTGGTCCTGGACCTCCTCACGGACGCCGAGGGGCGCACCGCCGGCGTCTCCCTGCACGTCATGGGCGAGGGCCAGCACGACGGCGTCGGCGCCGTCCTCGCCCCCGCCGTGGTCCTCGCGACCGGCGGCATGGGCCAGGTCTTCTCGGCGACGACGAACCCGCCCGTGTCGACCGGCGACGGCGTCGCGCTCGCCCTGCGCGCGGGCGCCGAGGTCAGCGACCTCGAATTCGTCCAGTTCCACCCGACCGTGCTCTTCCTGGGCGCGGACGCCGAGGGCCAGCAGCCGCTCGTCTCCGAGGCCGTGCGCGGCGAGGGCGCCCATCTGGTGGACGCGGACGGCGTGCGCTTCATGGTGGGCCAGCACGAACTGGCCGAGCTCGCGCCCCGCGACATCGTCGCCAAGGGCATCACGCGCCGCATGCAGGAGCTGGGCGCCGAGCACATGTACCTCGACGCGCGGCACTTCGGCGCCGAGATGTGGGAGAAGCGCTTCCCCACGATCCTCGCCGCCTGCCGCGCGCACGGCATGGACCCGATCACCGAGCCCATCCCGATCGCCCCGGCCGCGCACTACGCCTCCGGCGGCGTCCGCACCGACCTGCACGGCCGCACCACGGTGCCGGGCCTGTACGCGTGCGGCGAGGTCGCCTGCACCGGCGTGCACGGCGCGAACCGGCTGGCCTCCAACTCCCTTCTGGAGGGCCTGGTCTACGCGGAGCGCATCGCGGACGACATCCAGCGGCAGTACGCGGAGAACGGCCTGCACGCGCGCGTGCCGGCTCCGGTGGCGCACCCGCGGACCCCGACCCACCCCCTGCTGCCCGCCGAGGCCCGCTTCGCGATCCAGCGGGTGATGACGCGGGGCGCGGGCGTCCTGCGCTCCGCCGACTCCCTCGCCGAGGCCGCGGCCCAGCTGGGCCGCATCCACGCGGAGGCGGTCAACTCCCTCGCGGAGAACGGCAAGACGGCCGAGCCGGGCGTCGACACCTGGGAGGCCACCAACCTCCTGTGCGTGGCCCGCGTCCTGGTCGCCGCCGCGCGCCGCCGCGAGGAGACCCGCGGCTGCCACTGGCGCGAGGACCACCCCGACCGCGACGACGCCGACTGGCGCCGCCACATCGTCGTACGCCTCAATCCCGACCGCACTCTGGCCACGCACACCACATCGACCGCAGACTTCCCCGCAACGGCAAAGACACCCCAGGAGCAGTGACCGACGTGAGCGCCACCCCCGATCTCCCCCTGGCGAACTCCTGTGGCGACGGCTGCGGCTGCGCCTCCGAGGGCGCCGACGACGCGATGGAGTGCGGCCTCGACCCGTCGCTCGCCCAGCTCCTGCTCGACGCGGGCCTGCACCCGGTCGAGATCGAGGACATCGCCCACATGGCGATCGCCGAGGACCTCGACGGCGGCGTGGACGTCACCACGGTCGCCACGATCCCCGAGGAGGCCGTCGCCACCGCCGACTTCACGGCCCGTGAGGGCGGCGTCGTGGCGGGCCTGCGCGTCGCCGAGGCGATCATCTCCGTAGTGGCCACCGACGAGTTCGAGGTCGAGCGGCACGCCGAGGACGGTGACACGGTGGAGGCCGGGCAGAAGCTCCTCTCCGTCACCACCCGCACCCGCGACCTGCTCACCGCGGAGCGCAGCGCGCTCAACCTGCTGTGCCGCCTGTCCGGCATCGCGACGGCCACGCGCGCGTGGGCGGACGCGCTGGACGGGACGAAGGCGAAGGTCCGCGACACCCGCAAGACGACGCCGGGCCTGCGCAGCCTGGAGAAGTACGCGGTCCGGATGGGCGGCGGCGTCAACCACCGCATGTCCCTGTCGGACGCGGCCCTGGTCAAGGACAACCACGTCGTCGCGGCGGGCGGCGTCGCGGCGGCCTTCCAGGCCGTGCGCGACCGCTTCCCGGGCCTGGCGATCGAGGTCGAGGTCGACACGCTGCACCAGCTGCGCGAGGTCCTCGACGCGGGCGCCGACCTGATCCTCCTGGACAACTTCACGCCCGGCGAGACCGAGGAGGCCGTGGCGCTCACGGACGGCCGCGCGCTCCTGGAGTCCTCGGGCCGCCTCACCCTGGAGAACGCGCGGGCGTACGCGAAGACCGGCGTCGACTTCCTCGCGGTCGGGGCCCTGACGCACTCCTCGCCGATCCTCGACATCGGTCTCGACCTGCGCGAGGCGGCGCTCTGATGCTGCTCACCATCGACGTGGGCAACACCCACACGGTCCTCGGCCTGTTCGACGGCGAGGAGATCATCGAGCACTGGCGCATCTCCACGGACGCGCGCCGCACCGCCGACGAACTCGCCGTCCTGCTCCAGGGCCTGATGGGCATGCACCCGCTGCTCGGCGACGAACTCGGCGACGGCATCGACGGCATCGCGATCTGCGCGACCGTGCCCTCCGTCCTGCACGAGCTGCGCGAGGTGACCCGCCGCTACTACGGCGACGTCCCCGCCGTCCTGGTCGAGCCCGGTGTCAAGACCGGCGTCCCGATCCTCATGGACAACCCCAAG
The DNA here is from genome assembly GCF_036967205.1 of Streptomyces sp. Q6. NCBI lineage: Bacteria > Bacillati > Actinomycetota > Actinomycetes > Kitasatosporales > Streptomycetaceae > Streptomyces > Streptomyces citrinus. Next base: position 4,690,763 of record NZ_CP146022.1, read on the forward strand.
GAGGTCGGCGCGGACCGCATCATCAACGCGGTCGCGGCCGTCGAGCTCTACGGCGGCCCGGCGATCGTCGTCGACTTCGGTACGGCGACGACGTTCGACGCGGTCTCCGCGCGCGGCGAGTACGTGGGCGGCGTGATCGCCCCCGGCATCGAGATCTCCGTCGAGGCCCTCGGGGTGCGCGGCGCCCAGCTGCGCAAGATCGAACTGGCCCGGCCGCGCAGCGTCATCGGCAAGAACACCGTCGAGGCGATGCAGGCCGGCATCGTCTACGGCTTCGCGGGCCAGGTCGACGGCGTCGTGAACCGGATGGCGCGCGAACTCGCGAGCGACCCGGACGACGTCACCGTCATCGCGACCGGCGGCCTCGCGCCCATGGTCCTCGGCGAGGCCTCCGTCATCGACGAGCACGAGCCGTGGCTGACCCTGATCGGACTCCGCCTGGTGTACGAGCGCAACGTGTCGCGCAGCTGACAGCCGCACCGACTTCCGGGGGGAACATGCAGGTCCTACGCCGATGGGGCGCGGTCGTCGCCGTCCTGGCCGCGACGCTGCTCGGTACGCCGGTCACGGCGGCCGGAGCGGCCGACCCGGTGGTCGACCTGGAGGTGCCGGGGACCGGGTACCTCACGCAGCGCGGCATCGGCCCGACCGGCGGCTACCGCGTCTGGCTCGATCCGCGGCCGGGCGCGGGCCGGTCGTCACAGGCCGACGTCACGCTGACCGTCGACGCCACGGACCTCGCGGGCGTCGCGCGGCTGCGGACCCGGCGCGAGTGCGGCGACCACACCTGGACGACCGAGGTGTTCACCTGCGCCCTGGGCACCCTCACGAGCGGGGGGCGGAACTACCCGGACGCCCTCTACATCGAGGCCGCGCCGGGCGCCGCCAAGGGCAGTCATGGCACGCTCCGCTACACCTTCAGCGCCCCCGGCGGCGCGGACGCCACGTTCGAGACCGACGTCCAGGTCGCGGGCCCCGACCTGCGCGAGCGCGTCGAGAAGCCCCGCACGACCGTCACCGCGGGGAGGAGTTTCGACTTCACGCCGCGGCTGCGCAACGCGGGTCGTTCCCCGGCCCGCGGCTTCGTGGTGCAGTTCGAGAGCGCCTTCGTGCATTTCCGTACGGAATACAGCAATTGCCGGTACGCGCCCGAACGCTGGGCCGTCTGCCGGTTCGACGAGACCCTCGAACCGGGGCAGGCCTACGCGTTCGACGGGCCGGTCGGCGTCGGCGTACCGGATTCGATGCTGAACGGTTCCTTCACGTACTCGGCTCGTCTGATCGACCCCTCCGGCGTCCCGCTGACCGGTATGGGAGCCGCCCCCGGCGACGACGAGGGCATGACACGCGGCACGGGACCGAAGCTGTCGGTCCGCCCGGTCGACGGCGGCGCGCGGGGCTACGGCGACGCGTACGAGCCGGGCACCGTGAAACTCCGCACCTCCCAGACGGCCGACCTGCGGGCGACCACGAGCACCCTGACGGGCCGGACCGGGCAGACGGTCGACCTGAAGGTCGCCGTGCACAACGCGGGCCCCGGCCGCGTCGCCGGCGCCTACCTGGCGGTCACGCCCCCGGAGGGCACCACGATCGTCGAGCCGACCCCGCCGCCGGACCCGGACGGTGAGCTGGAATGGCAGTGGGAGTGCTCCGGCCGGAAGAACACCACGCACTACTGCGATCCCGACCGCGCCCTGGAACCCGGCGACACCTGGGAGACGACCCTCCAGGTCCGGATCGTCGAGCGGGTGCGCGCCGCCGAGGGCCGCCTGGAGGTGCGCGAGGACCCCAAGCGCCCGGCGAACGACCCGAAGCGCGGCGACAACGTGGTCCCGATCAGGATCGACGCCACCGGCGGCCCCCTGGTCGAACCCACCACGCACCCCACGCCGCTCCCGACCGCGGCCGGCGCGGCGGCGGACACGCGCGGCGGTGGCCCCGGCGGCGGCACGATCGCGGCGGCCGCGCTGCTCGCTCTCGTCGTGTTGTCGGGATTCCTGCTCTGGTGGGTGAAAAGCCGCCGCGCCCGCGCATCCGGGAATTCATTGAAATTGTCTGATTAGCCCGTATTGTCACCTCATGCCCACGCCCTACGGAAACCGCGGCGGCATGGCGTTCGGTGCAGAAGAGCTGCGTGTGCTCCGACGCGCCCTCGCCCTCGCCCTCCACCCCGCCCCCGCCTCGGACACGGACGTCCGGGACTGTCTGCGACTCGCGGAGTCGGTCGACGAGACCACGCGGGAGGCCGCCCGCCAGCGGGCCTTCCTGCTCGCCGACCTCGACCGCTACCGAGGGGCCCTGCCCGGCTCCGTCACCGGTTATCTGAGCCTCCTCACGGACGCTCTGGCGGCGGGCCACCAGCCCGGCGTCGACGACCTCTCGGCCCTGCGCGCCCTGCGCGGCAACCCCGCGGCCGCGGCCCTCCTCGACCGCTGCCGCGCCCTGGCCGAACAGGGCGTCAGGGACCGACTGGAGGCGCGCCACCGCCCACGCGTCCCGGCCTCCCGTACGCGACTGCTCGCGCTGCCCGGCGGCCTCCTCGACGCCGCCGACCAGCCGGCGGCGCCCCGCCCCGGCACCCCGCCGCGCCCGGTCCCCACCCCGGCCGAGGTCTTCCCGCCCAAGCGCCGCCCGGTCCAGCCCCCGGCCCCACCGCAGCAGTGGGCGGCGGGGTAGCTACTCTGGAGCCATGGACTACGTCTCCGCGCTCGTGCCCCCGGTAGTGATGGCCGCGTTCTTCATCGGCCTCATCGTGACGATCGTGAAGTCGCAGGGCGGCGACCGCAAGGCCAAGGAGGACGCGGCCGTGGACGCCGCGATCGCCCGCGCCGAGGCCGCCCGCCAGAGCGGCGTGAAGCAGGGGCCGGCCGGGGCCTGACCCGCCGCGACCAGCGCGAGGACAGTGAAAGGGGCGCCCATCGGGCGCCCCTTTTGTCATTGATTGACCGGTCGGCGCCACGTCCGACGCTGAATTACCGACTTCTCCCACTATTGTGCTGCTCGTGCCGCGCCCCTTGGGAGAACTCGAAGACGCAGTGATGACACGGGTGTGGAAGTGGAACCGCCCGGTGACGGTGAGAGAAGTCCTGGAGGACCTTCAGCAGGAACGGTCCATCGCCTACACGACGGTCATGACCGTATTGGACAATCTCCATCAGAAGGGCTGGGTACGCCGCGAGGCGGAAGGCCGGGCCTATCGATATGAGGCCGTCTCCACCCGGGCCGCCTACTCGGCGGCACTGATGAACGAGGCCTGGGCGCAGAGCGACAACCCCGCCGCCGCGCTCGTCGCGTTCTTCGGCATGATGTCGTCCCAGCAGCGCGAAGCGCTCAGGGACGCCATGCGTATCGTTCAGCCCGAAGTGCCGTCGGCCCCCGGGGAAGCGGGCGGCGAGGCCGGGCGATAGCGTCCGGTCATGCCAGCAGAGCTCCCCGAAGTCGGCCCGGTCGTCGAATCCGCCGCTAAAGCACTCACCGTACGCAGGGCACGCACCGCCGATGTACCCGCGGTGCGCAGCCTCCTCGACGCGTACAGCCGACAGGGGATCCTGCTCGACAAAGCCACCGTGACGCTTTACGAGGACATCCAGGAGTTCTGGGTCGCGGAACGCGATGACAACGCCGAGGTCGTCGGCTGCGGCGCACTGCACATCATGTGGGAAGACCTGGCGGAAGTCCGCACACTCGCGGTGAATCCACAGGTCAAGGGTGCCGGTGTGGGACATCAGGTCCTGGAGAAGCTGCTTCAGACCGCGCGCTGGATCGGCGTTCGGCGCGTTTTCTGTCTCACCTTCGAAGTCGAGTTCTTCACCAAGCACGGCTTCGTGGAGATCGGCGAGACACCCGTCGATACGGTTGACACCGATGTCTACAGCGAGCTGCTGCGTTCCTATGACGAGGGCGTCGCCGAGTTCCTCGGTCTCGAACGAGTGAAACCGAACACCTTGGGCAACAGCCGGATGCTTCTGCATCTGTGATCGCCGAGGTCCGGTATTTCGGCAACGCCGCCGGGGCCGGTTCCCTATGTCCGAAACGCGCATGTTTTCGGTCCTGATGGGCATCGTTCAGATCCGGGATCCGTCCCGGATCTCAGCCAGGGGTTTGTGTTTTTCCGGCAAAAGCGGTTTGCTTTCCGAGGTACTGCAGTACTGCATATAACAAGGGGACGACGAAACAGCGACCGTGGTCGCGGGGGGTCGTCCCTTCAGATATCGATGAAAGGAAATCCGGTGGCACAGAAGGTTCAGGTCCTTCTTGTCGATGACCTCGACGGTGGCGAGGCGGACGAGACCGTGACGTTCGCGCTCGACGGCAAGACCTACGAGATCGACCTCACCACCGCCAACGCGGACAAGCTCCGTGGTCTCCTCGACGCGTACGTCAAGGGCGGCCGTCGCACCGGTGGCCGCGCAGCGGGCGGTCGGGGCAAGGCGCGCGCCGCGTCCGGCGGCAACCAGGACACCGCGCTGATCCGCGCCTGGGCGAAGGAGAACGGCCACGAGGTCAACGACCGCGGCCGCGTTCCCCAGGCGATCCGTGAGGCTTACGAGAAGGCCAACGGCTGAGCCGTCGACGCGGTCGATGCGCGGCGCAGCCGGGCCCGGTGGCACTGAGTCGCCGCCGTGTCCACGAGTCGTACGAGATCGGGGGCGCCCCCACCGCCCCCCACGACCGACCAGGTCGAGACGGCCGTCAGGCTCGTCAGAGCCGGCAGTACCGGTTCCACCTCGCGTCCGGGCTCGGGGGGCCGCACCCACACGGCGGCCTCCTGTGAGCCGGCCCATCCCGGGGGTGTCGGCGCCTCGATGAAGGCGTCCTCCCCGAGGGCGACGAGGTCCAGGGGGAGCGCCCCCCACTCCAGCCAGTCGAGCAGCCCCGGCAGCTCCTCCGCGCTGCCCGCGGCCACCAGCAGCTGCATCGTTTCCCCGCGCACGGCCACCGGCGAGCGCGGGTCGAGCCTGCGCAGCATCGCGAAGCCCGCGTCGGCGGGGAGCTCCAGCACGTCGAAGCGCAGCCCCGTGTGCAGCCGCACGCCGTCGGGCCCCGACGTGGCAGACCAGCCGAGCTCGTCCTCGTACCAGCGCTGAATTCTGGAACCGGGCGCGGGCAGCGGGCGGCGGGGGGTGGGGACGGTGGTGCCGGAGCCGGCGGCAGCGGAGGGGGCGACCATGCCAGGAGCAACCGCTCGGAACCCTTCGTGGTTACGCGCTGTCGTCGCGCCATCGCGTAGCGTGTCCAGAATGGGGGCGTACGGGCGTGTTCGGCGGCGTAAAGGTGTTCGCCCATAGCGGAGGGAACCGGCGCGCGCCGCATGGAGTGTCAGTCCGTGCGGGTAAGACATCCCTAGTGGGAGGGGCGACACGCTCCGGCCGGGCAGTCCGCGTTCGCCATCGGCGTAGTGGCGGTGTGGGTATCTGCCTGGCCTGCGGGAACATCGTCTCGCACCATCGGGTTGGAGCAGATGTCGGCGTTCGGGGCAGGAGGCCATCGACGGGTGTCGGCAGTTGGAATGAGCGGTCCCCGCTTGCGGGACTAAGCTGCGGAAGGACAGGGAGGGGACAGCCCCCTTACTGCCTGACCGCTCTGAGGAGCGATTAACGATGTTCGAGAGGTTCACCGACCGCGCGCGGCGGGTTGTCGTCCTGGCTCAGGAAGAAGCCCGGATGCTCAACCACAACTACATCGGCACCGAGCACATCCTCCTGGGCTTGATCCACGAGGGCGAGGGTGTCGCCGCTAAGGCCCTGGAGAGCCTCGGGATTTCGCTCGAGGCGGTCCGCCAGCAGGTGGAGGAGATCATCGGCCAGGGGCAGCAGGCCCCGTCCGGTCACATCCCCTTCACCCCCCGTGCCAAGAAGGTCCTGGAGCTGTCGCTCCGCGAGGCCCTTCAGCTGGGTCACAACTACATCGGCACGGAGCACATCCTGCTCGGCCTGATCCGTGAGGGCGAGGGCGTCGCCGCCCAGGTCCTGGTCAAGCTGGGCGCAGACCTCAACCGCGTGCGGCAGCAGGTCATCCAGCTGCTCTCCGGTTACCAGGGCAAGGAGACCGCCACCGCCGGCGGTCCTGCGGAGGGCACGCCCTCCACGTCCCTGGTGCTCGACCAGTTCGGCCGCAACCTGACGCAGGCCGCTCGTGAGTCCAAGCTCGACCCGGTCATCGGGCGCGAGAAGGAGATCGAGCGCGTGATGCAGGTCCTGTCGCGCCGTACCAAGAACAACCCGGTCCTGATCGGTGAGCCCGGCGTCGGCAAGACCGCCGTCGTCGAGGGCCTCGCCCAGGCCATCGTCAAGGGCGAGGTGCCCGAGACCCTCAAGGACAAGCACCTCTACACCCTCGACCTGGGTGCGCTGGTCGCCGGTTCCCGCTACCGCGGTGACTTCGAGGAGCGCCTCAAGAAGGTCCTCAAGGAGATCCGCACCCGCGGCGACATCATCCTGTTCATCGACGAGCTGCACACGCTCGTGGGTGCGGGTGCCGCCGAGGGCGCCATCGACGCGGCTTCCATCCTGAAGCCGATGCTGGCCCGCGGTGAGCTCCAGACCATCGGTGCCACGACGCTCGACGAGTACCGCAAGCACCTGGAGAAGGACGCCGCGCTCGAGCGCCGCTTCCAGCCGATCCAGGTCGCGGAGCCGTCGCTGCCGCACACCATCGAGATCCTCAAGGGCCTGCGGGACCGCTACGAGGCCCACCACCGTGTCTCGATCACGGACGAGGCCCTCGTGCAGGCGGCCACCCTGGCCGACCGGTACATCTCGGACCGCTTCCTGCCGGACAAGGCGATCGACCTGATCGACGAGGCCGGTTCCCGGATGCGCATCCGCCGGATGACCGCGCCGCCGGACCTCCGCGAGTTCGACGAGAAGATCGCGGGCGTGCGCCGTGACAAGGAGTCGGCCATCGACTCCCAGGACTTCGAGAAGGCAGCTTCGCTCCGCGACAAGGAGAAGCAGCTGCTGGCGGCGAAGGCCAAGCGCGAGAAGGAGTGGAAGGCCGGCGACATGGACGTCGTCGCCGAGGTCGACGGCGAGCTGATCGCCGAGGTCCTCGCGACCGCGACCGGCATTCCCGTCTTCAAGCTCACCGAGGAGGAGTCCTCGCGTCTGCTGCGCATGGAGGACGAGCTCCACAAGCGGGTCATCGGCCAGAAGGACGCCGTCAAGGCGCTCTCGAAGGCGATCCGTCGGACGCGTGCGGGTCTGAAGGACCCGAAGCGTCCGGGTGGTTCGTTCATCTTCGCGGGCCCGTCCGGTGTCGGTAAGACGGAGCTCAGCAAGGCTCTCGCCGAGTTCCTCTTCGGTGACGAGGACGCGCTGATCTCCCTCGACATGTCGGAGTTCAGCGAGAAGCACACGGTCTCGCGTCTCTTCGGTTCGCCCCCCGGTTACGTGGGCTACGAAGAGGGCGGTCAGCTGACCGAGAAGGTGCGCCGCAAGCCGTTCTCCGTCGTCCTCTTCGACGAGGTGGAGAAGGCCCACCCGGACATCTTCAACAGCCTTCTCCAGATCCTGGAGGACGGTCGACTGACCGACTCCCAGGGTCGTGTCGTGGACTTCAAGAACACGGTCATCATCATGACGACCAACCTGGGAACCCGTGACATCTCGAAGGGCTTCAACCTGGGCTTCGCGGCCACGGGTGACACGAAGACCAACTACGAGCGCATGAAGAACAAGGTGTCGGACGAGCTCAAGCAGCACTTCCGTCCCGAGTTCCTCAACCGTGTCGACGACGTCGTCGTCTTCCCGCAGCTCACGCAGGACGACATCCTCCAGATCGTCGACCTGATGGTCGGCAAGGTGGACGAGCGCCTGAAGGACCGGGACATGGGCCTCGAGCTCTCCCAGTCCGCCAAGGAGCTCCTCTCCAAGAAGGGTTACGACCCGGTTCTGGGCGCGCGGCCGCTGCGTCGCACGATCCAGCGCGAGGTCGAGGACACCCTCTCGGAGAAGATCCTCTTCGGCGAGCTGCGTCCGGGCCACATCGTGGTCGTGGACACGGAGGGCGAGGGCGAGAACAAGACCTTCACCTTCCGCGGCGAGGAGAAGTCGGCACTGCCCGACGTCCCCCCGATCGAGGACGCGGCCGCGGGCGGTTCCGCCGGGCCGAATCTGAGCAAGGAGGCGTAACCCCTCGGGGGTGAGCCTGTGTACGGGTGGGCCCGGACCGTTCTTCACGAACGGTCCGGGCCCACCCGTTTGTCCTGCGGTGCCTGCCGCCCGCGTCGGTCAGCGGCGGTGGACCGTGACCTCCGCGTTCGGGAAGAGGGGGGCGTACGCGGCATGGTCCTGGGGGGCCTGACGGCCGGGGTGGATGTCGACGGTGCGGACGTTCGGGAAGAGGGCGGCGCGGGCGGTGATCGTGTCCGGGCCGCCGGGGAGGTAGAGGCCGAGGTCCGTGATGCGGGGGAGGGCGGGGAGCGGGCCGCCGGGGAGGATGTCGGCGGCCAGGTAGAGGCGGGTGAGGGCGGGGTGAGCGGCGATTTCGTGCCAGTCCTCCGCCTCCAGGAGTCCGAGACCCGCGCTCAGGCTGAGGTAGGTCAGGCCGGTGAGGGCGCCGATGCCGATCAGGCCGGTCTCGGTGATCGCGCCCTGGGTCAGGTAGAGGCGCTGGAGCCGGTCCGACCGCGGCAGATGGTCGGTGAGCGTGCCGCCGGGCAGGGCGTGACCGATCGTCAGGGAGGCCAGTCCGGTCAGCGCCGGCAGGCCCCGGGTGAGCGGCTGCTGAGGTACGCCGAGGTGGGTCAGGGCGAGGTCGGCGAGCGGCGTCAGGTCCGTGACGTGGTGGCAGCGGGTGAGGGACAGGGTGCGCAGGGCGGGCAGGTCGCGGACCGGGCGCAGGTCCCGTACGTCCGGGTTGTCGGCCAGGGCGAGAGAGGTGAGCCGGGCCGGATCGGTGCCGGCGAAGATCTCGTCCCAGCTGTACGGGCCGGTCAGGTCGAGCCGCGGCCAGGGCGGCAGGGCGCGCGTCACGTCCCACTGCTCCCGGTTGCGTACGGTCAGGTCGAGCCGGTCGCGGTCCAGGTGGGCGAGGACCTCGTCGGCGTACTCCCGCGGGTCGAACCGGTGCCAGGTGCCGACCAGTTGTCTGCGGACGGTGAGGGACGGGTGGCCGCGGAACTTCTTCAGTACGGGGAGCGCCGCCTCGCCGCCGAGGCGTGAGGCCGTCACCGTCACCGCGTGGGCCTCCTCCTCCGACAGGCCCTCGGGGCCCGGCAGGAGTTCGAGGACCAGGGGGCCCGCCTGGGCCAGTTGTTCCGCCTCGGTGACCGTGCGGGGCGGGATCAGGGCCGCGGCTCGGGCCCGTACCTCCTCGACGACCTCCTGGTCGACCGACGTGGCGTCCTGGAGGCAGGCGAGGGCGAGGAGCGTCAGCCGGACGGACGGCGACGACAGGAGGCCGCGCAGCAGGCGGCCGCGTTCCCGGGTGCGGGCGTGGGCGACGGCCATCCGCAGGACGTCCTCCCACTGGGTGTCGGCGGCGTGGCCGAGCAGCACGTCGAGGTGGCCCTCCTCGACGGCGTACCGGGCGGCGAGATGGTCGAGGAACGTGCGGTGCGCGAAGTCGACGGTGCCGGGCGCGGGGCTGCGCAGCACGCCGCTGCGCAGCAGCAGGTGGCGCAGGATCGCGGGGGCGTCGCCCTGGGCGGCGGCGCCGGGCACGGACGGCAGGGCGCGTTCGAGGAGGGCGAGGGCGGTCTCCTCGTCCATCTCGGTGCGGCCCGCGAGGACCAGGGAGTAGGCGAGGCGCTGGAGCAGTTCGATCTGGTCCTCGGTCTCCAGGTCGATGCCGTCGAGCCCGCTCATGCCCCGCTGCCGGTCCCGCTCGGTGAGGATCAGCTGGAGCGCGGCGTCGTACAGGGCCTTGCGGCGCGGCGGGAGGTAGCCGCGGCGGGCCCGGTGCAGCGCGCAGATCAGACCGCACATCAGGGGGTTGGTGGCGAGCCGGGCCAGGTCGGGCTTGGTGCGCAGCGCGTCGAGGAGCGGCTCCTCGTGCTCGGGGGCGTCGGCGGCGGTGTGCCAGCGCCGGACGAAGGACGTGACGCGGGCGCGGTCCATCGGGGCGAGCGTGAGGTCGGCGAAGCCGTCGGCGGCCAGCCAGTCGGGGCGTACGGCGGTGGGGCGCGCGGTGAGCAGCCAGCGGTTGCCGGGGTAGCCGCGGACCAGGGCGAGCAGCCAGTCGCGGACCCGGGCGCGGTCGGCGGCCGGCACCTCGTCGAGGCCGTCGATCAGGACGAGGGCGCGGCCGTCGGTCAGGACGCGCTCGGCCCAGCCGTCGGGCGGGGTGTGCGGGCAGTCCGTCGCGGCCAGGAAGTCGCCGGGGGCGGGCAGCCGGGCCGCGCGGATCAGGGTGCGCAGGGGAAGCACGTAGGGGAGCCGGTCCGGTGCCGTGAGTGCCAGCCACTGGACCAGGGTGCTCTTGCCGGAGCCGGCCGCGCCGCGCAGCAGCACGCGCGGATGCCGTACGAGGATGTCCTCCGCGGCGAGCCGGACGGTGCTGGGGGTGCCGTCGCCGCCGGGGTCCGGTGTCTCGTCGTGGGTGGTCTCCAGGCCGAGGTAGGCGACGTCGAGGGGCCAGGTCTCGGCGGTGTCGCGGACGTCGAGGCCGAAGATCGTGAGGCGGTTGTGGCGGTGGGCCAGATAGCGCCGGTAGCGCTCCTCGAACGTGCGGTCCTGGGCCGGGCGGTCGTCGCGGGCGAGCAGGGCGTCGAGTTTGGCGAGCGTCTCGGCCTGGCCGCGGCTCTGCTCGACGAGCGTGCGCGCGACGAAGGTCGACCGCTGCGTGAAGAAGTGCAGCAGGTGCAGGCAGGCCCACTCGGTGAGCGAGTCGAGGAAGTACGAGGCGTCGGCGGACAGGCCCGGGTCGGGGGCCGCGCGGCGCAGGGCGCGGGCCAGTTCGCGGTGGCCGAGCCGGACGGCCTGCACGTCGTCCATGGCGAGGTCGCCGAGCGCGCCGAGCGTGCGGGCCAGGGCGTGGGCGACCGCCTCCGTCTCGTCGTACGGGAACGGGGGTTCGCCGGGGCCGTCCACGGCGGCGCCGACCAGCTTGCGGGCCAGCCGAGCCAGGTCGGTGTCGGTGAGCGTGCGTTTCTCGCCGCGGAAGGAGACGAGCCCCGAGAGCCGGACGGGGCGGTCCGTGAGGCCGGCGCCGGGTCCTTCCTGGACGAGCAGTTTCCGGAGCGCGGGGGCGATCACGCTCGATGCGAGCCGGGTGCCGAGGACAGCGGGATCCATGGCCCGGGAGCGTAGTCCCGGTCACACCTCCCGCGGGTTGGATCTTGCCCTCCGGTGACATGCCGCACAGGCGATTTGTCCGGTACTAGGGGAAATAGTGGACAGGTCGGTACGAGGGGGGCTGTTACACGGTCGACGGGTTCTGGTGATTTGTCCGATTCGGTGGAGCGGGGGTGGCCGAGGGCGCGTGCGGCCTGGGGGCGCGTTCGTGAAGTGGGCTTAAACGCGAGATCAGGGGATAAATCCGGCGGACCGACGAGCGGGGTGCGGAGGTGTCAAGCGCCTTCCGTTCCGCCCCCGCGGTACGAGGCGGCGTAGTAGATCGGGCTTTTGGGGCGGGGCGGGGCGGGGGTTACCAAGGGATGGCCGACCCGGCAGCACGAGGACGTGTGCCGGGTCCCTTCATGCCCGTCAGGTCCGCTCGACCCCCGGCGGGTGTCAGGGCCCGAATGTCCCCGAAGCTCGAAGAGGTCTCCTGTATGTCGAAGCGCACCACGCCCCAGAACCCCGGCACGTCGAAGCTCCGCAAGCGCGCCGCCGTCATGGCCGCGGGATTCGGAGTCTCCGCCGTCCTGGGCACCGGGGCCGCGTTCGCCGCCGACACCGCCCAGACCGTCGCCCTCCCGGGTGCCGCCGCCGCGTCCCTCGACGCCCAGGCCGCCGCCCAGGCCAAGGCCGCCTCCTCCGCCAAGGAAGCCGCCGCGAAGAAGTCCTCCTCGTGGGTCGACCCGGTCACGCACTACTCGCTGTCCGCCGGCTACGCGCAGGGCGGCAGCATGTGGTCCACCGGCAAGCACTCCGGCCAGGACTTCGCGGTCCCCGTCGGCACCAACGTCATGGCCGTGCACGGCGGCACCGTCGTGAAGACCGGCCCCAACGGTGCCGGTGACGGACCCGCGTACGGCAACGCCGTCGTGATCAAGCACAGCGACGGCACGTACTCGCAGTACGCGCACCTGTCGCGGATCGACGTCAAGGTCGGCCAGACCGTGAGCACGGGTCAGCACATCGCGCTGTCCGGCAACACCGGCAACTCCAGCGGCCCGCACCTGCACTTCGAGATCCGTACGACCGCGAACTACGGGTCGGCCGTCAACCCCGTCGCCTTCCTGAAGTCGCAGGGCGTCACCGTCTGACCTGACCGGTGAGCACCGCGCTCAGTGCTTGTGGGCCTGGGTGACCAGGTCCGTGGCGACCTCGAGGATGGCCAACCGCTTCTCCTCGGGGTCGCCTTCGACGTCCTTGAGGACGAACATCCCGGCGTGCATGGAGAACAGCGCGCTGAAGCAGCGGACCCGGTCGGTGAGTTCGACGTCCTCGGGGACCAGCGTGCCGAGCAGGTCCTTCATGCGGTCCTTGAAGTTCTCGCCGATGCTCAGCTCGCGCATCTGCGCCTGGTTCTCCTGCATGAACCGGAACAGCGGCGCCGCGTCCGCCAGCGCCAGGCTGTAACGGGTGAGGATCTCCCGCTTGGTCTCCAGGGTCGGCGGCTGCTCCTTCGCCCAGGCGATCAGCGCGTCGATCGGCGTCATCAGGTCGTCGAAGAGGCTGACGACGATGTCTTCCTTGGTCTTGAAGTGGTAGTAGAGCGCGGCCTTCGTCACGTCGAGGCGCTCGGCGATCTCCCGCAGCGAGGTCTTCTCGTACCCCTGCTCGGCGATGAGTTCCAGGGCGACGTCCTGAATGCGCTGGCGAGTGTTCCCGCGGCGCTGGTGCGGCTTGCTGGTGCCCGTGATCATCTGCCCGCCTCTTGGGAGAAAACTTACTTGACGCCCGGCTAGTTAGAGCTCTACCTTCCCCTATTGTAAGCAACTAGCCGGGCGGCAAGTAAGTCCCGGATCTCGACCGGCTCTGGGGGAGTGGGGACCATGGCGCAGACAGCGACACCCGTGGAAGAACAACAGGCGAAACAGCCTCGCAGCGTGCGCGTCGTGCTGCTGGCGCTGATGATCGCCATGCTGCTCGCGATGCTCGACAACATGATCGTGGGCACCGCGATGCCGACCATCGTCGGCGACCTGGGCGGCATCGAGCACCTGTCGTGGGTGGTCACCGCCTATACGCTCGCGACCGCCGCCTCCACCCCGATCTGGGGCAAGGTCGGCGACATGTACGGGCGCAAGGGCGCCTTCCTCAGCTCCATCGTGATCTTCCTGATCGGCTCCGCGCTCAGCGGCATGGCCCAGGACATGGGGCAGCTGATCGGCTTCCGGGCCGTCCAGGGCCTCGGCGCCGGCGGTCTGATGGTCGGCGTCATGGCGATCATCGGCGACCTGATCCCGCCCCGTGAACGCGGCAAGTACCAGGGCATGATGGCCGGCGTCATGGCGCTCGCGATGATCGGCGGACCGCTCGTCGGCGGCACCATCACCGACCACCTCGGCTGGCGCTGGGCCTTCTACATCAACCTGCCCATCGGCGTGGTCGCCCTGATCGCGATCACCGCCGTGCTGCACCTGCCGAAGAAGCGCGCGACCGGCAAGATCGACTACCTCGGCGCCGGTCTCCTGACCGTCGGCATCACCTCGATCGTCCTCGTCACCACCTGGGGCGGCTCCGAGTACGCCTGGGGCTCCGCCGTGATCATGGAGCTCATCGGCATCGGCGTCGCCGCGCTCGTCGGGTTCGTGTTCTCGCAGACCCGCGCCGCCGAGCCGATCATGCCGCTGCACATCTTCCGCAGCCTCAACTTCACACTGATGTCGCTCATCGGCTTCATCACCGGCTTCGTGATGTTCGGCGCGGTGCTCTTCCTGCCGCTGTACCAGCAGTCGGTGCAGGGCGCCTCGGCCACCAACTCCGGTCTGCTGCTGCTCCCGATGCTGCTCGCGATGATGGTCGTCTCGCTGATCGCCGGGCGGGTCACCACCAACACCGGCAAGTACAAGGTCTTCCCCATCGTCGGCAGCGTGCTGATGGTGAGCGGCCTGTTCCTGCTCGCGCAGATGGACACCGGCACCTCGCGGTTCACGTCCGGCGTCTACATGGCGGTGCTCGGTGCCGGTATGGGCTGCCTGATGCAGATCACGATGCTGGTCGCGCAGAACAGCGTCGAGATGAAGGACATGGGCGTCGCCTCGTCGTCCACGACCCTGTTCCGCACGCTCGGTTCGTCGTTCGGTGTCGCCATCATGGGCGCGCTGTTCAACAACAAGGTCCAGGAAGTCATGGCGCAGAAGGCCGGCGCCCTGGGCGGCAAGGCCACCGAGCAGTCGGCGACGCTGACGGCGGACGCCATGGCGAGCCTGCCGGCGCCGGTCAAGGAGGCGTACCAGGTCGCGGTCTCCTCCGGTACGCACTCGGCGTTCATCCTCGGGTCGATCGTGGCCATCGGCGCGCTGATCGCGGCGGTCTTCGTGAAGGAGGTCGCGCTGCGGGGAGCGGCGCCCGCGCCCAAGGGGGCGGCTTCTGAGGAGGCGGCCTCTACGGGGGCGGCTCCGAAGGGCGCCAAGGGTGCCCAGGAGGACGTTCAGAAGGATGCTCCGAGGGACGCGGTCTCGAAGACCTCGGTCTCGAAGGACGCTCCGAAGGATGCCGAGCCGGCCGAGGGTGGTGCGGCTGGGGACGTCGCGCGGAGCGGTGAGACGGTGACGGAGTCCGTCTGATTCCGACAGGACCGGTCCGACTCTGTCGGCACCGGCCCGAGTCGGTCTGAGTGGACCTGAATCCCTCTGAGCGGGCCGCTCCCTCGCCCCCCTCGGTTCGAACGGCCCCCGGTGCTTCGGCACCGGGGGCCGTTGCCGTTGCTGTGCGGCGGGGGGCGGAACTCCGGGTGAGGCAGGGTGCGGAGCGGCCGTACGGGACCGGGGGTACGGGTGTCGGCGCGCGGGTCCGGGCGTGGTGGGTGCTGGGTGGCGGGTGCCGGGTGCCGGGTGGCGGGTGCCGGGTGCCGGGTGCCGGGTGCCGGATGGCGGATGGCGGATGGCGCGGCCGGTCGGTTCGGTGGTGGCGTCAGTGTCGTCCTCGACTGTGGTGCCCGGGGTCGGCAGGCCCCCGTACGCCCGCTCCCGTACCTGGTTCCACCCGGCTTCCCGGAACGGGTGCGGGCGCCGGTGCCGGCAGGCGGCGGGGGCGATCAGTCGGTGCCGGTGCCGGTGCCGGTGTCGGTGACGGCAGTGGTGGCGGTGACGGCAGCGGTGGCGGGAGCGCGTCCCCGTCGACCGGCTCCCGCGTCGTCACTTACGGGCTTGAGGCAGCCGCAGCATCGGGAAGCTTCCCGTGTTCGTCGGTGCGTGCTCGGGCAGCCACAGCACCGCCACCGCGCCTTCCGCGGGGGTGGCGGGGTCGCTGCCCGGTGGTCTCACGTTGCGGAACGTGAGCCGGGCGCCGAGGACCCGGGCCTGGCCCGCCGCGATCGTCAGGCCCAGGCCGTGACCGTGGCCCGCGCGGTCCGCGGCGCCGGTGCGGAAGCGGCTCGGGCCTTCCTCCAGGAGGTCCTCGGGGAAACCGGGGCCGTGGTCGCGGATGCGTATGACCC
Organism: Streptomyces sp. Q6; assembly: GCF_036967205.1. Taxonomy (NCBI): domain Bacteria; kingdom Bacillati; phylum Actinomycetota; class Actinomycetes; order Kitasatosporales; family Streptomycetaceae; genus Streptomyces; species Streptomyces citrinus. The sequence goes on from NZ_CP146022.1 coordinate 4,706,477, forward strand.
GGCCCTCGACGCTGACCTCGATCGGCGGCCGGGCGTGCTTGGTGGCGTTGGCCAGGAGGTTGAAGAGGATGCGCTCCAGGCGGCGCGGGTCGGTGGTCACCGCGGACTCGTGGATGACGTCGACCCGGACGCCGTCCGAGGCGCGGGCCGCGATCCGCCGGCCGACGAACTCGCCGAGCATGATGTCCTGCAACTCGGCCCGCTCGGCCGCACTGTCCAGCCGGGCCACCTCGAGCACGTCCTCGACGAGGGTGCGCATCGCCTGCGCGCGGTCCTTGACCAGCTCGCTCGGGCGCCCCGGCGGGAGCAGTTCGGCCGCGGTGAGCAGGCCCGTGACCGGGGTGCGCAGCTCGTGCGCGATGTCGGCGGTCACCCGCCGCTCGGCCTCCAGACGCTGCTTGAGGGCGTCGGCCATGGCGTCCACGGCCTGCGCCAGATCGTCGGTCTCGTCGCGGACGACACCGCCGATCGCCTCCCGCACCCGTACGTCGGTCCGCCCCTGCGCGACCTCGCGGGCCGCGCTCGCCGCCTTGCGCAGCCGCCGGGAGAGCTGGCCGCCGATGAGCACGCCGAGCGCGCTGCCGCCGAGGACGACCGCGATCGAGCCGATCAGGAGCGCCTGGTCGAGGTCCTTCATGACGGTGGCGCTGCGGTCGGTGAAACGGGTGTGCACCGACAACAGGTCGCCGTTGCTGAGCGGCACCGCCGCCCAGATGTCCGGCACTCCGTTCGACGGCTCCGAGACGAAGGTGGCGCGGCGCCCGCTGAGCGCCTTGAGCCGCAGGTCGCGCGGCATCGTCGGGTCGTTGACCCGGAACCCGACGGGCAGGTTCCCGCCGCGGGCCTCGTACTGGCGCTGCACGAACTGGATGCGCTCGTCCTGTACGTCCCGTGCGTTGTCCAGCATCGAGACGCGCGCCGCGTTGTGCACGACGAGGCTGAGGGCCAGGGCGACCAGCGCGCCGACCAGCGCGATGGCGACACTGATCTTCCAGCGCACGCCGGTGCGCAGGGACCGCCGCAGCCGTCGGGGCAGCATGCGCCGCACCGCCCCGGCCCGCGGGCCCGCGGTCCCCCCGGTGCCTGCCGTCCCCCTCATATCCGCTTCCTCATCAGCCTGGTCAGGCCTTCAGTTTGTAGCCGAAGCCACGGACGGTCTCGATGCGGTCCTGGCCGATCTTCGTGCGCAGCCGCTGGACGTGGACGTCGACGACGCGGGTGTCGCCGCCCCAGCCGTAGTCCCACACGCGCTCCAGGAGCTTGTCGCGGGACAGGACCGTGCCGGGCGCGGAGGAGAACTCCAGGAGCAGCCGCATCTCGGTGGGCGTGAGCGCCACCGGGGTGCCGTCCTTGCGCACCTCCATGCCCTCGGTGTCGATCTCCAGGTCGCCGAAGTGCAGCACCGCGCCGCCGGTCCCCGCGGGCTCGTCGGCCGCGCCGGAGCCCGCCGCCGACGGTCCGCCCGCGTGCCCGAAGCGGCGCAGCACGGCGCGGATACGGGCCACCAGGACCGCCCCGTCGAACGGCTTCGTCACGTAGTCGTCGGCCCCGGCCTCCAGGCCCAGGACGACGTCGATGGAGTCCGCGCGCGCGGACAGCATGATCACCGGCACCGTCGACTCGTCGCGGATGCGGCGGCACAGCGACACCCCGTCGAGGCCCGGCACCATCACGTCGAGCAGGGCGATGTCCGGCCGGTCCGCCCGGAACGCCTCCAGGCCCGCGACCCCGTCGGGCATGGCCGTCACCACGAAGCCGTCGCGCTCCAGGGCGAGCTGGGTGGCCTCGCGGATGACGTCGTCGTCCTCGACGAACAGGACGTGGGTCTGTTCACCCTTGCGCTCGCCGCCCGTGGCGCCCATATGGTCTCCCATCCGATCCCAGCGCTCTCAGCCGTCGTCCGAGGGGGCCGGGGAGGCCCCGTCCACCGCGTGGCTGTAGTCGTTGTGCGTCCGGCTCTGCTGGGCGAAGTGGTCCCCGCTCCACCGGTACGTGAGGATCTCCTCGCCCGACGGAGAGGCGACCGAGTCGCCCTTCTCGTACACCTGCTTGGTGACCACCAGATCACCCCGGTCTATCTCCGCGTAGACCGGGGGTTCCTCGGCCTGGAAGACATTCTGGTACTTTCCGCCCGCGTCGCGATATACGTACGTGCCGATGCCGACGGCGTCACCGCAGGTCATCACGTTGACCACGACGTCGGTCGCGGTGCCGCCGGTCAGGTTGCCGTAGCTCACGTCGACCGGGTACTCGTTCGCCACACAGGGCTGGAGGTCGCGCTTGATCTCGGTGCTGACCTTCGGGTCGGCCTTCACCAGACGCACCGCGTTCACCGCCGTCGGTGACGGGGAGGGCGACGCGGTGGGGGCGGGGCTCGCGGTGGCCGCCGGCGCGGTCGAACCGACCGGGTCGGTCCGGGCGGGGCCCTCGTCACGGGCCCCGGTGCCGCCCGCCGAGCAGGCGGCGAGGGCGCCGATGAAAAGGCCGAGGGCGGCGAGCCCGGCGATCACCGAACTCCCCGCCTTCACCACACCCAGGGCCCTTCGGACCCCGGAGCGAATCCCAGAGGCACGTAGGCCTAGGCCGCGCAACGCTCCCGCTCCTCACGTTCGAGCGCGCGGGACACCAGCTCCTCGCGGTCGCGGCTCTCCAGCTCCTCGCGGAGCCGGGCGAGCGCCCGGTGCAGCGTGCTCTTCACGGTTCCGGCCGACATTCCGAGTGCGGCGGCCGTCTCCTCTGTGGACATCTGCTCCCAGTGTCGCAGCACCACGACGCTGCGCTGCTTCGGTGCCAGGACCTTCATGACGTCCATCAGAAGCGCACGGTCCGCGTGCTGCTCGGTCGAGTCGTCCACGAGGGACTCGGGGAGCTGCTCGGTCGGGACCTCTTCCAGCTTCCGGGCGCGCCACCACTCCGTCCGCGTGTTGATCATGACGCGGCGCAGGTAGGCGTCGGCGAGGCGCTTGTCCGCTATGCCGTCCCACCGCCCGTACGTCCGCACGAGCGCGGTCTGGAGCAGGTCCTGCGCGTCGACCGGGTCCGGCACCAGGCGCCGGGCGCTGCGCAGCAGAGCGTCCTGCCGCGTCCTGACGTACTCCTCGAACTCGAGCACCTCACCGCCGTGCGCCATGATCAACCGCCTTCCGGTCCCTGCCAGTTCCCCGTTTCCCGCACTGGTCCTGTGCGGTACGAGGAAGAAGCTACGGAGGTCGTGTCACGGCGTTGTCCGTTCCAGCCTTCGACGAACGCACGGCTGTCCGTCGGTTGTGTAACGGATCCGGAAGGCGGGTACGGCGAGCCGGTCCGCGGGCGCTCGGCTCAACTCGCCGGCGGCCGGTCCGGACCGGCCGCTCAGCTCGCGGGCAGCCGGTACAGACCGCCCGGGAGCGGCTCCACCAGACCGTCGTCGACCAGCCCGTCCAGGGCCCTCGCCCGCTGTACGGGCTCGTCCCAGACCCGGTCGAGCACCGCCTGCGGAACCGGGGCGACCGCTTCGCGCAGTACGGCGAGGAGCTTGCCGCGCACCTGACGGTCCGTCCCCGCGTACGTCTGCCCGCGCCGCGCCGGCCCCTCGTGCGGCGGCTTCCCCGCGAGCCGCCACGCGCACATCGCCGCGATCGGGCAGCGGTGGCAGTTCTCGTTCTTCGCGGTGCACACGAGGGCACCCAACTCCATGGAGGCGGCGGCCCACTTGGCGGCGGTCTCGTCCTCCTCGGGCAGCAGCGCCCGGGCCATCTTGCGCTCGGCGGCGGTCGTCGCGTTCGGCGGGTACTGCACGCCTCCCACGGCGCGCGCGAAGACGCGGCGCACGTTCGTGTCGAGCACCGCGTGCCGCTGCCCGTACGCGAACGAGGCGACCGCGGCGGCCGTGTACTCGCCGATGCCCGGCAGCGCGAGCAGCTGGGCGTGACCGGTGGGCACGTCGCCGCCGTGCCGCTCCGTTATGGCGACGGCCGCGCCGTGCAGCCGCAGCGCACGCCGCGGATACCCGAGCCGCCCCCAGGCGCGCACGGCCTCACCGGGCGCCTCCTTGGCGAGATCGGCGGGGCGCGGCCAGCGAGCGAGCCACTGCTCGTACACCGGCAGCACCCGGCTCACCGGCGTCTGTTGCAGCATGAACTCGCTGACCATCACGCCCCACGGGCCCGCCTCGGGGCGGCGCCAGGGCAGGTCGCGGGCGTGCTCGGCGAACCAGTCGATGACGGGTTCGTGAAGATCGGGATGCGTGGGGGTCTTCGTGGGCGCAGTCATGGCACTCCCGATCCTGCCACGGACGGACGTCGGGGCGCGGGAGCCCCGAGGCGTCCACCCCTGACGATCGGCAGGGGCGGCGGCGTTGCCCGCGCTTGTACCGTCGATGAGGTGAACGTCCGCCCGTCACTCGCCGCCGCTCTTTCGGGGAAGCCGCTCCGCGCGGTGCCGCTCCGCCGCCGGACCGTCCTCGCCGACCTGGCGCTCTGGGCGGCGCTCACCGTGCCCGTGCTCGCCGTCGAGGGACTGCACCTGCACGAGCCCGACAGCACCTGGCAGCAGCTCGCCGGGATCGCCGCACTCGGCGTGGCCACCGCCCTGCACCGCCGCCGCCCCGCCGTCGCCTTCCTGATCGCGGCCGCACCGGGCCTCGCCGTGGCGTCGTCCCTGTTCACACTCTCGTACGGGTGCGCGCTCGCCGCCTTCGCGTACCTGATGGGGCTGCGCCCACCCACCGCCCGGCCCCGCCCTTCCACACCTTCTCCGGAAGCCGCTCCGCTGGAAGCCGCCTCGCTAGCAGGTGCTCAGCTAGAAGGCGCTCAGCCAGCAGGTGCTCAGCTAGAAGGTGCCCCGCTAAGAACCACGCGGCTTGAAGCTGAGCCAAGAGAAGCCGAGCCAAGAGAAGCCGCTCCGTTCACCCCGGCCTCCACCCTGCGCCCCTCTCTGCTCGCCTTCGCCGCGCTCGCCGCCACCGGCACCGTGAAGATCGCCATCCGGCAGGTCGACCCGGCCGCGGAGTGGCTCGTCCTCATGGGCACGCTCCTGTTCGGCGCGGTCTTCCCGTGGCTGATCGGCCGCTACTGGCGACAGAGCCGCGAGCTGACCGCCGCCGGGTGGGCCAGGGCCGAACAGCTGGAGCGCGAGCACCGCATCGTCGCCGACCGCGCGCGGCTGCGAGAACGCGCCCGCATCGCGCAGGACATGCACGACTCCCTCGGCCACGAGCTCAGCCTCATCGCCCTGCGCGCGGGCGCCCTCCAGGTCACCCCGGGGCTCGCCGACCCGCACCGCACGGCCGCCGCCGAACTGCGCGCCGCCGCCTCCGACGCCACCGACCGGCTGCACAGCATCATCGGGCTGCTGCGCGAGGAGGACGACGAGCCCGCGCCGCTCACCCCGCCCGGCGAGACCGTCGCCGAACTGGTCGAGCGGGCCGCCGAGTCCGGCCTCCCCGTACGCCTCCTGAGCGCGCCCGCCGCCGACGACCGCACCCTCTACCGCGTCGTCCAGGAAGCCCTCACGAACGCCGCCAAGCACGCGCCGGGCGCCCCCGTCACCGTGGCGACGGAGCAGGACGGCGGCGCGGTCACGGTCACCGTCACCAACGGACGCCCGCCCCGCGCCCCCGCCGCCCCGCCCGGCAGCGGCACCGGGCTGCTCGGCCTGCGCGCCCGGATCACCGCGCTCGGCGGCACGTTCGACGCGGGCCCGCACGGCGACGGCTTCCGCGTCACCGCCCACCTGCCCGCCCCGGGCACCCCACGGCCGGGAGCCGCCGCGTTCGCGCACGCCCGCCGCACGGCCCGACGCCACGTCAGCCTCGCGTTCGGCGCGGCCGCCGTCGCGGGAACCGTGCTGATCGGCGGCTCGTTCACCTGGTACGCGTACACGAAGACGCACGCCGTCCTCACCCCGCAGGCGTACGCGCAGCTGCGCATCGGCACGCCCCTGGCCGACGTGGAGTCCCGGCTGCCCGCGCGCACGATCAGCGACCCGCCCGTCGAGCGCGCGCCCACCCCGCCGCCCGCGCACGCGGACTGCCGCTACTACCGGGCGAGCGGCGAACTGTTCGTGCCCGTCGAGCACTTCAGGCTCTGCTTCGCCACCGAAGGAAGCCACGCGCTCATCGGCCGGGCGGTGATCCCCAAGGCGGGCACCGCCGACCAGGTACAGGAAGAGGAGCGCGAATGGGCGCGGTAGACGACGCGGCCGGCCGCCGGATCAGGGTCCTGCTCGCCGACGACGAGGCGATGGTCAGGGCCGGGGTCGGCGCGATCCTCGCCGCGGGCGGCGACTTCGAGATCGTCGCCGAGGCCGCGGACGGCCGGGAGGCGGTCACCCTCGCCCGTGCCCACCGCCCGGACGTGGCGCTGCTCGACATCCGCATGCCGCGCCTGGACGGCCTGGCGGCGGCCGAGGAGATCACGGCAACGGTGCCGGGCACGGCGGTCGCGATGCTGACGACGTTCTCCGAGGACGCGTACGTGGCGCGGGCGCTCGGCGGCGGCGCGACCGGCTTCCTGCTCAAGTCAGGCGACCCGCACGAACTGATGGCGGGCGTACGGGCCGTGGCGGACGGCGCCGCGTTCCTGTCGCCGAAGGTGGCCCGGCACGTCATCGACGGGCTCGGCGGCGGCCGCCTCTCCCGGGAGGCGGCCGCCCGGCAGCGCGTGGCGGCGCTGACCCCGCGCGAGCGCGAGGTCCTCGGCCTGGTCGGCGCGGGCCTGTCCAACCCGGAGATCGCCGCGCGCCTGCACCTCGTCGAGGGCACGGTGAAGGCGTACGTCAGCGCGGTCCTCGACCGCCTGGAGGTCAAGAACCGTGTCCAGGCGGCGATCGTGGCCTACGAGGCGGGCCTGCTGACGTAGCGCCACATGAGCTGCCGTCAGGACCCGCCGCGGGCGCAGGGGTTCAGCGGCGGTGCGAGCCGCGCCGCGACCGTCCCTCGGCCGCCCCGTACCCGGCTCCCGCGGGGCCCGGCCCCGCGAACCAGCGGGCCAGCCCGTTCCCCGAACCGCGCATCGCCTCGGCCACCCGCGCTCCCGGCCGCGTCAGCAGTCGTACGACGAGGAAGGCCATCAGGGTGCCGAGCAGCAGGCCGGCCGCGACGTCGTGCGGGTAGTGCACGCCCACGAAGACCCGCGAGAACGCCATGAGGATCGCCATCGGCACGGTCAGCCAGCCGATCGCCGGCCAGGCGAGCGCGAGACCCACGGCCGCCGCGGCGGCGATCGTCGCGTGGTTCGACGGGAACGACCAGTCCCCGTAGACAGGGCAGTCGACGAGCGACGGCAGCGCCCCCGACACGGCCCGGCAGGGCCGCTCCTCGTCGATCCCCGACTTGATCAATTCGCTGCACACATACGCCACCGCCGTGGCCAGCGGCGCGAGCACCGCCACGGCGAGGGCCCGCGGGTCGCCGCGCCGCGCCCGCCACCAGGCGACGACGAAGAGCACGGCGAACAGCAGCAGACCGAGTTCCGTCCACACCTCCATCAGGTGCTGGAACCACGAAGGAGTGTCGTGGGCGAAATCGGTGATGTGACGATAGAGATCGGAGTCGAAGGTTCCCATGGTCACGGACAGTACGTAATACCCGGGCCTCGTCACATCCCGCGATGGTCGGGAGCGCCACCTGACGAAAGACAGGGGTGCCGAAACGGCGTCAAACCGCGCGCGCGTGATGATGATCCGGAAAACTCGCCGCACGAGGCGGCGGGTGGGCACCGGACAACGGCCCGATCTCTCGTAAGGTTTGAGCCGTGGGATCACTGCGCAATCCGATCGGGCCGCTTCCCTCCTCCATCTATTGGCGCCGGAGGGTGGTTCTGGCGTCCACGGTGGCGCTCCTCGCGTTGCTGATCGTATGGATCGTCAACTGGGGTGGCGGGGGCGGGAACAACGGCGCCGGCGGGTCGAACGGCAAGCACCCGACGGAGTCCATCACGCCCGGACCCTCGGGCTCCGGTCCCGCGATCAGCGAACATCCGGGCGGGCGCGACACGTCGGGCGGCTCGGGATCGGGCGGTGGCTCCGGCGACGGTTCCGGTGACGGATCGGGCGACGGGGCCGGTGACGGTTCCGCGGGCTCCGGCGGTGCGGACGACTCGGCGGGCGGCGACGGTGGCGGCTCCGCCGCCGGCACGTCCTCCGGCGACCAGGTCCCGGCCGGTTCCAGCCTGCCCGACTGCACGGCCGGAGGCGTCTCGCTGACCGTGCGCAGCGTCCACAACTCGTACAGTCCGGGCGAGAAGCCGAAGATCGAGCTGATCGCGAAGAACTCCACGGACAAGTCCTGCAAGGTCGATCTCGGACCGAAGGTCGCGGTCGTGACGATCACCAAGGCGGACGGCGACAAGAAGTTCTGGTCGTCCGAGGACTGCCCGTCCGGCGCCGGCAGCGTGCTCCTGCGGGTCCCCGCGGGCGGCAAGGTCTCGCAGACGCTGACGTGGGACAGGCAGCCGAGCGCACCGCAGTGCGCGACGCCTTCGGCGGGATCCGCGGGCGCCGGGACGTACCTGGTCGAGGTGAAGGCCGCGCAACTGGCGGGAACGCAGACGTCGTTCGTCCTGAAGGCCGACTGACCACGTCAGGCCGCGCCGGCCGAGCCCCGACGCTGTCCGTTGCCGGACCGGGGTCGAGCTCCGACGCTGTCCGATGCCGGACCCGGGCCGAAGGCAGGATCCGATCGATGCCGGATCGGGGCTGAGCTCCGGCGCCGTCCGTTGCCGGACCGGGGTCGAGCCCCGACGCCGTCCGATGCCGTACCCGGGCTCAGGCCAGGCTCTGATCGACGTCCCGCCGGTGCCGAAGCCGGGCCCCCAGCCGCAGCCAGGCCGAGGCCGCCGCCATTCCGAGGCCAGAGCCTGCCAAGAGCAGAAGCGGCCCGTCATGGACGTCAGTCTCTGGCCGACGTCACGCCGTGCTTGAAGAAGCGCCCCGGCCGACGCCCCGCCCGGTTCGAAGTCGCGCCCTGGCCGAAGAACCCTGCCCAGGCCCAGCGCCCAGCGCCGAGTGCCAAGCGCTAGACGTACCGCTCCAGGATCGACGACTCCGCGAGCCGTGACAGGCCCTCGCGCACGCTGCGGGCCCGCGCCTCGCCCACCCCGTCCACCGTCTGGAGGTCGTCGACGCTCGCCGCGAGCAGCTTCTGCAAGCCGCCGAAGTGCTCCACGAGACGGTCGATGATGGCGCCCGGCAGCCGAGGAACCTTCGCCAGGAGGCGGAAGCCGCGCGGCGACACCGCCGAGTCCAGCGCCTCCGGCGAGCCCGTGTACCCCAACGCCCGCGCCACGATGGGCAGTTCGAGCAGCTCACCGTGATGCAGCGAGTTCAGCTCGGCCAGCGCCTCGTCGACCGTGCGCGAGCGCTTGGCCGTCGGCTCGGGCACATAGTCCCGTACGACGAGCTCGCGCTCGGGCTCGACGCCCGCGATCAACTCGTCCAGCTGGAGGGCCAGCAGGCGCCCGTCCGTACCCAACTCGACGACGTACTCGGCGATCTCGGTGGCGATGCGGCGCACCATCTCCAGACGCTGCGCGACCGCTGTGACGTCCCGGACGGTGACCAGGTCCTCGATCTCCAGGGCGGAGAGCGTGCCCGCGACCTCGTCGAGACGGAGCTTGTAGCGCTCCAGGGTCGCGAGGGCCTGGTTGGCGCGGGAGAGGATCGCCGCCGAGTCCTCCAGGACGCGGCGCTGCCCGTCCACGTAGAGGGCGATCAGCCGCATCGACTGGGACACGGAGACGACCGGGTAGTTGACCTGCTTGCTGACGCGGTCCGCCGTGCGGTGCCGCGTGCCCGTCTCCTCGGTGGGGATCGTCGGGTCCGGCACCAGCTGCACGCCGGCCCGCAGGATCTTGTCGAGGTTCGAGGAGACGACGATGCCGCCGTCCAGCTTGCACAGCTCGCGCAGGCGCGTCGCCGTGAACTCGACGTCGAGGATGAAGCCGCCGGTACACATCGACTCGACCGTCTTGTCGGAGCCGAGGACGATGAGCCCGCCCGTGTTGCCGCGGAGGATGCGCTCCAGACCGTCCCGCAGGCCCGTGCCGGGCGCCACCGCGCTCAGCGCGGCGCGCATGAGGCCGTCCGCACTGGAACCGCCGGACTTTCCGGGAGCTGCCGCCCGGTCGTTGGCTGCCACTGGACTCCTCCGGATCGCAGGCTCTGGTCGCGGACTCTTCGTGCCCAGGAGTTCGTCGCGTTCGTACGCACGGGCGAGACCAGGGCAAAGTCTACCGGCGCTCCTCCGTCTCCCGTGGGGCCTCTCGGCGACGGCCCTTCGGCAGCACCCGCAGCGCGTCCCCTATATCGGCGACTTCCAGGACCTTCATACCGGCCGGAACCTTGCCCGGGTCGCTCGGGACGAGGGCGTGCGTGAAGCCGAGCCGGTGCGCCTCCGCGAGCCGTCGCTGCACGCCCGTGACCCGTCTGACCTCGCCCGCGAGGCCTACTTCTCCGATCGCGACCAGGTTCTTCGGCAGCGGGGTGTCGCTCGCGGCCGACGCGAGGGCGAGCGCGATGGCCAGGTCGGCGGCCGGTTCGGAGAGCTTCACGCCACCGACCGTCGCGGAGTAGATGTCCCTTTTGCCCAAGGCGCTGATCCGGCCGCGCTGTTCGAGCACGGCCAGCATCATCGAGACGCGGGAGGTCTCCAGGCCGGACGTGGTGCGCCGGGGGGAGGGGATCTGCGAGTCGACCGTGAGCGCCTGGACCTCGGCGACCAGCGGGCGGCGGCCCTCCAGGGTGACGGTCAGGCAGGTGCCCGGGACCGGCTCGGCGCGCCGCGTCAGGAACAGACCGCTCGGGTCGGCGAGGCCCGTGATGCCCTCGTCGTGCAGCTCGAAGCAGCCGACCTCGTCCGTCGTGCCGTACCGGTTCTTGACGCCGCGTACGAGACGCAGCCGCGCGTGCCGGTCGCCCTCGAAGCTGAGGACGACGTCCACCAGGTGCTCCAGGAGCCGTGGTCCCGCGATCGCGCCGTCCTTCGTGACGTGGCCCACGAGGAGCGTCGACATGCCGCGCTCCTTGGAGGCGCGGATCAGCGCGCCCGCGACCTCGCGGACCTGTGCCATGCCGCCGGGCGCGCCGTCGATCTCCGGTGACGCCACCGTCTGCACCGAGTCCAGGATCAGCAGCGACGGCTTCACGGCGTCCAGGTGGCCGAGGACGGCGGAGAGGTCGGTCTCCGCCGCCAGGTACAGGTGGTCGTCGATGGCCTTGATGCGGTCGGCGCGCAGCCGCACCTGGGACGCCGACTCCTCGCCCGTCACATAGAGGGTCTTGTGCTCCTCGCTCGCCGACTTGGCCGCGACATCGAGGAGCAGCGTGGACTTACCGACGCCGGGCTCGCCCGCGAGCAGGACCACCGCACCCGGTACGAGACCGCCGCCGAGGACGCGGTCGAGCTCGGGCACGCCGGTGGAGCGGGCCGTCGCCTGCCTGCCGTCCACCTGGCCGATCGGCACGGCGGACGTGGTGACGCGTCCCGGGGCGGTCGTGCGCACCGCGGGGGCGCCGTACTCCTCGACCGTCCCCCACGCCTGGCACTCGCCGCAGCGGCCCAGCCATTTGGCCGTCTGCCAGCCGCACTCGGTGCAGCGGTACGACGGTCGGTCCTTCGCGGATTTGGTACGGGCAGCCATGCACCGAACCGTAACCGGCCCCACTGACAATCCCGCCAAGCTCGCCAATCCCGCCAGGCCCGCCGAGCCCGCCGAAGCGATCGGTATCCGTCGCCCCGCGTAGCCGCACTGGCCACGGAATATGAGCTTCCTGTCCCCTTTTGAGGGATCGTTTCACCCGTAAGGATTAAATGTACTCAAGGGGGCGGAAGGGGCCCTGCCCGCCGCCTACGGTCGCACGGGTGATGAGCAGCAGGCCGGAACCCCCCACACAGACCACCGGCGCACACCGGGCGCACCGCGCCGGGGCGAGGCGCCCGTCGCCGCGCGCTGTTGCGCAGCGCCCGCCCGCTCGCTACGAGCCCTGTCTGGACGGCCTGTTCACCTACTGCCTCTCCGTCCTGTGCGACCACGACGAGGCGATCGCCGCCCTCGGGGACGCCCTGGCGCTCGCCGAGCGGCGCGGCTCCCGCGGCCCGGACGCGCAGGCCGACCACCGGTCCTGGCTGTACGCGCTGGCCCGCTGGTCCTGTCTGCGCCGCCTCGCCGAGGCCAAGCGCAAGCGACAGGGGCGCACGCGAGCAACCGGCGCGCCCCTGAGTCCTCGGACGACGCCACTTCCGTGGACGTGCCGCACGACGGCCTCCTCCAGGAGGAGCGGCGGCGCCAACTCGCCCTCCTGGCCTGGCCGGAGGCGGCCGGGACGACCCCGAGCAGCGCGAGGCGCTCGAACTGGCGGTGCGGCACCAGCTGTCGCCCCACGAGGTCGCCGCCGTTCTCGGCAGCGACCCCGGCGCCACCCGCGAGCTGCTCTCCGCCGCCGCCTGCGAGGTCGAGCGGACCCGCGCCGCGCTCGCCGTCGTCGAGACCGGCACCTGCCCCAGCGTCGCCCGCCTCACCGGCGACAATCAGCTGCTGCTGTCCGCGGCCCTGCGCCGCGAGCTCGTCCGGCACGTCGACGACTGCCCGCGCTGCCGCCGCACCGCCGAGCGCGCCACCCCGGCGCCTGGCCCGGCACCACCGTGACCCCCGCCGCGCTGCCCCTCGCGCAGGCCCCGCGCGCCGCCCTGCACCACGCGATGCACGCCCCGCACTCCGGCGCCCCGCGCTTCGACCGGCGTGGTTTCCCGATGGACCCCAAGGACCGGGCCGCGCGCAGGGACCGGCTCCGCGCGCGTGCCGTCACCACGACGGTCGTCGCCACCGTGGTCGCCGCCCCCGTTCTCGCCCTGTGGGCCGCGTACCGAGGTGCGCCGCTGACCGGCGAGGGTCCGACGGGCGCTCGATCAGCGCGGGCGAGGCGGGCGGCCCCGGCGGGCTCGCGGGCGAGGAGCGGCCGGACGCGTACGAGAACGCGGGGAACGCGAGCACCACCCCCGACCCCCGCTTCACCGCGGGCAGCCGCTCACCGGACGTCTCGGTGGAAGTGATCTCGCCGCCCACGCGCGCGGGCACGGGCCCCGGCCGGCTCACCGTGGAGGCGCAGCCCAGCGGCGGCGCGACGCTCATCACGCTGACCGCGTCCGGGAGTTCGGCCGTCCACTGGTCCGCGTACACCGGGGCGTCCTGGCTCTACCTGAGCCAGACCTCGGGCACGCTGCGGCCGGGGGAGTCGTTCACGATCCAGGTGTACGTCGATCACGACAGGGAGCCGGCGGGGCACTGGTCCGCACGCATCGGCATCGACCCGTCCGGTGCGGTCATCTCCCTTGAGGGATACGGCAGTTCGGGTGGCGGTCAGCATCCGGGACCGGACCCGACGCCGAGCGACCCGGGCACCACGGACCCCGGTCCCGACCCCGATCCGACGCCGAGCGACCCGGGGACGACGGACCCCGACCCGACGCCCAGCGACCCCACGCCCTCGGAGCCCGACCCGACGCCCACGGACTCCTCGCCCGCGCCCGCCGACCCGTCGGGCCCCGGGGACTCGACGTCACCGACGCAGTCCCCGTGAGCCGACGCGGTGCTACGCGGGGTCCGCCGGGTGCGGGGCGACCAGCGGCAGGCCCTTGGGCAGGGCGGCGAGGCGCTCCTCGCACAGCTCGACCAGCTTGTCGTAGCCGGCCGCGCCCATCAGCTCGGTCAGCTCCGGGCGGTACGAGACGTAGACCGGGTCGCCCGCGCCGTGCGCCGACGTCGCCGACGTGCACCACCAGTGCAGGTCGTGGCCGCCGGGGCCCCAGCCGCGGCGGTCGTACTCGCCGATCGAGACCTGGAGCACCCGCGTGTCGTCGGGCCGGTCGATCCACTCGTAGGTCCGCCGGATCGGCAGCTGCCAGCAGACGTCCGGCTTCGTCTCCAGCGGCTCGCGCCCTTCCTTGATCGCGAGGATGTGCAGCGAGCAGCCGGCGCCGCCCTCGAAACCGGGGCGGTTCTGGAAGATGCACGACCCGTTGTACGGGCGGGTCTGACGCTCCCCGTCCTCGTCCTTCGACACCCACCCCGTCTCCGTACCGACGTCGTGGTGCTGCCAGATGTCGGGCGTCAGCCGTGCCACGTACCCGGCCACGCGCTTCTCGTCGTCCTCGTCCGAGAAGTGGGCGCCCAGCGTGCAGCAGCCGTCGTCCGCGCGGCCCGCCTGGATGCCCTGGCAGCCGCTGCCGAAGATGCAGGACCAACGAGAGGTCAGCCATGTCAGATCGCAGCGGAAGATCTGCTCGTCGTCTGCGGGGTCGGGGAACTCGACCCAGGCACGCGGGAAGTCGATCGGCTTCTCGTCGGGCTGCCCCGCCCGGTCCAGGATCGGCTGCGCAGGCTTCGGCTGCTTCTGCTTTGCCGACTTGGTCTTCTTGTCGCTCTTGTCGGCCTTGGCCTTTTTCGTCTTTGGCACCGCTCCAGAGTAAGGGCGTCGAGGGCCTTGCCGGCACCTTGGAGGACAGGCCGCCGCGTCAGCGCAGTAGCGTTCCGTACATGAGACTCGGTGTCCTCGACGTGGGTTCGAATACGGTTCATCTGCTGGTGGTGGACGCGCACCCGGGCGCCCGCCCGCTGCCCGCGCACTCGCACAAGGCCGAGCTGCGGCTCGCCCAACTCCTCGACGAGCGCGGGGCGATCGGTCCCGACGGCGTGGAGCGGCTGATCGACACGGTCAGAGACGCCCTGGTTGCGGCCGAGGACAAGGGCGTCGAGGACCTCCTGCCGTTCGCCACGTCGGCGGTGCGCGAGGCGAGCAACGCCGACGAGGTCCTGGCCCGCGTCAAGGACGAGACCGGCGTCGGCCTGCGGGTGCTCAGCGGCGAGGAGGAGGCGAGGCTCACGTTCCTCGCGGCCCGGCGCTGGTTCGGCTGGTCCGCGGGCAAGCTGCTCGTCCTCGACATCGGCGGCGGCTCCCTGGAGATCGCGTACGGCATCGACGAGGAGCCGGACGCCGCGGTGTCGCTGCCGCTCGGCGCGGGCCGGCTCTCCGCCGCGTGGCTGCCCGGCGACCCTGCGGACCCGGCGGACGTGAAGGCGCTGCGCCGGCACGTACGGGCCCAGATCGCGCGGACGGTGGGGGAGTTCAGCCGATTCGGGGCGCCCGACCACGTGGTCGCCACGTCGAAGACGTTCAAGCAGCTCGCGCGGCTCGCGGGAGCGGCCCGCTCGACCGAAGGGCTGTACGTACAGCGGGAGTTGAAGCGCAGATCCCTGGAGGACTGGGTGCCCAGGCTCGCCGGGATGACCGAGGCGGAGCGGGCGGAGCTGCCCGGCGTCTCGGAGGGCAGGGCCGGGCAGTTGCTCGCCGGGGCGCTGGTGGCCGAGGGCGCGATGGACCTGTTCGGCGTGGAGACCCTGGAGGTCTGCCCGTGGGCACTGCGCGAGGGCGTGATCCTGCGCCGCCTCGACCACCTGCCGGGCACCTAGACCGCACGGCGCGCGCGGGGCGGATCGCGTAAGGGTCGCGGTTCGTCTGTGCGGCGGGTCACGTGGGTCCGCGGTTCGTCTGTGCGGCGCATCGCGTAAGGGCCGCAGTCCGTCTGTGCGGCGCATCGCGTGAGGTCCGCGGTCCGTCTGTGCGGCGGGTCACGTGGGTCCGCCGTTCGCCCGTGCGGCGGGTCACGCAGGGCCGTGCTCCGCCCGTGCGGCGGGTCACGCAGGGCCGTGCTCCGCCCGTGCGGCGGGTCACGCAGGGCCGTGCTCCGCCCGTGCGGCGGGTTCCGGCCACAGTGGGCGCGGCACCCCCGGGGCCCGCTC
Source organism: Streptomyces sp. Q6 (assembly GCF_036967205.1). Lineage (NCBI taxonomy): Bacteria > Bacillati > Actinomycetota > Actinomycetes > Kitasatosporales > Streptomycetaceae > Streptomyces > Streptomyces citrinus. The sequence goes on from NZ_CP146022.1 coordinate 4,722,250, forward strand.
CCCGCGGTGTCGCACGGGCCCGTACTCTGTCTCCGTGGCAGAACCAGTGGTGCGCATCCCGGATGCGAAGGTCGCCCTGTCGACGGCCTCGGTCTATCCGGAGTCGACGGCGACGGCCTTCGAGATCGCCGCACGCCTGGGTTACGACGGCGTCGAGGTCATGGTCTGGACCGACCCCGTCAGCCAGGACATCGAGGCGCTGCGCCGCCTCAGCGACTACCACCACATGCCGATCCTCGCGGTCCACGCGCCGTGTCTGCTGATCACGCAGCGGGTCTGGTCCACCGACCCGTGGGTCAAGCTCCAGCGGGCGCGGGCGGCCGCCGAGAAGCTCGGCGCGTCCACCGTCGTCGTCCACCCGCCCTTCCGCTGGCAGCGCCAGTACGCCAGGGACTTCGTCACCGGGGTGTGGCGCATGGCCGACGAGACGGATGTGCGGTTCGCCGTAGAGAACATGTATCCCTGGCGCTACCGGGACCGGGAGATGCTCGCGTACGCCCCCGACTGGGACGTCACGAAGGACGACTACCGGCACTTCACCGTCGATCTGAGCCACACCGCGACCGCGCGGACCGACGCGATGCAGATGATCGACCGCATGGGCGACCGCCTCGGACACGTGCACCTGGCCGACGGCGGCGGATCCAACAAGGACGAGCACCTCGTCCCCGGCCGCGGCACACAGCCCTGCGCCGAACTCCTGGAGCGGCTCGCGACGAGCTCCTTCGACGGGCACGTGGTCATCGAGGTCAACACCCGGCGTGCCATGTCCAGCGCCGAACGCGAGGCCGACCTCGCGGAGGCCCTCGCCTTCACGCGCCTGCACCTCGCTTCGGCGGTGCGGGTGCCGCGTTCATGACGACCGAGCCGGTACGGCGCCGAGGGCGCCCCTCCCGTACGGGCGGCGGGGACGGACCGGGCACCCGGGAGCAGATCCTGGACGCGGCCCGCGAGGAGTTCGCCGCGCGGGGCTACGACAAGACGTCCGTACGCGGCATCGCCAAGGCCGCCGGGGTCGACCCGGCGCTGGTGCACCACTACTTCGGGACCAAGGAGCAGGTGTTCGCCGCCTCGATCGAGGTCGCGTTCGCCCCGGCCTTCGAGGCACCGGCCGCCGTGGAGGAAGGGCCCCTCGACGGGGTCGGGGAGCGGCTGACCCGGTTCATCTTCGGGGTGTGGGAGAACCCGGCGACCCGGGCCCCGCTCCTGGCCATCGTGCGGTCCGCCGTGAACAACGACGTGGCGGCCGGCGTCTTCCGCAGGCTCGTCGCCGCGCAGGTGCTCGCCCGGATCGCCCAGCGGCTCGACCTGCCGGAGGAGGAGGCCGAACTGCGTGCCTCGCTGGCCGCGGCGCAGCTGGTGGGGACCGCGATGCTCCGCTACGTGATCAAGGTGGAGCCGCTGGCCTCGGCCGGGGCGGAGGACCTCATCGCCCGGATCGCGCCGGTCGTGCAGGGGCATCTGACCGGGACGTGAGGGGTCTGCGCTGAGACGGGCGTCCCGGAATGCGGACGGCCTGTCCAGATCTTGGAGCCGCGGCGTAGGCTCGCAAGCAGCATTTCTTCTGTACTTGCCTGAATTTCCCTGTCCTCGAAGGTCCCTAAGGAGCGAGCGACGATGCCCGAGCTGAGGTCCCGCACAGTCACCCACGGCCGCAACATGGCGGGCGCACGCGCCCTTATGCGCGCCTCCGGTGTACCCGGTGCGGACATCGGCCGGAAGCCGATCATCGCGGTGGCCAACTCCTTCACGGAGTTCGTGCCCGGACACACGCACCTGGCCCCGGTCGGCCGCATCGTCAGCGAGGCCGTCACGGCCGCCGGCGGCATCCCGCGCGAGTTCAACACGATCGCCGTCGACGACGGCATCGCGATGGGCCACGGCGGCATGCTGTACTCCCTGCCCTCCCGCGACCTGATCGCCGACTCGGTCGAGTACATGGTCGAGGCGCACTGCGCGGACGCCCTGATCTGCATCTCGAACTGCGACAAGATCACGCCCGGCATGCTGATGGCGGCGCTCCGCCTCAACATCCCGACGGTCTTCGTCTCCGGCGGCCCGATGGAGGCCGGCAAGGCCACCCTGGTCGACGGCACGGTCCGCAAGCTCGACCTGGTCAACGCGATCAGCGACGCCGTCGACGAGAGCATCTCGGACGAGGACATCCTCCGTATCGAGGAGAACGCCTGCCCGACCTGCGGCTCCTGTTCCGGCATGTTCACGGCCAACTCGATGAACTGCCTGACCGAGGCCATCGGCCTCTCGCTGCCGGGCAACGGCTCGGTGCTCGCCACGCACACGGCCCGCAAGGCCCTGTACGAGCGCGCGGGTGCCACGGTCGTCGAGCTGACGAAGCGCTACTACGGCGAGGACGACGAGAGCGTCCTGCCGCGCAACATCGCCACGCACGCGGCGTTCGAGAACGCCATGGCGCTCGACATCGCCATGGGCGGCTCCACGAACACGATCCTGCACCTGCTGGCCGCCGCCCGTGAGGCCGAGGTCGACTACAACCTCGACCACATCAACGCGGTCTCGCGCCGCGTCCCCTGCCTGGCCAAGGTCGCCCCGAACGCGGCGCCCACGACCACGTACTACATGGAGGACGTGCACCGCGCCGGCGGCATCCCGGCCCTCCTCGGCGAGCTCTACCGCGGCGGCCTCCTGAACGAGGACGTCCACACGGTGCACAGCCCCTCGATCAAGGAGTGGCTGGACGCCTGGGACATCCGCGGCGGCAGCGCGTCCCCCGAGGCCGTCGAGCTGTGGCACGCGGCCCCCGGCTGCGTCCGCTCCGCCGAGGCGTTCTCGACGTCCGAGCGCTGGGACACCCTCGACACGGACGCGGCCGGTGGCTGCATCCGCGACGTCGCGCACGCCTACTCCAAGGACGGCGGCCTCGCGGTCCTCAAGGGCAACCTGGCCGAGGACGGCTGCGTCGTGAAGACGGCGGGCGTCGACGAGTCGATCTGGACCTTCGAGGGCCCCGCGGTCGTCTGCGAGTCCCAGGAGGAAGCGGTCGAGAAGATCCTCCTCAAGCAGGTCAAGGAGGGTGACGTCGTCGTCATCCGCTACGAGGGCCCCAAGGGCGGCCCCGGCATGCAGGAGATGCTCTACCCGACCTCGTACCTCAAGGGCCGCGGCCTCGGGAAGGTCTGTGCGCTCGTCACGGACGGCCGGTTCTCCGGCGGCACGTCGGGCCTGTCCATCGGCCACGCCTCGCCCGAGGCGGCCGCCGGTGGCACCATCGCGCTCGTCGAGGACGGCGACCGCGTCCGTATCGACATCCCGAACCGCACCATCGAACTGCTGGTCTCCGACGAGGAGTTGGCGACTCGCCGCGAGGCTCTGAACGGGGTCTACGCCCCGAAGAAGCGCGAGCGCAAGGTCTCCGCGGCCCTGCGCGCGTACGCCGCGATGGCGACCAGTGCCGACAAGGGCGCGGTCCGCGACGTCTCCAAGCTCGGCTGACCGACCGTCACCAGTCCTCGGGGTGAACCGCGTTCACCCCGAAGACGCTTCCGTCGGGCGCGCTCCCGTACACCCGCTCGCCCAGCACCACCGGCGCCCCCAGCTCGGCCACGACCCGGTCGGACCGAGCGGCGGGGCGCGGCCCGGTCTGCCCCAAGGGCGTGCCGGTGCGGGGCGAGGTGGCGAGGAGGCGGCCGTCGGGGGCCGTGTAGTAGACCCTGCCGTGTGCCGCCACCGGTCGTGACGGGCGGCTGACCGCGGTGTCCTGCCGCCAGAGCACCGCGTCCGCCGCCGGTGCCGTCGGCCGGGTGTCGACGGCGAGGAGCGTGCCTCCGGCCGCGTAGACGTAGACCGTTCCGCCGCTCTCCGTGGCCTCCGCCTGGTCGACGGGGGTGGGCAGGGCCACGCGGTGCGCCGTCCGGCTCTTCGTGTCGATCCGGACCACCGCGTCGGTCAGCTGACCGCCGTCGACGGACAGCAGATGCACCGCCGCGGCCCCGGCCGAGAACGGGTGCAGCTCACCGCGGACCCGGGTGGACCACAGCGGTTCGCCGTCGCTCGCCGCGACGGCGCTCACGGTCGTGGCGGAGCCGTCGTCCGTCGGCGTGGCCGCGAAGAAGGTCCCGTCGTCCCCGGCGACCCACTGCGTCCCGAGCCCGCCGACGCGCTCCGTCCACCGGGCCCGCCCCGTCACGCTGTCCAGGGCCCTGACCTGCCCGCCGGACGTCACGAGAAGCGTGGTGCCCGGCCCGTGCTCGACGGCCGCGTAGTCCCGCGTGTCCGTGGCCCAACGGACCGTCCCCGTCAGGGGATCGAGCGCTTCGAGACGATGTCCCGCCACGAGGTGCAGCAGCCCGCCGGACACGGTCACGGAGGTGACGGACGCCGCGCTCGCCCGGTGCCGCCACAGCGTCCTGCCGTCCGCCGGGTCGAGGCGCGCGGCGACTCCCGCCGAGGTCACGCAGTACAGGGCGCCCGCGCCCGCCACACACGTGGGCGGAACTCCGTCGGACGAGCCGAGCGGGACGCTCCAGGGCTTGAAGGACGCCGTGCCCTTCGACGTCGGGGCGACCTGGCTCCGGGGACTCCGCGAACTCTGCTGAGCGGACCCGTCGCCGCCCGACGACAGCGCGCCCACGGCCACCGCCGCGCCCCCGGCGATCAGCAGCACGCCGACGGCGGCCGCCAGAATCACCCGGGAACGCGGACCGCGCCGCCGCGTGACCGTAGAAGTGGCCGGCCTGTCCGAGGACGTACGCGCTTCTGGAACCGGACGCGGCTCCGGGGACGGGCCCGCCTCCGCGGACGTCCTCGCTCCCGAAGGCCCTCGCTGAGCCGGTATCCGAGGCGCCGCGGAAGGCTGCCGCAGGGCCTCCATGACCTCGGCGGGGGAAGGGCGCTCGGCGGGATCCTTGGCGAGGCAGCGCCGGATCACCGGCACCAGATCCGCCGGGACCCCGGCCAGATCCGGCTCGTTGTGCACCACCTGGTACGCGACGATGTAAGGGCTGTTCGAGTCGAACGGGCCGCGCCCGGTCGCGGCGTGCGCCAGGACCGCGCCCATCGCGAACACGTCCGCCGCGGGCCCGACCTCGCGCGGCCGCTGGAACTGCTCCGGCGCCATGAACGGCGGCGAGCCGATCAGCTTCCCCGTCTCCGTCCGCAGATCGCTGTCCGCCGGACGCGAGATGCCGAAGTCGATGACCTTGGGCCCGTCGGCCGCGAGCAGCACATTGCTCGGCTTCAGATCGCGGTGGACCACGCCGGCGCGATGGATGTCGCGCAGCGCCTCGGCGAGCCCCGCCCCGAGCCTGTGCACCGCGGCGGAGTCCAGTGCGCCGTTCCGCTTGACCCGTTCCGCGAGGGTGTCTCCGGGGATGAACAGCGTGGCCATCCACGGCAGTTCGGCGGCGGGGTCCGCATCGACCACGGGCGCGGTGAAGGCACCACTGACCCGGCGCGCGGCGCTGACCTCCTGCCGGAAGCGCGCCCTGAACTCGGGATCCGCGGCGAACTCGGCGTGCACGACCTTCACGGCCAGGCGCAACCCCGAGGCGGACGTGGCCAGATGGACCACGCCCATGCCGCCCGATCCGAGACGTTCCTCAAGGCGGTAGCGACCGGCGTACCCCGGATGTTCCGCTTCAGGCTCCGGTCCGGTGCTGCGCAGCGGCGGCATCGTCCACCCCCGTGTTCTGAGTCCGCAAGCGCGACGCACGGAGCCTAGTCGATGGTGCGTGCGATACCGGAGGGGCTTGCTAGCCTGCGCGGGTCGCACGGGGCGACGCCTCCGCCGGCACATCGACGGCGGCGGGACAGAACATCACAGAACATCAACGGGGGTGGCCTGTATGGCCGTTGAGAACGCTACGGAAACGATCGGCGGCAGAGCCGCGGACCCGACGCGCACGCCGGACGCGACGGACGCGACGGCTGTGACGGGTATGACGGAGGCGTCGGCCGCGGCAGAGCTGAGCACCACAGCGGTGGCCCAGCGCTACCCGGTCGCTCCGGGAGTGCGCCTGAAGGTGCGCAGCGGCCCCGGCACCCAGTACCAGCTGCTGCGCGTGCTGCCGCTCGACGCCGCCGTGCCGATCAACTGCCAGAAGCCCGGCGAGTGGATCACGGGCACGTACGGCACGACGAACCTCTGGGACAACATCGGCAACGGCCAGTACGTCTCGGACGCCTACGTGAAGACCGGCAGCGACGGCTACGTGGCCCCGCGCTGCGCGTGACCCGCCCACCGGGGCGGCCCGCGCACACCGCGGGCCGCCCCGGTGATAATCGACCCGTGAGCGACGAAACCGGCACCCCCGCCCCCGGCCCCACCCCTGGCCCCCGCCCCGAGGAGATCCGTTTCTTCGGAACGACCTGGGTCGACCACAGCGGCCACTACGGCCTGCGCCGCGCGGCCGTGGCCGTCGGCGCCCTCGTGGCGGCCGCGGCGGGCTGCTTCGTCCTGCGCTTCGCGTACGAGGGCCTCGCCGTCGCGGACGTCGGCTCCTTCGTGAACGTCCTGGTCGTCGTCATGTTCGCGGTCTGCAGCGCCCTCGCCTTCAGCCGCACCCTGAGCGGCTTCTCCGAGCGCCCCGACCCCGAGAAGCAGGCGTCGCTGCGCGGCTTCATGGCGATCGGCTTCGTCGGCGTCCTGCTCGCGTACGCCCTGCGCTGCCTGACCGAGGCCCCCGGCGAGAAGCTCCGCAGGAAGGAGTACGAGGAGGCGCGCGAACAGTACGAGCGCCGCACCACCCGCCGCACGGGCAACCCCAGCCGCAAGGCCCAGGCAAAGAAGAAGCGCAGGGCCTGAGCCCCCGGGACCCCACCCGAGGGATCTCCGCGCCCGGGAGCCCGCCCCCGACCCCACCCCAGGGCCGACCGGCCTCCTGACAAGACCGTCGGGGCCCCGGCACCATGACGCCATGACGCACGACACCACCGCGGCAGGCGGCGCCGACTTCGCGCTCTCCTTCGACACGGTCGCCACCCAGTACGCCACGGCCCGCCCGAGCTACCCGCCCGAACTCCTCGACACCGTCGAGCAGTTGGCGGGCCTGGACCCCGGCGGCCTGCGCGGCGCCACCGCCCTCGACGTGGGCGCGGGCACCGGCATAGCCACCCGCCTCCTGCGCGAGCGCGGCGCCCGCGCCATCGCCGTCGAACCCGGCCCCGGTATGGGCGCCGAGCTGCGCCGCACCCTCCCCGACGTCCCCCTCGTACGCGCCCTGGGCGACGCCCTCCCGTTCGCCGACGCGAGCGTCGACCTCGTCACGTACGCCCAGTCCTGGCACTGGACCGACCCGGCCCGCTCCGTCCCCGAGGCGCTGCGCGTCCTGCGTCCGGGCGGCGCCCTCGCCCTGTGGTGGAACGTGCCCGACCCGGACGTCGAATGGGCCGCCGCCCAGGAGGCCCGCCTCCAGGCCCGCCTCCCCGGCTACCACGCCCACGGCATCAGCTCGGACGCCCCGCGCCTCATCGCCGGCCTCGGCCTCACCCCCGCCCCGACGCCCGTCTTCCGCCAGCTGCACTGGACCCGCCGCATCCCGGTCGACCTCCACCTGGCCCACCTCGGCAGCCGCTCCTACTTCGCGGTGATGGGCCCGCAGGAGTCCCGCCCGGTCCTGGAGGACGAACGGGCCCATCTGCTGCGCCGGTTCCCCGACGGCGTCGTCGAGGACGCGTACGCCCTGGACCTCACGGTCGTACGACGTCCCTGACCTGCGCCTTCCGCTGATGCCCCGCGGCCCACCCGGCAAGGGCCGCCGCGCACGCGTGATCCAGATGCCGCACTCCGCCGAGATCGAGCCGCACGTCCCGCTCGGCGGGCAGCGCCTCCAGCGCGTCCAGCAGTTTCGGCAGCCGCAGGAACGTCGCGTTCCCCGACACCCGGACGACCAGCGCGTCCTCCTCCAGCGACTCCTGCACCTGTACGTGCACCTGGCTGATGTCCCACGCCGTCTTGGCCACCGCGAGCCCCAGCCCCACCAGCACCCCCTCGAACAGATTCGTCGCCACGATGGCCACCGCCGTCACCCCGAACACCACGGCCTCCCCGCGATGCTCCCGCCACAGCGACCCCACCTCCCGTACGGGAACCAGCTTGGCGCCCGCGTGCACGAGCAGCCCCGCGAGCGCCGCCACCGGCAGCACCCCGAGCGCGGCGGGCACCAGCGCCGCGAACAGCAGCAGCCACACCCCGTGCAGCACCCGCGACGCCCGGGTCCGCGCCCCGGCGCGCACGTTCGCAGAGCTGCGCACGATCACCGCGGTCATCGGCAGCGCGCCGAGCACCCCGCACACGGCGTTCCCCGCACCCTGCGCGATCAGCTCCTTGTCGTAGTCGGTCCGCGGCCCGGAGTGCATCCGGTCCACGGCCGCCGAGCTGAACAGCGTCTCGGCCGACGCGATCAGGGCGAAGGCCAGCACCGTCCCGATCACCCCGACGTCCATGAGCAGCCCGAAGTCGTCCGCCGCCGGCACCCGCACCGCGTCCACGAGCCCCCGCACCTCGACCCGCCGCACGTCGAGCCCGCCCACCCCGGTCACGCCGGACGCGAGGCCGACCGCCACCAGCGGCGCCGGCAGCACCCGCGCACCGGCCCGCCACCGCGGCCACGCCACCAGTACGGCGATGGTCCCTACCCCGAGCGCCAGCGCCACGGGATCGACGGCGCCCGGCAGCGACACGAGTCCGGCGAGCTTCCCCACCCCACTGCCCGGTACGTCCATGGAGGCGTCGCCGAGCGCGTACAGCTGCCCGGCGATCAGCACGAGCCCGATCCCCGCGAGCATCCCCTGCACCACGGCCACCGACACCGCCCGGAACCACCGCCCGAGCCGCAGCACCCCGAGCCCCATCTGCACCGCACCGGCGGCCAGCACGAAGACACCGAGCGCCCCGACGCCGTACGCCCGCACGGCCTCGTACACGAGCACGGTCAGCCCGGCCGCGGGCCCACTGACCTGCAACCGGCTCCCCGGCAGCACCCCGGCCACGAGCCCGCCGACGATGCCGGTGATCAGCCCCAGCTCGGCCGGCACCCCGGAGGCCACGGCGACGCCCACGCACAACGGCAGGGCGACGAGGAAGACAACGATCGAAGCGAACAGATCAGCTCGACGGACCCGCATGACTGGCTTGAGACGAACACGCATGAGAGGCGTACCTCCGGCCTGCACAGTGACAACCCCGCACTGAATTCCATTGTCAGGTAAGGGAGTTGGGCCCGGCGTGCTCGCGCGTTACCGCTCGATGTCGGCGGAAGCACGACCGAAGCGCGGCGCGGGCGCGCGACGCACGCCCCTCCCCGCCCGCACGCCGCCGCGCCCCGCGGCACCTTGACGGAGCCACCCGCACCGGAGGATATTCATCGTGTGATGAATAAACCGTCAGAGTCCTCATCGCCACCACCGGCGGCACCGACATCGCCGTCCGCGCTCGCGCCCGCCGTCCGGGCCACAGGTCTCACCGTCGTCCGCGGCACCGGCCCCGTCCTGCACGGCCTGGACTTCACCGTCCCGCGCGGCCGGATCACCGGCCTTCTCGGTCCCTCCGGCTGCGGCAAGTCCACCCTGCTGCGCGCCCTCGTCGGCACCCAGGCCAAGGTCACCGGCGACCTCACGGTCCTCGGCCACCCGGCGGGCGCCCCGCCCCTGCGCTCCCGCGTCGGCTACGTGACCCAGGCCCCGTCCGTCTACCTGGACCTCACCGTCCGGCAGAACCTCGACTACTTCGCGGCGGTCCTGCTGCCCGGACGCGCAGCCGCCGCCCGCCGCCACGAGGAAGTGGAGCAGGCCCTCACCTCCGTCGACCTCACCTCGCGCGCCGACGCCCTCGCCGGGAACCTCTCCGGCGGCCAGCTCGGCCGCGTCTCCCTCGCCGTGGCCCTCCTCGGCACCCCGGAACTCCTCGTCCTCGACGAACCGACGGTCGGCCTCGACCCGGTCCTCCGCCGTGACCTGTGGAACCTCTTCCACGCACTGGCCGCCGACCGGGGCACCACCCTCCTCGTCTCCTCCCACGTCATGGACGAGGCCGAGCGCTGCCACCGCCTCCTCCTCATGCGCGAGGGCGAGATCCTCGCCGACGACTCCCCGGACGGCCTGCGCACCCGTACCCGCACGGCCACCGTCGAAGAGGCCTTCCTCCACCTGGTCGACGAGGCGAACGCCGCCCGCTCCGCCCACTGACAGCCCCGGGACCCGCCATGAACCCGTACCGCACCACCGCCACCGCCACCGCCACCCGCGTCCTGCGCCAGCTCAGCCACGACCCGCGCAGCATCGCGCTCATGCTGTTCGTCCCCTGCGTGATGCTGTTCCTGCTCCGCTACGTCTTCGACGGCAGCCCCCGCACCTTCAACTCCATCGGCGCCTCGCTCCTCGGCATCTTCCCGCTCATCACGATGTTCCTGGTGACCTCCATCGCCACCCTGCGCGAACGCACGAGCGGCACCCTGGAACGCCTCCTGGCCATGCCCCTGGGCAAAGGCGACCTCATCGCGGGCTACGCCCTGGCCTTCGGCTTCCTCGCGATCATCCAGTCCGCCCTCGCCACGGGCCTGGCCCTCTGGGCCCTGGACCTGGACGTCACGGGCTCGGCCTGGCTCCTCCTCCTGGTCGCCCTGCTCGACGCCCTCCTCGGCACGGCCCTCGGCCTCTTCGTCTCGGCCTTCGCGTCCTCGGAGTTCCAGGCGGTCCAGTTCATGCCGGCGGTGATCTTCCCCCAGCTCCTCCTCTGCGGCCTGTTCGCTCCCCGCGCCACCATGCAGCCGGTCCTCGAAGCGCTCTCGGACGTCCTCCCCATGTCGTACGCGGTCGACGGCATGAACGAGGTCCTGCGCCACACCGACCTCACCGCCACCTACCTCCGCGACGTCCTGATCGTCGCGGGCTGCGTCCTCCTGGTCCTGGTCCTGGGCGCCGCGACCCTGCGCCGCCGCACCCCCTGACCGCCGCGCGCCCGTCCGCCCACCGGACACCCCCATGAACCGGTGCCGCCCCGATGCGAGGATGCGAGCGGACGACGAGCCAGCACAGGGAAGGCCAGCCCCATGAGCCCGCACACACGCCACAAGGTCGCCGTACTCGGCACAGGCAAGATCGGTGAAGCACTGCTCAGCGGAATGATCCGCGGCGGCTGGGCCCCGGCCGACCTCCTGGTCACGGCCCGCCGACCGGAGCGCGCCGAAGAACTCCGCACCCGATACGGCGTTACCCCGGTCACCAACCAGGAGGCGGCGAAGCAGGCCGACACCCTGATCCTCACGGTGAAGCCCCAGGACATGGGCACGCTCCTCGACGAGCTCGCCCCGCACGTGCCGGGGGACCGCCTGATCATCAGCGGCGCGGCGGGCATCCCCACCACCTTCTTCGAGGAGAAGCTCCCGCCCGGCACCCCGGTCGTCCGTGTCATGACGAACACCCCGGCGCTGGTCGACGAGGCGATGTCGGTGATCTCGGCCGGCACCCACGCCACCGCCGCGCACCTCACCCACGCCGAGGAGATCTTCGGCTCGGTCGGCAAGACCCTCCGCGTCCCCGAGTCCCAGCAGGACGCCTGCACGGCCCTGTCCGGCTCGGGCCCGGCGTACTTCTTCTATCTGGTCGAGGCGATGACGGACGCCGGCATCCTCCTGGGCCTCCCGCGCGACAAGGCCCACGACCTCATCGTCCAGTCCGCCATCGGCGCGGCCACGATGCTCCGCGACAGCGGCGAACACCCGGTGAAGCTCCGCGAGAACGTCACCTCCCCCGCGGGCACCACCATCAACGCGATCCGCGAACTCGAGAACCACGGCGTACGCGCCGCCCTCATCGCCGCCCTCGAAGCGGCCCGCGACCGCAGCCGCGAACTGGCCTCCGGCAACAACAGCTGACCCGCGCCCCAGGCCCGGGGCACGCAGTTGACACGCCCCGGGCCCCTACGTAGTGTTCTCCGAGTTGTCCGACGTGAGCACCGACCCCGGTCGGTCCCCGGACAGCCATTCCGCAGGACCCATCACAAACGCTCGACGACTCGTCGTCGTGCTGTTTGCGCATGCTTTTACGGAATGAGGAATCCACGTTCGAAAGAGCGGGACCCCGATTAGCTCGGGAGCCAGGAATCCGCTAAAGTCTCACCAGTCGGAACGGCCCAACAGCCGCAAAGACAAACCCGGTTGGCTGTGAATCAGGCCCGAAAGGATCTGATAGAGTCAACACCGCAGGAAGGCCGAAAGGCCGGAAAGCAAAAAGCAGGACCAGCAAGACCCCGAGGAAATCGGATCGGAAAGATCTGATAGAGTCGGAAACGCAAGACAGCAAGACCGAAGGGAAGCGCCCGGAGGAAAGCCCGAGAGGGTGAGTACAAAGGAAGCGTCCGTTCCTTGAGAACTCAACAGCGTGCCAAAAATCAACGCCAGATATGTTGATACCCCGTCTCCGGCCTTTTCGGGTCGAAGATGAGGTTCCTTTGGAAAAGTCCTGTCGGCCTCTAGTGGGTTGGCAGGCGCACAGCGAGGACGCTGTGAACGACCGGGATTATTCCTCCTGGTTGTTCCGCTCTCGTGGTGTCACCCCGATTACGGGGAAACATTCACGGAGAGTTTGATCCTGGCTCAGGACGAACGCTGGCGGCGTGCTTAACACATGCAAGTCGAACGATGAAGCCCTTCGGGGTGGATTAGTGGCGAACGGGTGAGTAACACGTGGGCAATCTGCCCTTCACTCTGGGACAAGCCCTGGAAACGGGGTCTAATACCGGATACCACCTCTCCTCGCATGGGGGGAGGTTGAAAGCTCCGGCGGTGAAGGATGAGCCCGCGGCCTATCAGCTTGTTGGTGAGGTAGTGGCTCACCAAGGCGACGACGGGTAGCCGGCCTGAGAGGGCGACCGGCCACACTGGGACTGAGACACGGCCCAGACTCCTACGGGAGGCAGCAGTGGGGAATATTGCACAATGGGCGAAAGCCTGATGCAGCGACGCCGCGTGAGGGATGACGGCCTTCGGGTTGTAAACCTCTTTCAGCAGGGAAGAAGCGAAAGTGACGGTACCTGCAGAAGAAGCGCCGGCTAACTACGTGCCAGCAGCCGCGGTAATACGTAGGGCGCAAGCGTTGTCCGGAATTATTGGGCGTAAAGAGCTCGTAGGCGGCTTGTCACGTCGGTTGTGAAAGCCCGGGGCTTAACCCCGGGTCTGCAGTCGATACGGGCAGGCTAGAGTGTGGTAGGGGAGATCGGAATTCCTGGTGTAGCGGTGAAATGCGCAGATATCAGGAGGAACACCGGTGGCGAAGGCGGATCTCTGGGCCATTACTGACGCTGAGGAGCGAAAGCGTGGGGAGCGAACAGGATTAGATACCCTGGTAGTCCACGCCGTAAACGGTGGGAACTAGGTGTTGGCGACATTCCACGTCGTCGGTGCCGCAGCTAACGCATTAAGTTCCCCGCCTGGGGAGTACGGCCGCAAGGCTAAAACTCAAAGGAATTGACGGGGGCCCGCACAAGCAGCGGAGCATGTGGCTTAATTCGACGCAACGCGAAGAACCTTACCAAGGCTTGACATACACCGGAAAGCATTAGAGATAGTGCCCCCCTTGTGGTCGGTGTACAGGTGGTGCATGGCTGTCGTCAGCTCGTGTCGTGAGATGTTGGGTTAAGTCCCGCAACGAGCGCAACCCTTGTTCTGTGTTGCCAGCATGCCCTTCGGGGTGATGGGGACTCACAGGAGACCGCCGGGGTCAACTCGGAGGAAGGTGGGGACGACGTCAAGTCATCATGCCCCTTATGTCTTGGGCTGCACACGTGCTACAATGGCCGATACAATGAGCTGCGATACCGCAAGGTGGAGCGAATCTCAAAAAGTCGGTCTCAGTTCGGATTGGGGTCTGCAACTCGACCCCATGAAGTTGGAGTTGCTAGTAATCGCAGATCAGCATTGCTGCGGTGAATACGTTCCCGGGCCTTGTACACACCGCCCGTCACGTCACGAAAGTCGGTAACACCCGAAGCCGGTGGCCCAACCCCTTGTGGGAGGGAGCTGTCGAAGGTGGGACTGGCGATTGGGACGAAGTCGTAACAAGGTAGCCGTACCGGAAGGTGCGGCTGGATCACCTCCTTTCTAAGGAGCACTTCTTACCGGGTTCGCTCGGTCAGAGGCCATTACGTCGGCAAATGTTCGACGGTGGTTGCTCATGGGTGGAACGTTGATTATTCGGCACACTTGACCTGCTCTGGTCGTAAGTACTGCTTCGGCGTGGAAAGCGAATAGGACAGGCGAGGGTGTCGGGCACGCTGTTGGGTATCTGAGGGTACGGATTTCGATCCCGACCTCAATGCCGGCCCCGGTAAAAATCTGCTTCGGTGGGTTGTGACGGGTGGTTGGTCGTTGTTTGAGAACTGCACAGTGGACGCGAGCATCTGTGGCCAAGTTTTTAAGGGCGCACGGTGGATGCCTTGGCACCAGGAACCGATGAAGGACGTGGGAGGCCACGATAGTCCCCGGGGAGCCGTCAACCAGGCTTTGATCCGGGGGTTTCCGAATGGGGAAACCCGGCAGTCGTCATGGGCTGTCACCCATACCTGAACACATAGGGTATGTGGAGGGAACGCGGGGAAGTGAAACATCTCAGTACCCGCAGGAAGAGAAAACAACCGTGATTCCGGGAGTAGTGGCGAGCGAAACCGGATGAGGCCAAACCTTGTATGTGTGAGACCCGGCAGGGGTTGCATGCAGGGGGTTGTGGGATCTCTTTGTCACAGTCTGCCGGCTGTGAGACGAGTCAGAAACCGTTGATGTAGACGAAGGACATGCGAAAGGTCCGGCGTAGAGGGTAAGACCCCGTAGTCGAAACGTCAGCGGCTCGTTTAAGAGACACCCAAGTAGCACGGGGCCCGAGAAATCCCGTGTGAATCTGGCGGGACCACCCGTTAAGCCTAAATATTCCCTGGTGACCGATAGCGGATAGTACCGTGAGGGAATGGTGAAAAGTACCGCGGGAGCGGAGTGAAATAGTACCTGAAACCGTGTGCCTACAAGCCGTGGGAGCGTCGCGCAGGGAACTTGTTCCTTGCGTCGTGACTGCGTGCCTTTTGAAGAATGAGCCTGCGAGTTTGCGGTGTGTTGCGAGGTTAACCCGTGTGGGGAAGCCGTAGCGAAAGCGAGTCCGAATAGGGCGATTCAGTAGCGCGCTCAAGACCCGAAGCGGAGTGATCTAGCCATGGGCAGGTTGAAGCGGAGGTAAGACTTCGTGGAGGACCGAACCCACCAGGGTTGAAAACCTGGGGGATGACCTGTGGTTAGGGGTGAAAGGCCAATCAAACTCCGTGATAGCTGGTTCTCCCCGAAATGCATTTAGGTGCAGCGTCGTGTGTTTCTTGCCGGAGGTAGAGCACTGGATAGGCGATGGGCCCTACCGGGTTACTGACCTTAGCCAAACTCCGAATGCCGGTAAGTGAGAGCACGGCAGTGAGACTGTGGGGGATAAGCTCCATGGTCGAGAGGGAAACAGCCCAGAGCATCGACTAAGGCCCCTAAGCGTACGCTAAGTGGGAAAGGATGTGGAGTCGCAGAGACAACCAGGAGGTTGGCTTAGAAGCAGCCACCCTTGAAAGAGTGCGTAATAGCTCACTGGTCTAGTGATTCCGCGCCGACAATGTAGCGGGGCTCAAGCGTACCGCCGAAGTCGTGTCATTGCGATATATACCCCCAACGGGGATCGTGATGGGTAGGGGAGCGTCGTGTGCCGGGTGAAGCAGCCGCGGAAGCGAGTTGTGGACGGTTCACGAGTGAGAATGCAGGCATGAGTAGCGATACACACGTGAGAAACGTGTGCGCCGATTGACTAAGGGTTCCTGGGTCAAGCTGATCTGCCCAGGGTAAGTCGGGACCTAAGGCGAGGCCGACAGGCGTAGTCGATGGATAACCGGTTGATATTCCGGTACCCGCTGTGAAGCGTCAAACATCGAATCCAGTGATGCTAAGGCCGTGAAGCCGTTCCGGACCCTTCGGGGAATGGAAAGTGGTGGAGCCGCCGGCCCAAGTTGGTAGTAGGTGAGTGATGGGGTGACGCAGGAAGGTAGTCCAGCCCGGGCGGTGGTTGTCCCGGGGTAAGGGTGTAGCCCGTGTGATAGGTAAATCCGTCGCACATGAGGGTGAGACCTGATGCCGAGCCGATTGTGGTGAAGTGGATGATCCTATGCTGTCGAGAAAAGCCTCTAGCGAGTTTCATGGCGGCCCGTACCCTAAACCGACTCAGGTGGTCAGGTAGAGAATACCGAGGCGTTCGGGTGAACTATGGTTAAGGAACTCGGCAAAATGCCCCCGTAACTTCGGGAGAAGGGGGGCCATCACTGGTGATTGGATTTACTCCATGAGCTGGGGGTGGCCGCAGAGACCAGCGAGAAGCGACTGTTTACTAAAAACACAGGTCCGTGCGAAGCCGTAAGGCGATGTATACGGACTGACGCCTGCCCGGTGCTGGAACGTTAAGGGGACCGGTTAGTGCACTTTCGGGTGTGCGAAGCTGAGAACTTAAGCGCCAGTAAACGGCGGTGGTAACTATAACCATCCTAAGGTAGCGAAATTCCTTGTCGGGTAAGTTCCGACCTGCACGAATGGCGTAACGACTTCTCGACTGTCTCAACCATAGGCCCGGTGAAATTGCACTACGAGTAAAGATGCTCGTTTCGCGCAGCAGGACGGAAAGACCCCGGGACCTTTACTACAGTTTGATATTGGTGTTCGGTTCGGCTTGTGTAGGATAGGTGGGAGACTTTGAACCAGCCACGCCAGTGGTTGGGGAGTCGTCGTTGAAATACCACTCTGGTCGTGCTGGATGTCTAACCTGGGTCCGTGATCCGGATCAGGGACAGTGTCTGATGGGTAGTTTAACTGGGGCGGTTGCCTCCCAAAGAGTAACGGAGGCGCCCAAAGGTTCCCTCAGCCTGGTTGGTAATCAGGTGTTGAGTGTAAGTGCACAAGGGAGCTTGACTGTGAGACCGACGGGTCGAGCAGGGACGAAAGTCGGGACTAGTGATCCGGCGGTGGCTTGTGGAAGCGCCGTCGCTCAACGGATAAAAGGTACCCCGGGGATAACAGGCTGATCTTCCCCAAGAGTCCATATCGACGGGATGGTTTGGCACCTCGATGTCGGCTCGTCGCATCCTGGGGCTGGAGTCGGTCCCAAGGGTTGGGCTGTTCGCCCATTAAAGCGGTACGCGAGCTGGGTTTAGAACGTCGTGAGACAGTTCGGTCCCTATCCGCTGCGCGCGCAGGAGTCTTGAGAAGGGCTGTCCCTAGTACGAGAGGACCGGGACGGACGAACCTCTGGTGTGCCAGTTGTCCTGCCAAGGGCATGGCTGGTTGGCTACGTTCGGAAAGGATAACCGCTGAAAGCATCTAAGCGGGAAGCCTGCTTCAAGATGAGGACTCCCACCCCCTTTGAGGGGTTAAGGCTCCCAGTAGACGACTGGGTTGATAGGCCAGATCTGGAAGCCCGGTAACGGGTGGAGGTGACTGGTACTAATAGGCCGAGGGCTTGTCCTCAGTTGCTCGCGTCCACTGTGTTGGTTCTGAAACCATGAACAACCGTCGTAGTCATAGGCCACGACTCCGGTTGACAGTTTCATAGTGTTTCGGTGGTCATAGCGTGAGGGAAACGCCCGGTTACATTCCGAACCCGGAAGCTAAGCCTCACAGCGCCGATGGTACTGCAGGGGGGACCCTGTGGGAGAGTAGGACGCCGCCGAACAAGTTTTAGGGAAAAGCCCCGTGCCTCTGGCACGGGGCTTTTCTGCGTTCCAGGGCAATAGCGGTCGTTTAGTGTCGTGTGTATGCGCTACGACCTCGTCATCTTCGACAACGACGGTGTTCTCGTCGACAGTGAGCCCCTCTCCAATACGCTCCTGGCCGCCTATCTCACCGAACTCGGGCACCCGACCTCGTACGAGGACTCCCTGCGGGACTACATGGGCGCCGCCATGCACCGCGTACACGACGTGGTGTACGAGCGGACCGGGGAGCGGCTGCCCGCGGACTTCGACGACGTCTTTCACGCGCGAGTGTTCGCCGCGTTCGAGCGGGAACTGGAACCCGTCGACGGTGTCGTGGACGTGCTGGAGAAGCTGACCGCCGACGGGGTGCCGTTCTGTGTGGGGTCATCGGGCAGTCATGAACGGATTCGGGTCGGGCACCGGAAGACCGGGCTCGACGAGTGGTTCAGTGACGAACGGATCTTCAGCTCGCAGGATGTCGGGCGAGGAAAGCCGGCGCCCGATCTGTTTCTGTACGCGGCCGAGCGGATGGGGGTGGCGCCGGAGCGGTGCGTCGTCGTCGAGGACAGCCCGCTGGGGGTACGGGCGGCCGTCGCCGCCGGGATGGACGTCTACGGGTTCACGGGCATGACGCCGGCCGAGCGCCTCGAAGGGGCCACCGGACTGTTCGGTGACATGCGGGAGCTGCTGGGGCTGCTGTCGCGGTGAATTCGGAGCTTGATCCATCTACCCAGCGGTAGGTGAGGGGCATACGCTGTGCCGCCATGAGCGATGGCACCGATGGCATAGCGGGCGAGCTGCGGTGGGGGCGGAGATCGCTGGCTTTCAGCTTCTTCGCGCAGGGGGCGGCGTTCGCGCTGCTGGTGACCCGGATCCCCGCCATTCAGGACCAGTACGGGATATCGGACGGGCTGCTGCCCGTCTTCCTGGCCGCCGTGCCGATCCTGGCCGGGGTCGGCAGCGTAGGCACCGAACAGCTGGTGAAGCGGGTTCGGCCCAGCCAGGTGCTGCGGTGGTCGCAGCCCGTCGTGCTCCTGGCGCTGCTCGGCGTGGGAGCGGGGGACAGCCTCGCCGAAGTCGCCGTGGCGCTCGGGGCGTTCGGGCTCGCGGTGGGGGCGCTGGACGCCTCGATGAACATGCTCGGGGTGAGCCTGCAACGGGCGTACGGGCGCAGCATCATGCTCGGGTTCCACGCCGCGTACAGCTTCGGCGGGATCGTGGGGGCGTCGCTCGCCTGGGTCGGGGCGCACTGGGACCTGTCGCTGTTCGTCTCGTATCTGCCGGTCGCCGCCGTGCTGTTGCCGCTGTGTCTGGTGGGGAGCCGGTGGTACGTCGACGGGAACGCGGCCGTCGAGGACGAGGTCGCACGGCAGCAGTCCGGCGGGGTCGTCTTCAAGATGCTGTTGCCGCTGTGCCTGGTGATGTCGTTCGCGTACATCGGTGACTCGACGGTCTCCAACTGGAGCGCGAAGTACCTCCAGGACGTGCTGGGCAGCTCGGAGCAGATGTCGACCGTTCCGTACAACGTCTACATGGTGATGACGCTCGTGGGGCGGGCCGTCGGGGACGTGGGGGTGCGGCGGTTCGGGGCCGTGGCCGTGGTGCGGTGCGGGACCGTGGTGGCCGCCGCCGGGTTCGGAGTGGTGGCCGTGGCGCCGGGGGCCTGGGTGGGGATGCTCGGGTTCACGCTGCTGGGGCTCGGGCTGTGTGTGATCGTGCCGCAGACGTTCGCGGCCGCGGGACGGATGTTCCCGAACGCGTCCGACGCCGCCGTCGCCCGGCTCAATATCTTCAATTACGTTGGTTTTCTGGTGGGTTCGCCGCTTGTGGGGGCTCTGGGCGATGCGTGGAGCTATCGCGGGGCGATGCTCGTGCCGATGGCGTTGGTGCTGGTGACGCTCGTGTACGCCCCTGCCTTCGGGAGCGGGAAGGACCGATACGGTGGCGGACATGAGCGGCCGCGCGCAGTTGATGTGGGACCCGGCGGTAGCGGGGTATGACTTCGGATCCGGGCACCCGATGGACCCGGTCAGACTGGATCTGACCCGGCGTCTCGTCGGAGCCTTCGGACTTGAGCGGGACATCGAGGTCGTCGCGGCCAAGCGGGCCGGTGACTCGACGCTGCGCCTCGTGCACCGCGAGGACTACATCGCTGCGGTCAAGGCCGCGTCGGCGGACCCGGAGGCGGCCGACCAGGCGTACGGGCTCGGTACCACCGACGATCCGGCGTTCGCCGGGATGCACGAGGTGTCCGCGCTGATCGCGGGGCAGTCCGTGGGCGCGGCCGAGGCGGTGTGGCGCGGGGACGCGCTGCACGCCGTGAACTTCGCCGGCGGGCTGCATCACGCGATGCCGGGGGCGGCCTCCGGGTTCTGCGTCTACAACGACGCGGCCCTCGCCATCGCGCGACTCCTCGAACTGGGCGTCGAGCGGGTCGCGTACGTGGATGTGGACGTGCACCACGGCGACGGGGTGCAGGCCGCGTTCTGGGAGGACCCGCGGGTGCTCACCGTGTCCCTGCACGAGCACCCCCGCACGCTGTTCCCGCAGACCGGCTGGCCCGAGGAGACCGGGGCCGACGGGCCCGCCGAGGGGACGGCCGTGAACGTCGCGCTGCCCGCGGGGACCGGCGATGCGGGCTGGGTGCGGGCGTTCCACGCCGTCGTACCCGAGTTGCTGGCGGAGTTCCGGCCGCAGGTGCTCGTGACGCAGCACGGCGCCGACACGCACTTCGAGGACCCGCTCGCGCACCTGGCCGTCTCGCTCGACGCGCAGCGGGCCGTGCAGGTCGCCTGTCACGAGCTGGCGCACGAGTACGCGGACGGGAAGTGGATCGCGCTGGGCGGCGGCGGATACGCCGTGGTCGATGTGGTGCCGCGGTCCTGGACGCATCTGGTGGCGATCGCGGCGGGGCGGGAGATCACGCCAGAGACCGTGATTCCCGACGGATGGCGACAGGAAGTGTTCGCAAGGACACGGCAGTTGGCGCCGACGCGGATGACGGACGGGCGCTGGCCCGTCGAGTTCCGGGAGTGGGGGGCAGGCTACGACCCCGCCGACCGGCTCGACCAGGCGATCCTGGCGACACGTAAGGCGGCGTTCCCGCTGCGGGGGCTGCTTCCTTAGGAAGGCGCCACGGCGGCCGTTACTCCGACTGTGGGGTGTTTGGACGTTTTGTAGGCACCTGGTCTCTGAATGGACCAGCATCACAAGGGTGTTGAGCACCGGCGCCCTGCGAGCGCACCTGTTGGCGGCTCGGCTTGCCGGGCCCGTGGCGACCTCCCGCGAGGAGAGTCTGCGCAGTTACCGGCTGTTCGAGGCGCGTGATCCGCGTGTGCTGCTCGGGCTCGATCCCGAATGGGCCTGGGGCCGGCGGGACCTGCTCGCGCTGATGGCCGACAAGTGCGGGGTCTCGGCGGACCCCGACCACACCTCCGGGTACGACGTCATCGATCCCGAGCGTACGCTCACGGCGCTCGACGCCTTCGCGGACCGGCTCGGCCGGGCCCTCGACCGTCGCTCCCCGGTACTGATCGGGACGGGTCATCCGCATCGACTGCTTGGTTTCTACGCCGCGTTGGCGGACGCCTTGTCGGCGGCGGGATGCCCTGTCCTCACCCCGGCGCAGGGTCGCAGTGTCGACATAACGACCCGGTTTGGTCTACGTACGTACAACCTTGACTACGTACGAGGAGTCGCGCTGGTGCGCGAACCGGGCGCGTGGCCCCCTGGTAGTGAGACCGGCGCACACACCCACTCGCCACTCCCGGTTCGGGTCGCCCTGGCCGCGCTCGCGGAGGCCGGCGACCCCCTGCCGGGGTTGGTCGTGGGGGACCACGGATGGGTCTGCGGCGCAGGTCAGTTGGGGTTCGAGGCCATCGGCCTGGCCGATACGGATGATCCCGCACTGTTCGTCGGTGAGGCCGAGGGGCAGGTGTCCGTCGTCGTTCCGCTTGATGACGCTGTGCGGTCTGATTACTACCGACCGCTTACTCGCTATGTACTCAATCGAGCGTGTCTGTCACAGTAGGCGGCCGATCGCTGCTCCTCTTCCCCACTCGCACCACACGCCCCTAGTCTGGGGAGTGAGCACGCAACGACGTTGAGTCACCGGAAGGGGAAGCCGGTGGCCGTCGAGTGCGGAAGGTTCAGGTGTGTCATGGCTGCTGGTGACAACAGGCCTCTGAACGAGGTGCAGTTCCTGACCGTGGCGGAAGTGGCCTCGGTCATGCGTGTGTCCAAGATGACCGTGTACCGACTGGTGCACAGCGGTCATCTGCCCGCGATCCGGGTGGGGAGGAGCTTCCGAGTCCCGGAGCAAGCGGTTCACGAGTACCTCCGCGAGTCCTATGTGGGGGTGGAAACAGCCTGATCGGCGCCCCCGGGAGACCCTTCGGGAGATCTCGGGGAGCCCTCGATTTCAAGCTCGGCGCTCGGGCGGGGTAGGCTGGCCCTCCGTAGGTCGTGTGGGCCCCAATGCAGCCCCGCACCGAGTGATTGTCCCCGCACCGCGGGGGTCGTCCGAGAAGTGAGCGAGGGTAGTCGTGGGCTCTGTTATCAAGAAGCGGCGTAAGCGGATGGCTAAGAAGAAGCACCGCAAGCTGCTGAAGCGCACCCGCGTGCAGCGTCGCAACAAGAAGTAAGCGATCGCTGCGTCAAGCGCGCACACTGTGGCCCTTTCACCGTTCGGTGGGAGGGCCACAGTGCGTAGGAGCCGGTTCGTTGAACAGGCACGGGTTCACCGGCGAAGTTCAAGCGACAACGGCCTGTACGTGTGTCTGTGGCTGTCGTCACTTCCTGCATCGTGCGGTCATCACAGCGCAACACCGACCCGCTAACGTGGGCCGCGAGCAGTGGATGCGGAGCGCGGCGGGGCTGGGACGGAAGGTAGGCGCTGATCTTGGGCAAGGTCGTGCTCGTGACCGGGGTGGCCCGGCAGCTGGGGGGTCGGTTCGTACGACGGATCCAGCGTGACCCGGAGGTCGACCGGGTGATCGGCGTGGACGCGGTGCCGCCGGCGCATCATCTGGGCGGCGCCGATTTCCTCCAGGCGGACATCCGGCAGCCGACGATCGCGCGGGTGCTCGCGGAGCACCACGTGGACACCGTCGTGCACATGGACGTGACCGGGACGCCGCTGGCCAGCGGTGGCCGCGGTTCGGTCAAGGAGACCAACGTCATCGGGACGATGCAGCTCCTCGGCGCGTGCCAGAAGGCGCCGAACGTGAAGCGCCTCGTCGTGAAGTCGAGTACGAACGTGTACGGGTCCGCGCCGCGCGACCCGGCCGTCTTCACCGAGACGACGCCGCCGAAGTCGCTGCCGAGCGGCGGCTTCGCCAAGGACACGGTGGAGGTCGAGGGGTATGTGCGCGGGTTCGCCCGGCGCCGCCCCGATGTCGCGGTCTGCGTGCTGCGCTTCGCGAACATCCTCGGCCCCACGGCGGATTCGCCGCTCGCCGAGTACTTCGCGCTGCCGGTCCTGCCGACGGTGTTCGGCTACGACCCGCGGCTTCAGTTCGTGCACGAGGACGATGTGATCGAGGTGCTGCGGATCGCCTCGCACGATCCGGACCGCGGCACGCTCAACAGCGGGACCTTCAACATCGCGGGGGACGGCGTCCTGCTGCTGTCGCAGTGTTCGCGCCGGCTGGGTCGGCCGACCGTCCCCGTGCTGCTGCCTGCCGTGACCTGGGTGGGTGGGGTGCTGCGTACGCTGGCGGTGACGGACTTCTCGCCCGAGCAGATCAGGCTGCTCACGCACGGGCGGGTGGTGTCGACGGCCCAGATGCGCGACACACTGGGGTTCAGGCCCAAGTACACGACGGCGGAGACCTTCGCGGACTTCGTACGGGGTCGAGGTCCGGGACTGCTGCCGCCGCAGGCCCTCGCGGGGGCCGTGGACCGGATCGCCGCGCTGCCCTTCCTGGGCGGCGACCGCACGCCCAGCCACCCCCCGACGCAGAGCGCCAACTGAGGAGCGCATCAACGATGGCGGACGCCAAGGTCATTCCGTTCGACGACGACAGGTCGCGGGGGGCGGTCGGCAAGGGTGCGGCCGCGCGCCGCAGGGGCCCGGGTGGCGGCCGGCGCACGGGCGAGCCCGCCGCCGTGCGCGAGGTGAAGCCGTTGCCCGTGCAGCAGCAGGCGGAGCCCGCTGCCGAGCCGCGTGAGGCCGGGGAACCGGAGAAGCGGGGCGGTGGCTGGGACCGGCGGATCGCGGGCGGTCTGTCGTTCCTGCGGCGGCGCATCACCGGGGACTACGACGTCGACGAGTTCGGCTACGACAAGGAACTCACCGACCAGGTCCTGATGTCGCTGCTGCGGCCGATCGCGGAGAAGTACTTCCGGGTCGAGGTGAAGGGCGTGGAGAACATCCCGTCCGAGGGCGGGGCGCTGATCGTCTCCAACCACTCGGGGACGCTGCCGCTGGACGGCCTGATGATGCAGGTCGCCGTGCACGACCATCACCCGGCGGAGCGCCATGTGCGGCTGCTGGCGGCCGACTTGGTGTTCATGCTGCCGGTGGTGAACGAGCTGGCGCGCAAGGCCGGTCACACGCTGGCCTGTGCGGAGGACGCACAGCGGCTCCTGGAGAGCGGCGAGCTGGTCGGGGTGATGCCGGAGGGCTTCAAGGGCATCGGGAAGCCGTTCAGCGAGCGGTACAAGTTGCAGCGGTTCGGGCGGGGCGGGTTCGTCTCGACGGCGCTGCGGGCGGGGACGCCGATCGTGCCGTGCTCGATCGTCGGGGCGGAGGAGATCTACCCGATGATCGGCAACGCGAAGACGCTGGCCCGGGTCCTCGGCTTCCCGTACTTCCCGATCACGCCGACGTTCCCGTGGCTGGGCCCGCTGGGGGCGGTGCCGCTGCCGACGAAGTGGACGATCCAGTTCGGGGAGCCGATCCCGACGGACGGCTATCCGCCCGAGGCGGCGGAGGACCCGATGCTGATGTTCAACCTGACGGACCAGGTCCGCGAACAGATCCAGCACACGCTGTACAAGTTGCTGGTGCAGCGGCGGTCGGTGTTCTTCTGAGGCGGGCCTGCGAAGGCTTCCTCTGAGGGTGCGGCTGGAGGGCGCGGCTACGGGAAAAGGGGCCCGGTTTCCCGGGCCCCTTTCCGCTTCCGTGCCGCTTCGCTACTTCGCGTCCTCGCCGTCGATGCCCAGGCCTGGCAGCAGGCCCGGCAGGAGCGGGGGCAGGGTCACGTCCGGTGCGGTGGTGCCGGTGCCGCTGGAGCTGCCGTGGGACGGCGTCGGGGTCGACTTCTCGTCGTCCGGCGGGTCCAGGAGGCCGCCCGTGGTGTCGCCGAGCAGTCCGCCGCCGTCGTCCTCGCGCGAGCCGGAGCTCGACGGCTTCGGCTTGCTGGACGTGGAGCCGCCGCGGTCGCTGCCGGCGGAGCCGGACGGGGCCGAGCGATCGGGATCGGAGGTCCCTGGTGACGTGGCCCGATGACGGCCGGTGCCGGGCGAACCACCCTGGTCGGGGGGCTGTGGCAGCAGCGAGCGCAGCGGGTCGACCTCTTGGTCTATGGCGTCGAAGACCGAGCTCACCTGGTCCCGTACGTCACCGAGCTGGACCGGGAGCTTGTCGCTGAGCGCGGTCCAGCTCTGCCGGTGCGATTCGGAGAACGCGGACAGGGCCTGGATCGGGCCGAGCGAGCCGTCGCGCTTGTACGCCTCGCTGAGCAGCCGGTGGCCCTCCGACGCGTCGTACCGCATCCCGGAGAGCGCGCGCCTGACCTCGCCCACGGACTCGTGGTCGAGCTGGCCGCCGCGGCCTCGGTCCATGAGCCGGCGCGCTTCGTTCAGCCGCGTCGACGCCTGGTCCAGGAAGATCCGGCCGCGGTCGGAGTCCCCGTCGGCCATGCCGAGCTTGAGGTCCTCCATGCCGCGCTTGAGGCCGTAGAGGTGGTCACCCGGCAGGGCGTCGGAGCTCGCCGCGGCCACGCCGCTGAACGCGCCCGCCGCCACACCGACCGTGAGTCCGCCCGCCGCGATCCCCTTGGACAGGCGGGAGCGGGGCCGCAGCTTGCGCAGTGAAGTCGCCCGGTGGGCGCCCTTCGAGCGCTGCTCCGGCACGGACGGGCTCGTGCCCTCCTTGAACATGGCCTCCATGGCTGCCACGAGCTGTGCCCGCTGCACCACTTTGACCTCGGGGTCCAGCTCCGGCTTGGGCAGCTCGCCGAGGCCCGCGGCCAGGGACAGTAGCCTGCCTTGCTCGGCCTGGTCGCCCTGTCGAGCAGCCGGGTCTTCCGGCTGCTGCGCCGCCGCGCCCTGGTCGGAGTCGTCCTCCAGGGCCTGGGCGAAGGCGTTCGCCCGCCGGTGTGCCGAGACATTCGCGATCACTGGCGGCACCTCCTCTCGTCATGACGATCGACTCCCCAGGGGGTCCTGGGGTTGCACGCCCGGCCCGCTTGCACACGATCGAGTGAGCCAAGCCAGGTCGGGAGTGACCACAGGGAGCCTGCATCCCGCACAACGAGCGGCGCGGCACTTGGGTTACGGACGAAAGATGATCCGACCGCGATCCCATCTCGCCTTCACGGAAGGTGAGTTGACGACAGCGGTCGGTGAGTGAAGCGGGGGTGGTGTCCGGGATGTCAGCGTGTGTCTTCCGGCAGCAGTCGGGCCAGGGTGCGCACGGCCCGGTACTGAAGGGTTTTGATCGCGCCTTCGTTCTTGCCCATCACGCGGGCGGTCTCGGCGACGGACAGGCCTTGCAGGAAGCGCAGCGTGACGCACTCCTGCTGCTGCGGATTCAGCCTGCGTACGGCGTCGAGGAGTGCCGCGTTCGACAGGGACTCCAGGACGGAGTCCTCGGGGGAACGCTCCACCTCGTTGGCGTCGAGCATCTCGCCCGTGGTCACTTCCAGACGGAAGCGGCTCGACTTGAAGTGGTCCGCGACCAGGTTGCGCGCGATCGTGACCAGCCAGGCGCCGAAGTCACGGCCCTGCCAGGTGAAGGTCCCGATGCGGCGCAGGGCACGCAGAAAGGTCTCGCTGGTGAGGTCCTCGGCCGTCGCCTTCCCGCCGACGCGGTAGTAGATGTAGCGGTAGACGGTGTCGCTGTACTGGTCGTACAGGCGCCCGAAGGCATCGGCTTCGCCGCCTTGGGCGCGCTCGACCAGATCCATCATGCGGGCGCTGTCGCTGTCCGCGGCGGGCCGGCGGGCGGTGGACGTGCTCGAGGCTCCGGCGGCCCCGGAGCGTGCGCGTCTGCCGACCGTGGCGGCACCGGAGTCGGCCATGGCGAAGCACGGACCGGCAGGGCCGGCCACGGCAGGCGCGGCGACGGCGAGGGCGGGGACGGCGTACGCGGTGGGGACGAAGCCGCGCAAGCGGTCTACGACCGTTGCGCGCAGCGTAGCCAGGCCCGAGGCGTCAACCCCGACGTGTTGAAACACGGGACTCCCAGAGGCAGAGCTTCCATCACGTGCAGTGCGGGACCGTTCACCCGTCGTACTGACGCGTGGGTACCGGTTTGCGTCTGAGGAGAATAACGCTTCGTGCAGGGAGCGCTACACCCAGTTGCTCAAATCATCGATTCCGTCACTTCTGTAGCTGATCGGCGATGCTTCAAGTACCGGAGAGTGACCACTTGTTGATCGGATTAGGTCATGTTCCGGTTGCGCTCGTGACGCCTTGTGGCCGAGTGGTATCCGCGTGACTGGCGGGAGCCGGTGCGGGGTAAGACCCTTCGATCGGCGCCGGGAGTCAGCGCCGGCGGCGGTGCAGGGCGATCGCCGCCGCCGTGCCGCCCGCGACCGCGCCGACTCCGGCCGCGGCGGGGATGCCCACCTTCGCGGCCTTGCGGCCGGTGCGGTAGTCCCGCAGGCGCCACTCCCGCTCGCGCGCGTACTTGCGCAGCTTCGCGTCGGGGTTGATGGCGTACGGGTGCCCGACGAGCGAGAGCATCGGGATGTCGTTGTGGGAGTCGCTGTACGCGGCGCAGCGGCCGAGCTCCAGGCCCTCCGCCGACGCCAGCGCCCGGACGGCCTCCGCCTTCGCGGGGCCGTGCAGGGGCTCGCCGACGAGCTTGCCCGTGTAGACGCCGCCGATGGACTCGGCGACCGTGCCGAGGGCGCCGGTCAGGCCGAGGCGGCGGGCGATGACCGTGGCGATCTCCACGGGTGCGGCGGTGACCAGCCAGACCTTCTGGCCCGCGTCCAGGTGGGCCTGGGCGAGGGCGCGGGTGCCGGGCCAGATCCGCTCCGCCATGTACTCGTCGTAGATCTCCTCGCCGATGGACATCAGCTCGGAGACCCGGTGGCCCTTGACGATGGACAGCGCGCTGTCGCGGGCGTCCTGCATGTGCTCGGGGTCCTCGACACCGGCGAGCCTGAACCAGGCCTGCTGCCAGGCGAACCTGGTCAGTTCACGGCGCTGGAAGAACTTCCGCTTGTAGAGGCCGCGCCCGAAGTGGAAGATCGCGGCGCCCTGCATGACGGTGTTGTCCAGGTCGAAGAAGGCGGCGGCCTTGTCGTCGCCGACGACCGGGAACTCCGGTTCCTCGGCGGCCTGGTCGAGCGCCTGCTGCTCCTCCAGCTCCTGGGAGGACTTGCGGGCGGCCTCGGCCGAGGCCTCGCCTGCCAGCACGCTCCGCGCGGTGGCGGAGCGCCTACGGGGTGTGAGCCATCCGAGAGCGGCCATGTCGTGAGCATAGCCAGTCCGTTCCCCGGTTCCGGGGTCGAGCGGATTTCGGGAAGCTGTCACGTTGTGAAATCCCGGCTACGCAAGGCGTCGTAAGGGGTGCGGGAAGGGGGCCAGAATGGCCGGTATGAGTCCCATTTTTCGCCGGAGCGAGAAGAAGAATCCGCAGGAGCGCCTCGTCACGCTGATCGGCAAGCCGGGGTGCCATCTGTGCGACGACGCACAGGCGGTGATCGAGAAGGTCTGCGCCGAGGTCGGCGCGCCCTGGGAGAAGAAGGACATCAATGAGGACGAGGAGCTGTACCGGAAGTACTGGGAGCAGATCCCGGTCGTCCTGATCGATGGCGCGCAGCACGATTTCTGGCGGGTGCAGGAGGAGCGGCTGCGGCGGGCGCTGATCGGCTAGGGCGTCGTACACGTCACTGACCGATGAGTCCAAGTGGGTCCCGAAAGTCGCTTAGGATCGGGGGCGGTTTTGGTCTCGGGGGCGTGGATCGTAAGGAAGGTGTGCGGTTTTGCCCCCCACAGGTGAGCAACGAAGCTGCCTGCGCGCCGGTTCCATTTCCGCGCGCCGGGGGCGCGTGACCCCGGTCACGTTGGCCGGGCAAATCGGACACCATCTTTGTGCACGCGTTCACAAAGACATAGCCTGCATTCGACGGGGCGGTCTTGGAACGAATCGCCGCCCACAGCCCCGCTCTACCCGCAGGAGCACCGTGGCAACTGGCCGAACTCACCGACCGGCGACCCGCAGCCGAGGCATTCCCGAGGCCACCGTCGCCCGGCTTCCGCTGTACCTCCGAGCCCTCACCGCTCTGTCGGAGCGCTCGGTGCCCACGGTCTCCTCCGAGGAGCTCGCGGCCGCGGCGGGGGTCAACTCCGCGAAGCTGCGCAAGGACTTCTCCTACCTCGGGTCGTACGGGACGCGCGGTGTCGGCTACGACGTCGAGTACCTCGTCTACCAGATCTCGCGCGAGCTCGGCCTCACGCAGGACTGGCCGGTCGTGATCGTCGGTATCGGTAACCTCGGTGCGGCGCTTGCCAATTACGGTGGTTTCGCCTCGCGCGGGTTCCGTGTCGCGGCCCTCATAGACGCGGATCCGGCCATGGCCGGCAAGCCCGTCGCGGGCATGGCCGTGCAGCACACCGATGAGCTGGAAAAGATCATCGACGACAACGGCGTCTCCATCGGCGTCATCGCGACTCCGGCCGGAGCCGCGCAGCAGGTCTGCGACCGGCTCGTCGCCGCCGGTGTCACCTCCATCCTGAACTTCGCGCCGACCGTCCTGTCCGTGCCGGACGGTGTCGACGTACGCAAGGTCGACCTCTCCATCGAGCTCCAGATCCTCGCCTTCCACGAGCAGCGCAAGGCCGGCGAGGGCGCGATCGAGGCCGCCGAGGGCGCCGTCGGCGTCGAGGGGCCCGCCGCCAAGGTCACCAAGCCCGCCGCCGGCGGCGGCACCCACCGCAAGGGACCCGACGGGGACGTGCCCGCCGTGATGCCGGCATGAGTCTCCTCGTCGTCGGGCTGAGCCACCGCAGCGCCCCGGTCAGCGTTCTGGAGCGGGCCGCGCTCAACGCGGACACCCAGGCCAAGCTCCTTCAGGACACTCTCGCGGCCGAGCCGGCCACCGAGGCCGCCGTCCTCGCCACCTGCAACCGCATCGAGCTGTACGCGGACGTCGACAAGTTCCACGCCGGTGTCGCCGAGCTGTCGACGCTGCTCGCGCAGCACAGCGGGGTCGGTCTGGACGAGCTCACTCCTTATCTTTATGTGCACTACGAGGACCGGGCGGTGCACCACCTGTTCTCGGTGGCGTGCGGGCTCGACTCGATGGTCGTCGGCGAGGGCCAGATCCTCGGCCAGATCAAGGACACCCTGGCGCGGGCGCAGGAGCTGCACTCCGCGGGCAAGCTCCTCAACGACCTCTTCCAGCAGGCGCTGCGGGTGGGCAAGCGCGCCCACTCCGAGACGGGCATCGACCGCGCCGGTCAGTCGCTGGTCACCTTCGGGCTCGAACAGCTCGCCGTGGGCCGGTCCGTGGACGCCTGGGCGCGGGACAAGCGCGCGCTCGTCATCGGCGCCGGGTCGATGTCCTCGCTGGCCGCCGCCACGCTCGCGCGGGCCGGAGTGGCCGAGGTCGTCGTCGCCAACCGGACCGCGGAGCGCGCCGAGCGCCTCGTCGCCCTTCTCGAAGAGAACTACGGACACGGCCGGAGCGAGGCCGGTACCGCCGCCCGTGCCGTCGCCATGGACGCCGTGGCCGACGAACTGACACGTGCCGACGTCGTCATCTCCTGTACCGGCGCGACCGGTCTCGTGCTCACCGCCGAGGTCGTCCGCGCCGCCGTCGCGGGCCGCACGCCGACCGCGGGCGCCGAGGTGCCCGCCCCCTCGACTCCCGCCTCCGGCAAGGGTGTTGTCGACAGCTGCCCGGTCGAGGCCGTGCGCGGCGGGTTCTCCGTCGAGGGCGAGGCCGCCGTCGCCGGGTTCGACGCGGCGGCCCTGGAGCAGCACGGCGCCTGGGTGGACAACGCCCCGGGCCGGCGGGTGCGCGCCCCGAGCCGTCCGAGGCCGACGCCATCGCCGCGCTCGCCGCCGCGGGACGTGTGCCGGAGATGCGCCGCGAGCGCACCCCGAGCCCGTGCGCCACGTGGCGCTCGCCCTGCTCGACCTGGCGATGCCGCGTGACATCGACGCGGCCGCGCACCGTATCGACGGGGTCCGCCTCGTCGACATCGAGTCCCTCGCCGAGGCCTCCGCCGACGCTCCGATGGCCGCCGACGTGGACATGGTGCGGGCGATCGTGGGCGAGGAGGTCACCGCGTTCGGCGCCGCCCAGCGGGCCGCGCACATCACGCCGACCGTCGTCGCGCTGCGCACGATGGCCGCGGACGTGGTGGCGAACGAGATCGCGCGCCTCGACGGCCGGCTGCCCGGCCTCGACGACAAGCAGCGCGCGGAGATCACCCAGACCGTGCGACGCGTGGTGGACAAGCTCCTGCACGCGCCGACCGTACGGGTCAAGCAGCTGGCGGCCGAGCCCGGCGGCGCCGGGTACGCGGACGCTCTGCGGACCCTGTTCGACCTGGACCAGGAGACGGTGGCTTCCGTCTCCCGTGCCACCCCCCAAGACCGTGAATCCGCAACCGGCACGGCAGGTAAGAATCGAGGCCCGGCATGACAGCCGAGAGAGCACTGAGGCTGGGCACCAGGCGCAGCAAGCTGGCCATGACCCAGTCCGGGCATGTCGCCGAAGCCGTACGCCAGTTGACCGGCCGCGAGGTCGAGCTCGTGGAGATCACCTCGTACGGTGACGTGAACCGCGCGCACATCTCGCAGATCGGCGGCACCGGGATCTTCGTCACCGCGCTGCGCGACGCGCTGGAGAGCGGTGAGATCGACTTCGCGGTGCACTCCCTCAAGGACCTGCCGACCGCGCAGCCCGACGGTCTTACGCTGGCCGCGATCCCGGAGCGCGAGGACCCGCGCGACGTACTGATCGCCCGCGACGGACTGACGTTCATCGAGCTGGCCGCCCAGTCCCCGACGGGGGCCGCCAGGGTGGGCACCGGTTCGCTGCGGCGCATGGCGCAGCTCAACGCGTACGCGAAGAGCCACGGCCTGCGGATCGAGACCGTGCCGATCCGGGGGAACATCGACACCCGCATCGGTTACGTACACAAGGGGGAGCTGGACGCCGTCGTTCTCGCGGCGGCCGGGCTCAACCGCATCGGGCGGAGCGGAGAAGTGACCGACTTCCTCTCCACCGACATCGTCCTGCCCGCCCCCGGTCAGGGGGCACTGGCAGTCGAGTGCACCGCCAGGAACGGTGAACTCGCCGCCACGCTCGCCGAGCTGGACGACCCGGTCACCCGGGTCGCCGTGACCGCCGAGCGAGCCCTGCTCGCCGCCCTGGAGGCCGGCTGCAGCGCACCTGTGGGTGCGTTGGCCGACCTGCTGGCCGACGGGCAGATTGTCAAGGAAATGCGCCTGCGCGGCGTCGTCGGTTCCGCCGACGGCTCCGAGCTCGTGCAGCTGTCCACCACCGGTCCCGTGCCCTCGTCCGAGGACGAGGCGCTGGCTCTCGGGCGCGAACTCGCCGCCGAGATGCTGGCCAAGGGTGCGGCCGGTCTGATGGGGGAGCGAGCACTTTGAGCCCCACCACCGCTGAATCGACCGCCTGCGCACCTGGGCACGTCACCTTCCTGGGTGCCGGTCCCGGTGACCCAGGACTGCTGACCCTACGGGCCGTGGAGGCCCTGACCCGAGCGGATGTGCTGATCGCCGAGCCCGAAGTGCTCGACGTCGTACGCACGCACGCCAAGTCGGGCGTGACCGTGCTGGACGCGGACACGCCGGGGCTCACGGCTGCTGCTGACGAGGCGTCAACTGCCGTCGCGGTCCCGGCTCTGAGGGACTGGGCCAATCTTGTCATGGAGGCCGCGCGGGGCGGCAAGCGGGTCGTGCGTGCGGTCTCCGGGGACCCCGGGCTCGACACGTACGCGGCCGAGGAGATGCTCGCCTGCGCCTCCGAGGGCATCGACTTCGAGGTCGTCCCGGGTGTCGCGGCGGCCGTGGGCGTGCCCGCGTACGCCGGTGTCCCGCTGCGGGACGCGCAGGGCGCGGATGTCCGTTTCGTGGACGCCCGGACCGCCTCCGACCGCTGCTGGACCGAGGTCGGGGCCTCCGACGGCACGGTCGTCGTCTCGACGACGCTCGACGCCGTGGCCGCGGCCGCCGGTGAGCTGGTGACGGCGGGCCGCAAGCCCGACACCCCGCTCTCCGTCACGGTCGCCGGTACGACGACCCGGCAGAAGACGTGGTCGGCGACGCTCGGCACGATCGCGCAGACCCTGAAGCAGGCCAAGGTGCTGCCGTCGCCGGAGGGCAACCGCCCGGTGATAGCCGTGGTCGGTGAGCGCAGTGCCGCCGCCCGGCGCGACCAGCTGTCCTGGTTCGAGTCCAAGCCGCTCTTCGGCTGGCGGGTGCTCGTGCCGCGCACCAAGGAGCAGGCGGAGTCACTCTCCGACCAGCTGCGCTCGTACGGCGCGGTGCCGCACGAGGTGCCGACCATCGCCGTCGAGCCGCCGCGTACGCCGCAGCAGATGGAGCGCGCGGTCAAGGGCCTGGTCACCGGCCGCTACGAGTGGATCGCCTTCACGTCGGTCAACGCGGTGAAGGCCGTCCGCGAGAAGTTCGAGGAGTACGGGCTCGACGCCCGCGCCTTCGCCGGGATCAAGGTCGCGGCGGTGGGCGAGCAGACGGCGAACGCGCTGATCGCGTTCGGCGTCAAGCCGGACCTGGTGCCGAGCGGTGAGCAGAGCGCCGCCGGTCTGCTGGAGGACTGGCCGCCGTACGACCCGGTCTTCGACCCGATCGACCGCGTCTTCCTGCCGCGTGCCGACATCGCGACCGAGACCCTGGTCGCCGGGCTCATCGAGCTGGGCTGGGAGGTCGACGACGTCACGGCGTACCGGACCGTGCGCGCCTCGCCGCCGCCGGCGGACACCCGTGAGGCGATCAAGGGCGGTGGCTTCGACGCCGTGCTGTTCACGTCGTCGAGCACGGTGCGCAACTTGGTCGGTATCGCCGGCAAGCCGCACAACGTGACGGTCATCGCCTGCATCGGCCCGGCCACCGCCAAGACCGCCGAGGAGCACGGCCTGCGGGTCGACGTCATGGCTCCGGAGCCTTCGGTGCACAAGCTGGCCGCCGCGCTCGCCGACTTCGGTGCCCGGCGCAGGGACGCCGCCATCGAGGCGGGCGACCCGGTGACCCGGCCCAGCGAGCGCCGGCCGGGGGCGCGGCGCCGCAGGGCGGCTCCGTAGGAGAGAGTGGGGGCGGGCACCCGGTTTCGGCCGGATGCCCGCCCCGCTTCGTTTTCGTAGGTACGTGTAGGTACGAGGTGACAGACCAGTGACTCGGTACGGCTCTTTCCCCGGTTCGCGGCCCCGGCGGCTGCGCACGACTCCCGTGATGCGGCGCATGGTCGCCGAGACGCGACTGCATCCGGCCGACCTGATCCTCCCGGCGTTCGTGCGGGAGGGGATCGCGGAGCCGGTGGAGATCGGTTCCATGCCGGGCGTGTACCAGCACACCCGTGACTCGCTGAAGAAGGCGGCCGTCGAGGCCGTCGAGGCGGGGGTCTCCGGGATCATGCTGTTCGGCGTGCCGCTGGACGAGAAGAAGGACGGGGCCGGTACGGACGGCACCGACCCGGACGGGATCCTCCAGGTCGCGCTGCGCGACGTACGGGCCGAGGTCGGGGACGACCTCATCGTCATGTCGGACCTGTGCCTCGACGAGTTCACCGACCACGGGCACTGTGGGGTGCTGGACGCGGACGGCCGGGTCGACAACGACGCCACCCTGGAGCGGTACGCCGAGATGGCGCAGGTGCAGGCGGACGCGGGCGCCCACGTGGTGGGTCCCTCGGGGATGATGGACGGTCAGATCGGCGTCGTCCGCGACGCGTTGGACCAGATCGGCCGTGAGGACGTCGCGGTCCTCGCCTACACGGCGAAGTACTCGTCGGCGTTCTACGGGCCGTTCCGCGAGGCCGTCGGCTCGTCGCTGCGGGGCGACCGCAAGACGTACCAGCAGGACCCGGCCAACGCCCGTGAGTCGCTGCGGGAGTTGGCGCTCGACCTGGAGGAGGGCGCCGACATGGTCATGGTCAAGCCGGCGGGTCCCTACCTCGACATCCTGGCGCGGGTGGCCGCCGAGTCGGACGTGCCGGTGGCCGCGTACCAGATCAGTGGCGAGTACGCGATGATCGAGGCGGCGGCGCAGCGCGGCTGGATCGACCGGGACAAGGCGATCTTCGAGTCGCTGACCGGCATCAAGCGGGCCGGCGCGAGCATGATCCTGACGTACTGGGCCACCGAGGTCGCGCGGC
This sequence comes from Streptomyces sp. Q6, assembly GCF_036967205.1. NCBI lineage: Bacteria > Bacillati > Actinomycetota > Actinomycetes > Kitasatosporales > Streptomycetaceae > Streptomyces > Streptomyces citrinus. The sequence continues at coordinate 4,757,527 of NZ_CP146022.1, forward strand.
AGCTCTGAGCCCGGGGCGGCACAATGCGCGGTATGGAGATCACCGCGCTGGCACTCAACAGGTCAACCCTGGCACGGCAGTTGCTCCTCGAACGGGCCGCGCTGCCGGTCGAGGACGTGGTGAAGCGGGTTGTCGCGCTCCAGGCGCAGCAGCCCGCTTCGCCGTACGTGGCCCTGTGGAACCGGGTGGCGGGGTTCGAGGCGGCGGCGCTGGACGCGCTGTACGCGGACTTCCGGGTCGTGAAGTCGACGCTGATGCGGATCACGCTGCACGCGGTGCACGCCGACGACTACCGGGAGTTCCGGGCGGCGGTGGAGCCGACGGTGCGCGGGGCCCGGCTGCGGGACCGCCGGTTCACGGCGTCGGGTCTGACGGAGACCGACGCGGCGGCGCTGCTCCCCGAGTTGCTGTCGCTCGCCGAACGCCCGTGTGGAGCTCGGGAGTTGGGGGAGTGGCTTGCCGGGCGCGCGGGTGTGGACGCGGTGGCGGTGCGGCCCGCGTGGCGGATGCTGCGGCAGTGGGCGCCGCTGTGGCACGCGCCGGTGGCGGGGGCGCCCTGGGGCTTCACGTCGGACAGCCGGCAGGGGTTCGTGGCGGCGCGGGGCGCGCTGCCCGACCTCGCGGACGCGCGGGCCGTGGAGGCGGGGCTCGGCGCGCTGATCCGCCGCTATCTGGAGGGCTTCGGCCCGGCGTCGGTGGCGGACATGGCCCAGTTCGGGCTCGTACAGAAGGGGCGGGTGCGGGCGGCGCTCGGGGCGGACCTGGTGGAGCTGGCCGGGCCGGGAGGGCAGGTCTTCTACGACGTACCCGGCAGGGACCTCCCCGCCGAGGACGTGCCGGCGCCGCCCCGGCTGATGGCGATGTGGGACAGCGTGCTCCTGGCGTACGCCGACCGGGGCCGGGTCGTGCCGCCCGAGTACCGCAAGCACGTGACCCGGGTGAACGGGGACGTGCTGCCGACGGTCCTGGTGGACGGGTATGTCGCCGGGGTGTGGCGCACGGTCGACGGGGGCGGTGTGGAGGTGGGGGCGTTCCGGCCGCTGCCCGCCGCGGTGTGGGAGGCGCTGGAGGAGGAGGCGCGCGGGTTGCGGCGGCTGCTCGGGGAGCGGGACGAGACGGCGTACCGGCGCTATGACCACTGGTGGGCGAAGGGCCTGCCGGTGGCGGAGACGCGGCTGTTCGCCTGAGCTACCGGTCGGCGGCCCGGCGGCGTACGACGTAGAGGGCGCCGCCGACCGCTCCCGCCATGAGGAGGCCGCCGAGGACGAGCTGCGCGGTGTCGGTCGCGGAGATCCCGTCGTCGCCGCCGATGCCCGCCTTGACGCCCTTGTCGACGGTGGGGTTCTCGGTCCAGCCGTGGTCGCCGCTGCCGCCGTGACCGACCTTGATGCGGTGCGTCGACGTGCTGCCGCCCTCGCAGGACACGGACACCGAGTGGGTGCCGGTGGCCGACTCGGAGACGGTGGCGGTACCCGTGTACGTACCGGCCGACCCGGTCGACAGCCGGACGGACTCCGAGAACGCGGTGGAGGTGGCGGTCGCCGAGGTCGCCGTGCAGCCTCCCGCGACGGAGACGACGACCGTGGAGCCGGGGACGGCGGGGTCGGGCGTGATGGAGAGCGAGGGCTTGTCGGGCCACCCGGGCTCGTTCTCGGCGTGGGCGGGGCCTGCGACGGCCAGGACGGTGAGGGCGGCTACGGCTACGGCTGCGGGGCGGGCGGCGGCTCGCATCAGCGGGCTCCGTTTCGATGGGGCGGCGGGCGGACCGGTGGCTCCATGGAACGCAGAGGCGGGGTGCGAGGGCGCGCGGTGGTAGGCCGAACGCGCGGTTACTGCTTGCCCGTGCCGACGGGGTCGACGGTGACGCCCGCTTCGGAGGGGGAGTTCGTGACGGGGAGGTTGAGGGTGACCGGCAGGGTCTTGGAGTGCGTCTCGTTGGGCGGCGTGACGACGATCTGGGTGATCGTCAGGCCGGAGCCGCCGGTGTCGTTGCGCGGGGTGTGCAGAGTGAAGCGGGTCGTCTCGCCGTTCTTCAGGACGACGCTCGGGGCGGCGACGTCGCTGCGCGCGGCGCTGATGCCGCCGGGGCCGCTGTCGGCCTTGAGGTCGACGCCCGGGAAGCCCTTGAGGTAGCAGGCGTCGCCGGTGTTCCTGAGGCTGACCAGGAGGTCGCCCTCGCCCATGCCGTGGGAGGTGCTGAAGGCGAGGTTCGCGGTCTTGCAGGGGCCGGTGTTGATCTGGCCGCCGCCGCTGCCCTCGTCACTGTCGCCGCCGCCGCTCGTGGAGCTCTGGTCGGCGGCGTTGCTGCCGCCGGCGCTGCCGGAGCCGTCGGACGGGGCGGAGGAGGACGGGGCGGAGGAGGACGGCGTGGAGGAGGAGGGTGCCGAGGAGCCGGAGTCGCTGCTTCCGGCGGCGTCGTCGTTGCCCTGGCAGGCGGTGAGCGAGAGGCCCGCGACGAGGGCCAGGGCGGCGAGGGCGGTCTTCTGAGCACGCATGGTGGTCGTCTCTTCCTTGCGGTCGGCGCGGTGGGTGGGTGCTTGGTGTCGTGCGGTGCGTCTGACCCGTAGGACCCACGGGGCGCGGGGAGCCGTTCCGCTCGACCGCGTGCTCATACATGGCCGTTACATGGGATGGGGCGGTGAGGGTGGTGCGGAGGCTGCTCGTACGCCGCCGGATGCTCGGCCGCGAGGCGCTCCGGACCCCTGTTCGACCCCGGGAAATGGGGGGCTACGGGGGTGTGGGGCGGCTGCGGGGGCGGGGCCGGGGTGGTGGTTTCCCGGTGCGGGTGGCGGAGGCGTGCGGTGGTCGACGGCTGGAACGGTTCCGTGACAGGGGGGTTGTTGATCCCGTACGGGGTGCTGTGCCCTGTGCCGTGTGCCGTGTGCCCTGTGTCCGGAGGGCGTTGGGGCGCGGGCGGGAGCGGGATGTGTGCCGTAGGAACGGGCGAGGGGGCCGAGCTTGGGCTCGGCCCCCGGTGCGTCGTGTGCTTGTCGGTCCTACGGCATGTGGCTGTCCTGCGGTGCGACCGGCATGTGGCTGTCCAGGGTGGTGACCGATCCGTCGGAGGGTCGAACGGATCACGCCACCGATTGTTCTGAAGCGGCGTCGGACATGCCTCGGCCGCGGCGGCTCCCCCTCCGCGCCGCCGCGGCCGATCCCCGTCGGGAGAGAAGGTCTATGCGCCCGTGGCAGGCGGCGCGGGCATGTGGCTGTCCATGGTGACGATCGCGTCGTCGCTCGGCGGAGCAGGCATGTGGCTGTCCATGGTGACGATCGCGTCATCGCTCGGAGGGGCCGGCATGTGGCTGTCCTGAGTGGTGGCCTCTTCGATCTTCTTCTTGTCGTCGCTCATCGCGATAACTCCCCTGTATGGACGGCGTTATGGGTTGGAAACGCCCGCTCGGTGACTCCCCCGAGGGTCCCCGAACGGGCGTTCCAGGGCCGCTCACCATATCTGTGGGGCCCCTGGCGATCCGTCTGCCCCCCGACGCGACGGTTCGACAGACCGAGAGTCCCAGGTACTCATAAACGTTCGCTGAACGCCTGTGGCTGATGTCAGGCGGCGATCGGGTTGAGCAGCCGGCGCAACTCCGCGGCCTCGTGTGTTCCCGCGAGGTCATGGATGGCCAGGGCCTCCCGCCAGCAGGCTCTGGCCCGGTCCGTCTGGCCGAGGGAAGCGAGGGCGCGCCCCAGGAGGGTCAGCACGTTGGCGCGCATCCACTCACCGCCGATGCAGCCGGTGGCCAGCGCCTGTTCGGCGTGCTGGGCCGCCTGGGCCGGCATGCGCGCGGAGAGCAGCACCTCGGCCATGCGGTAGTGCGTCGTGCCCTCCCAGAGCCGCTGACGGCTCTCGACGAAGACCTGGAGCGCCTCGGAGAGCTGGTCCAGGGCCTCTGTGTGCCGGCCGCTGTGGCTCAAGGCGATCCCGAGGGCGTAGCGGGCGTTGGCGAGCCTGAAGGTGAGGCCCAGTTCGTCGTAGATCGTGATGCCCTGGCGGGCCAGCTCCACGGCGCGGGAGGTCTGTCCCATGTCGACGAGGACGCGTGAGAGATTGCACAGGGCGCTGGCCTCGCCGGGGCGGTTGTCGTCGGCCCGGAAGGCCTCCACCGCCGTGAGCAGGTAGACCTCGCTCGACGCGCGCTGGTTCCTGAGGTTGGCGATGATGCCCTGCTCGTTCGGCGCGTTGCCCCGGGTCCAGGGGTCGCCCGACGCCTGGCCGAGCTCGACCGCGCGCGTGGCCTCGACCTGGGCCTGGTCGAACTGGCCGGCCCTGCTCAGCACCTGGGCGAGGGTGGTGCGGGCGCGCCCTTCGGCATGGGGCTCGCCCGCGGCGGCGGCCGCGTCCCGCGCGGCTCGCGCCACGGCCTCGTAGCGGAGCGAGCTGACTCCGGACTCGGCCAGATCCTTCGAGGCCAGGAGAAGGTCGACGGCCCGCCGCAGGAAGGAGTTCAGGGACTGCTGGACGCACGACAGGATGCAGCCGGCCTCCGAATGCAGCCAGTCGAGCGCCTTGGTGTCATCGGCGAACTGCCGGCCCGGCACGGAGGTCGTCTCCAGGTGGTCGACCGTGCGGTCCCCCGGCCGCTCGATCGCATAGACCCGGGCCGCCGTGGCCAGATAGAAGTCCAGCAGGCGGGACATCGCCGCGCCCCGCTCCGCCGGCGGCATCTCGTCGCGTTCCGCGCACGCACGCGCGTAGAGCCGGACCAGGTCGTGGTAGCGGTATCTGCCCGGGGCCGCCGACTCGAGGAGGGACGTGTCGACCAGGGATTCCAGGACGTCCTCGGTGTCCTCGGGGGTCAGGTCCAGGACCGCCGCGGCCGCCGCGAGGGAGATGTCGGGGCCGTCCGCGAGGCCCAGGAGGCGGAAGGCTCGGGCCTGGGCCGGTTCCAGTTGGCCGTAGCCGAGTTCGAAGGTGGCCTTCACGGCGAGGTCGCCGGCCTGGAGTTCGTCGAGGCGGCGGCGTTCGTCCGCCAGCTTCGCCGCCAGGACCGAGACCGTCCAGGTGCGGCGGGCCGCCAGGCGGGAGGCCGCGATGCGGATGGCGAGCGGGAGGAAGCCGCATGCCGCGACCACGTCCAGTGCCGCCTTGCGCTCCGACGCGACGCGCTCCTCGCCGACGATGCGCGTGAAGAGGAGGAGGGCCTCCTCCGGTGACATGACGTCCAGGTCCACCAGGTGCGCGCCCGCCAGGTCGACCATGCGGACCCGGCCCGTGATCAGTGCCGCGCACCCCTCCGTCCCGGGGAGCAGGGGTCTGACCTGGGCCGCGTCGCGGGCGTTGTCGAGGAGGACCAGGATGCGGCGGCCGTCGAGGGTGGAGCGGTAGAGCGCCGCCCGTTCCTCCAGGGAGTCCGGGATCGCCGAGTCGGGGGTGCCCAGGGCTCTCAGGAACGAGCCGAGGACCGTCTCCGGCTCGGCCGCCCGCGCACCCGCGCCCTGGAGGTCCACGTACAGCTGGCCGTCGGGGAACGACGCGCGGGCCGCGTGGGCCACGTGCACCGCGAGGGTCGTCTTGCCGACGCCGCCGATGCCCGCCACCGCGGAGACGGCCATCACCGAGCCCGTGCCCTCCTCGGACGACGCCGACGACAGGACCTCGCTCAGTTCCGTCACGAACGAGGCCCGGCCGGTGAAGTCCGGGACGGTGGCCGGGAGTTGGGCGGGGCGGATCGGCGCGGCGGCGGCCTGGGGGCCGGGGCCGAGGGCTCCGCGAGGGCCGGGTCCGCCTGGAGGATGCGCTGTTGCAGCTCCGACAGGCCGGGGCGCGGGTCCACGCCGAGCTCGTCGGCCAGCAGGCGGCGCGTGTCCGCGTAGACCGCGAGGGCCTCCGCCTGGCGGCCGCTCCTGTACAGCGCCAGCATCAGCAGTTCGCGCAGCCGCTCACGCAGCGGGTGTGCCGCGGTCAGGGCCGTCAGTTCCGACACCGCTTCCGCGTGGCAGCCCTGTTCCAGGTCCATGTCGAGGCGGGATTCGAGGAGTTGGAGCCGCCACTCCTCCAGGCGGGCGCGCTGGGTCTCCGCGTACGGCCCCGGGACGTTCGCCAGGGGTTCGCCGTCCCACAGGCCCAGCGCCTTGTTCACCAGGAGCCGTGCCTGGCAGAGGTCGTTCGACTGGCGGGCCTTCTCCGCGTCCGACCACAGGAACTCCGCCGCCGCCAGGTCGAGCGCGTCGCGGCTCAGCGAGCGGATCGCGTAGCCGCCCGACTCGCTGACCAGGATGTCGGGGCCGAGGACCTTGCGCAGCCGCGACGCGTACGTGCGCAGGGCGGCGAGGGCCTGGGAGGGGGACTCGTCGCCCCACACCGCGTCGATGAGTTCACCGGCGGTCGCCGTGCGGCCGTCCCGCAGGAGCAGTGCCGCCAGGAGGGCGCGCTGCTGCGGCGATCCCGTCGCCAGCGGTTCGCCCCCGCGCCAGGCCCGTACCGGGCCGAGCACGCTGAAGCGCAGGTCGGCGGTCCGGTCGGCCGACTCCGCCGAGGTGTCCTCGGGCATGCCGGACCGTCGCTGCTCCGGCACCCGCGGTACACCGTCCATCGTCGCTGCCCCCCTGCCGCCGCACAGCACCCGTCACTCACATCTCGTTCGTACGTCGTCCAGACGGCGCGCCGACGCGGCGGCGCGCGGTCGAGGACAACTCCGTCAGTTTGCCTTGTTCATGGCGGATACGTCAGCCGCGGGAGACAGCCATCACAGACATCTCACGTGTCCGTACCTCACCACCCGTCGGTATCGCGCCCGTGACGCGCTAGCTGACGGGTCGTCAGATCGGCGCTACCGTGGCCCGTATGGAGACTTCGGAGACCGCCAACGCCCAGAACGCCCTGAAATCGACCGAGTTCCCGCGCATCATCTCCGTCGACGACCACACCGTCGAACCGCCCACCGTGTGGTCCGACCGGCTGCCGAAGAAGTACCTCGACGTCGGTCCCCGTATCGTCCGCGCACCCCTGAAGGAAATGACCTTTCTCGGGGGAAAGTTCGCACCCGTCATGGGCGAGCCCGGGGACGACGGGCCCATCGGCGACTGGTGGGTCTACGAGGATCTGCACCGGCCGCTGACCCGGCTGGACACCGCCGTCGGCTACGACAGGGACGAGATCAAGCTGGAGGTGATCACGTACGAGCAGATGCGGAAGGGGTCGTACGACGTCCCCGCCCGGCTGGCCGACATGGACGTCAACCATGTGCAGTCCGCCCTGTGCTTCCCCACCTTCCCGCGCTTCTGCGGGCAGACCTTCACCGAGGCGTCGGACCGCGAGCTCGGGCTGCTCGGGGTGCGCGCCTACAACGACTGGATGGTCGAGGAGTGGTGCGGTCCCGAGGCCCGGGGGCGGCTGATCCCGCTCACCCTCATCCCCCTGTGGGACGCCGAGCTCGCCGCCGCCGAGGTGCGCAGGAACGCCGCCCGGGGGGTCCGCGCCGTCGCCTTCTCCGAGATACCGCCGCACCTCGGGCTGCCCAGCGTCCACACCGACGCCTGGGACCCGTTCCTCGCCGCCTGTGACGAGACCGGGACCGTCATCGCCATGCACATCGGCAGCAGCAGCAAGATGCCGAGCACCTCGCCCGACGCGCCGCCCGCCGTCGGCTCCACCATCACCTTCGCCAACTGCTGTTTCTCCATGGTGGACTGGCTCATGAGCGGCAAGTTCGAGCGGTTCCCGAACCTGCGGATCATGTACGCCGAGGGGCAGATCGGCTGGATTCCCTACATCCTGGAGCGCGCCGATGTGGTGTGGGAGGAGAACCGCGGCTGGGGCGGCGTCGCCGACAAGGTCATGAAGCCGCCGAGCGAGTACTTCGCCGACCACGTCTACGGCTGCTTCTTCGACGACGCCTTCGGCCTGAAGAACCTCGACGCCATCGGGGTCGCCAACGTCCTCTACGAGACCGACTATCCGCACTCCGACTCCACCTGGCCGAAGTCCAAGGAGGTCGGCGAGGCGCAGATGGGGCACCTCGCGCCGGACCTCGTCGAGCGGATCGTGCGCGGAAACGCCATCGAGCTGCTCGGGCTGAACGCCGACGGGCTCTGGGCTCCGTGACGGAACAGCCGTGCGCACCCCCTTGCCTGACGGTTCGTCAGCTACGACGATGAGGGTCGCCGTCTGATGTGACGGACCGTCAGATACGGGCCTGCGTGAGGCCCGGACAGGGGCAAGGGGTTGTCATGGCGTCACTCGCGTATGGGATGCAGCTTCCGGTCCAGTCGCAGAGCACCATCTACGCCGAATCGTGGGAGGCGGCCGCGGGGCCCGGCGACCTCGTCGAGATCGCCCGCGCCGCCGACCGGGGCGGCTTCGCGTACGTGGCCTGCTGCGACCACGTCGCCATTCCGCGCCGGCTGGCCGACGCCATGTCGACCACCTGGTACGACCCCGTCGCCACGCTCGCCTACCTCGCCGCCGCCACCGAGCGCGTCCGGCTGCTGAGCCATGTCGCGGTCGTCGGGCTGCGGCATCCGCTGATCTCCGCCAAGCAGTACGCGACCCTCGACCACCTGAGCGGCGGGCGGCTGATCCTCGGGGTCGGGGCCGGGCACGTCCAGGAGGAGTTCGAGGCGGTCGGGGCGGACTTCGCGCGGCGCGGGGCGGTGCTCGACGAGACGATCGACGCGCTGCGGGCCGCGCTCGGCGCCGACGAGTTCCCCACGCACAAGGGCGAGTTCTACGCCTTCGAGGGGCTCGGGCAGCGGCCCAGGCCCGCGCAGGCGCGGGTGCCGGTCTGGGTCGGCGGGTCCTCCGCGCCCGCCGTGCGCCGGGCCGCGCTCAAGGGTGACGGATGGCTGCCGCAGGGCGACCCGCGCGACCGGCTCCCGCGGCAGATCGAGAAGGTCAGGCGGCTGCGCGCCGAGGCCGGTGTCGAGGCGCCGATCGTCGTCGGGGCCATCACCGAGCCGCTCTACGTCGGCGCGCCCACCTGGGACGTGGGGCGGCGCACCCTGTCCGGCGACCCCGAGGCCATCGCCGAGTCGCTGCGCGCGTACGCCGCGATGGGTGTCCATCAGATCCAGGTCCGCTTCCGCAGCCGGGAGCGCGCCGAACTCGTCGACCAGATCACGGCGTTCGCCGCCGAGGTCGCTCCGCACCTCAACCAGTAGGCAACAGAAGGGGACTGATCCCATGGGGAAGCTCGACGGGCGGGTCGTACTCATCACCGGTGCGGCGCGCGGGCAGGGCGAGCAGGAGGCGCGGCTGTTCGCGGCGGAGGGCGCCAAGGTCGTCGTCGCCGACGTGCTCGACGACCAGGGCGAGGCCGTCGCCAAGGACATCGGGGCCGCGAGCGCCGTCTACGTCCATCTCGACGTGAGCGAGGAGGAGGAGTGGGGCGCCGCCGTGCGCGCCGCCAAGGGCGCGTTCGGGAAGATCGACGGGCTCGTCAACAACGCGGGGATCCTGCGGTTCAACGAACTCGTCTCGACGCCGCTGGCGGAGTTCCAGCAGATCGTGCAGGTCAACCAGGTGGGGGCGTTCCTCGGGATCAAGTCCGTGGCTCCCGAGATCGAGGCCGCGGGCGGCGGGACCATCGTCAACACCGCCTCCTACACCGGGGTGACCGGGATGGCGTACGTGGGCGCGTACACCGCCACCAAGCACGCCATCGTCGGACTGACGCGGGTCGCCGCCCTGGAGCTGGCCGGCAAGGGGATACGCGTCAACGCCGTCTGCCCCGGCGCCATCGACACCGCCATGAGCAACCCCGCCCAGCTCGATCCCGCCGCGAACACCGACGAGGCCACCGAGGCGCTCGCCGAGCTGTACGGGAAGCTCGTGCCGATCGGGCGGGTCGGCCGGCCGGAGGAGGTCGCGCGGCTCGCGCTGTTCCTCACCGCCGAGGAGGACTCGTCGTACATCACCGGGCAGCCGTTCGTGATCGACGGGGGCTGGCTCGCCGGGGTCTCCGTCCTGTGACCGGGCCCGGCCCCGACCACCTTTCCTGACGCTGCGTCAGCTATTGACGCCCCCCTGCTCCGGTGGAACAGTCGACACATCCAATCTGACGGTTCGTCAGAAACTGACGAGGATGGTGAACCTCCTTGGAATTCGGGCTCTTTGTACAGGGATACGTGGGCAAGCAGGCGCTGACGGACCCGACCGCCGAGCACCGCGCGCTCATGAACGAGACCGAGTACGTCATCCAGGCGGACAAGTCCGGCTTCAAGTACGCCTGGGCGTCCGAGCACCACTTCCTGGAGGAGTACTCGCACCTCTCCGCCAACGACGTGTACCTCGGGTACCTCGCCCACGCGACGGAGCGGATCCACCTGGGCTCCGGGATCTTCAACCCGCTCGCCCAGGTCAACCACCCGGTCAAGGTCGCCGAGAAGGTGGCCATGCTCGACCACCTCAGCGAGGGCCGGTTCGAGTTCGGCAGCGGGCGCGGCGCCGGCAGCCACGAGATCCTCGGGTTCATCCCTGGTGTGACGGACATGAACTACACCAAGGAGATCTGGGAAGAGACCATCGCCGAGTTCCCGAAGATGTGGCTCCAGGACGAGTACGTCGGCTTCCAGGGCAAGCACTGGTCGCTGCCGCCGCGCAAGATCTTCCCGAAGCCGTACGGGACGTCGCACCCGGCCATGTGGTACGCGGCCGGGTCCCCGCCCTCGTACGCCATGGCCGCCCGCAAGGGGCTCGGGGTGCTCGGGTTCAGCGTCCAGAAGGTCTCCGACATGGAGTGGGTCCTGGAGCAGTACAAGACCGCCATCCAGGACGCCGAGCCCGTCGGCGACTTCGTCAACGACAACGTCATGGTGACCTCGACCGCCATCTGCGCGGAGACCCATGAGAAGGCCGTGGACATCGCGGTGAACGGCGGGCTCAACTACCTCCAGTCGCTCGTCTTCCGCTACCACGACACCTTCCCGCGGCCCGAGGGCATACCCGAGTGGCCGGAGATCCTGCCCGAGTACTCCGCCGAGATCATCGAGCTGCTCATCGCCGAGGAACTGATGATCTGCGGTGACCCCGACGAGGTGCTCCAGCAGTGCAAGCGGTGGGAGCAGGCGGGCGCCGACCAGCTGTCGTTCGGGCTGCCGATCGGGGTGTCGCACGAGGACACGCTGACGTCGATCAAGCTGATCGGGGAGCACGTCATTCCGAAGATCGACACGGATCCGGTGCACCGGACCACCAGGTTCCGGGGGCAGGCCGGGGCCTGACCGCTGAGCTGCCCCGATCTTCCTCCTCCCGGACCGGAAGATCGGGGCCCTCGCGCGCCGAGGTCGCGGGGCCGGGGCTCGGGCCCCGCGCCTCGATCGCTTCCGGCCGACGCCGGGAGGTGCCCCCTGAGGGGCTTGAACCTGCTGAGCTTGAATGTTTGGGGGAAGGCATGCTCGATCACCTCATCCAGGGCGCCACCGTCGTCGACGGGACCGGCGCCCCCGCCTACGTCGCCGATGTCGGGATCCGGGCGGGACGGATCGCCGTCATCGCCGAGCCGGGCACCGTGAGCGAACCGGCCCGGTCCCGTGAGGACGCCTCGGGGCTCGTGCTCGCGCCCGGGTTCGTCGATCCGCACACGCACTACGACGCCCAGCTGTTCTGGGACCCGTACGCCACGCCCTCGCTCAACCACGGGGTGACGACGGTCGCCGGGGGCAACTGCGGTTTCACGCTCGCCCCGCTGAACCCCGAGCGGCCCGAGGACGCCGACTACACGCGGCGGATGATGTCCAAGGTCGAGGGGATGTCGCTGGTCGCCCTGGAAGAGGGCGCGCCCTGGTCGTGGCACTCCTTCGGCGAGTACCTCGACGCGCTCGACGGGCGGATCGCCGTCAACGCCGGTTTCATGGTGGGGCATTGCGCGCTGCGCCGGTACGTGATGGGCGCGGACGCCGTCGGCGGGCAGCCGACGCCGGAGCAGCTGGACGCCATGCTGGCGCTGTTCCACGAAGCCATGGACGCCGGGGCCTGGGGCCTGTCCACCACCCAGTCGTCCACGCACTCGGACGGGGACGGCAGGCCGGTCGCCTCGCGGCACGCGCTGCCCGCCGAGCTGCTCGCGCTCAGCAAGGCGGTCGGCGAGCACGAGGGGACCCAGATCGAGGCCATCGTCGCCGGGTGCCTCGACCAGTTCAGCGACGACGAGATCGAGCTGTTCGTGGAGATGAGCGCCGCCGCCGGGCGCCCGCTCAACTGGAACGTGCTGACCATCGACGCCGCCGTCCCCGAGCGTGTGCCGCGCCAGCTCACGGCGAGCGAGCGCGCCCGCAAGTCCGGCGGCCGGATCGTCGCCCTGACGATGCCGATCCTGACCCCGATGAACATGTCCCTCGGCACGTTCTGCGCGCTCAACCTCATCCCCGGCTGGGGCGAGGTGCTGGGCCTGCCGGTCGACGAGCGGATCGCGAAGCTCCGCGACCCCGACGTGCGCGCCGAGATGCTGCGGCGGGCCGACAGCAAGGAGGCCGGTGTCTTCCGGCGGCTCGCGAACTTCGGCCGGTACGTCATCGGGGACACGTACTCCGAGGCGAACGAGGGGCTGACCGGGCGGGTGGTGAAGGACATCGCCGCCGAGCGCGGGCAGGAGGCCTTCGAGTGCCTGGTGGAGATCTGCGCCAACGACCGCCTGCGGACCGTGCTCTGGCCGATGCCGACCGACAACGATCCGGACTCGTGGGCGCTGCGCGCCGAGACGTGGAACCACGAGGACGTGATGCTGGGCGGCTCCGACGCGGGCGCGCACCTGGACCGGATGTGCGGCGCCCCGTACACGACGCGGTTCCTCGGCGACTGTCTGCGCGGACGGAAGCTGCTGGGCCTGGAGGCCGCCGTGAAGATGCTGACCGACGATCCGGCGCAGCTGTTCGGGCTGCGGGAGCGGGGCAGGATCGAGGAGGGCTGGCACGCGGACCTCGTGCTGTTCGACCCCGAGGCCATCGACGCCGGCAAGGCGACGCTCGTGCACGATCTGCCGGGCGACTCGCCCCGGCTCGACTCGAAAGCCATCGGCGTGACCGCCGTGTGGGTGAACGGGGTGGAGGCCATGCGCGGTGACGTCGTCAGCGGCGCCGTACCCGGGAAGGTGCTCCGGTCGGGGCGGGACACCCGGACGGTGAGCACCAAGTGACCTCAACAGAAGGGAAGTTGTTCATCGGAGGCGAGTGGGTCGAGCCCGGCGGCGGGCACTACGACGTCGTCGATCCGGCCCGCGAGGACGTCGTCGGGCACGCACCCGAGGCCACGCGGCAGCAGGTGTACGACGCGGCGCGCGCCGCCCGCGACGCCTTCGGGGCGTGGTCCCGTACGAGGCCCGAGGAGCGGGCCGCGATCCTCGACCGGGCCGCCGACGTCATACAGCGCGACTTCGCGGCCAACGCCGAGCTCGCGCAGGCCGAGAGCGGGGCCACCAGCGGGACCGCGCGCGGGATGCAGGTCGCCGTCGGCGTGGCCCGGTTCCGGCGGTACGCGAAGGGGGCGCTCGAACCCGTCGAGGAAGGGCTGCCGCCGCAGATCAACGAGGCCGGTCCGATGGGCAGGGCCGGGGTGATGGGCGCCCTCGCGGTGCGCCGGCCCGTCGGCGTCGTCACCTGCGTCACCTCGTACAACAACCCGTGGGCCAACCCGGCGGGCAAGGTCGCGCCCGCCCTCGCCATGGGCAACACCGTCGTCGTGAAGCCCGCGCCGCAGGACCCGCTGTCCGTGTACCGGATGGCGGCCGCCCTGGAGGAGGCCGGTGTGCCGCCGGGCGTGGTGAACGTGGTGAGCGGCGCCTCCGTCGAGGTGGGGGAGGCGGCCGTCGACGCGCCGGACGTCGACATGGTCAGCTTCACCGGGTCCACGGCCGTCGGGCAGCGCATCGGCGAGGTGTGCGGCCGGTCCATGAAGCGCCAGCTGATGGAGCTGGGCGGGAAGGGCGCCGCGATCGTCTTCGGCGACGCCGACCTCGACTCCGCCGTCGCCGGGATCGGGACGACGTACGCCTTCTACAGCGGGCAGATCTGTACGGCGCCGACGCGGGCGCTGGTGCACCGGTCGGTGTACGACGCGTTCGTCGCGAAGCTCACCGGCTACCTCGGCTTCATGAAGGTCGGCGACCCGCGCGCGCAGGGCACCGTCGTCGGTCCCGTCATCTCGGCGGCGCACCGCGAACGGATCGAGTCCTACGTGGAACTCGGGCGCAAGGAGGGGGCGACCGTCGTCGCGGGCGGCGAGCGGCCCGCGTACGAGAAGGGGTTCTACGTCGCGCCCACGCTCCTCGCCGACTGCACCAACGACATGCGGGTCGTGCGCGAGGAGATCTTCGGCCCCGTCGTCACCGTCGTGCCGTTCGACGGGGACGAGGACGAGGCCGTCGCCCTCGCCGACGACAGCGACTACGGGCTCATCGACTACGTGTGGTCGGGCGACGTGGCGCGCGCCTTCCGGGTCGCCCGGCGGCTGCGGGCCGGCGGGGTCGGCGTGAACACCGTCGGGCGGAACATGGAGGCGCCGTTCGGCGGGTTCAAGAAGAGCGGCGTGGGGCGCGACGTCGGCTCGTACGCGCTGCACGCGTACAGCGAGTGGCAGTCGATCGTGTGGCCCGGCTGAGCGTGCCGAGGCAGCGGCCGTTACCGGCGGTGACGGTGTGGTGCCGACGTGACGCAACCGTCACCGGAAAATTTTGAAACGGGTCAAAACGGACCCAGCTTCGATTACCGAATATCGGACGCCGGCCGCCCCGCCTTGCAATGAATGGCGATCTCCTGTCATCGTCATAAGAAGTGCCGGGCGGCTGCCCGAATTGCCCATCGATCCATAGCTCTTGCGGATCGGTGGATGTCCTGACGAATCCCGCCAGATGTGGAAACCGCAGGATTTAACGTCCTGTTCATGACTCAGCTGGACGTGCGCCCCGAGACCGGCGCGAGGAACGGCAAGGGCCTGGGCGGGAACTCCGTCGGGCTGCTCGGCAGCGCCGTCATCGGCGTCTCCACGGTCGCGCCCGTCTACTGCCTGACCTCCACGCTCGGCTCCACGGCCGGCGAGGTGGGGCTCCAGATGCCCGCCGTGTTCCTCGCCGGGTTCCTGCCGATGCTCCTCGTCGCCTTCGCCTACCGGGAGCTCAACAAGGTCATGCCGGACTGCGGCACGTCCTTCACCTGGACCGTGAAGGCCTTCGGGCCGCGGGTCGGCTGGATGTGCGGCTGGGGCCTGGTGATCGCGACGATCATCGTCCTGTCGAATCTGGCCGGGGTCGCGACCTCGTACTTCTGGCTGCTCGCGGGCGAGATCACGAACAGTGCCGCGGTCGCCGACCTGGACGGGAACAAGGCCGTCCACATCCTCACGTGCCTGGCCCTGATCGCCGCCGCGACGGCGATCAGCTACCGCGGGATGACCGCGACGAAGGGCGTGCAGTACACGCTGGTCGGGCTCCAGCTGGTGGTGCTCGCCGTCTTCGTCGCGCTGGCCGTGGCCAAGGCGGGCTCCGCCGACTTCGCCGCCACGTCCGTGGACTTCTCCTGGTCGTGGCTGAACCCGTTCGCGGTGCAGTCGTTCGGCGCGTTCACCGCCGGACTCTCCCTGTCGATCTTCATGTACTGGGGCTGGGACACCTGCCTCACCGCGAACGAGGAGACCATCGGCAGCGAGAAGACACCGGGGCGCGCGGCGCTCATCGCCATGGTCGTCCTCGTCGGCTCGTACCTGGCCACGGGCGTGGCCGCCCAGATGATCGTCGGCTCGGGCGGGCGGGGCCTCGGCCTCGCCAACCCGGAGACGTCCGACAACGTCTTCGCGGCGCTCGCGGGCCCGGTGATGGGCCCGACGCTCGGCATCCTCCTCTTCGTCGCGGTCCTCGCCTCGGCGGCGGCCAGTCTCCAGACCACGTTCATCCCGGTCGCCCGCACCGTCCTCGCCATGTCGACGTACGAGGCGCTCCCGGCGTCGTACGCCCGCGTCCACCCGCGCTTTCGGACGCCGGGCCGCGCCACCGTCACGGCGGGCGTCGCGACGGCCGTCTTCTACACGGTCATGACGCTGGTCTCCGAGCACGTCCTCGTCGACACGATCTACGCGCTCGGCCTCATGATCTGCTTCTACTACGCGCTGACGGCGTTCGCCTGCGCCTGGTACTTCCGCACCGAGCTCACCCGGTCCGTACGGGACTTCGCCTTCAAGGGTCTTTTCCCGCTGCTCGGCGGCGTGCTCCTGGCGGCGGTCTTCGCCAAGACCCTCGTCGACATGTGGAACCCGGCGTACGGCAGCGGCTCGTCCGTGTTCGGCGTCGGCTCGGTGTTCGTGATCGGCGTCGGGCTGCTGCTCGTCGGTGTCGTGATCATGGTGGCGATGCAGCGGCGCAGCCCGGCCTTCTTCCGGGGCGAGGTGCTGAACCGGGAGTCCGCCGTCCTGGTGGTGGCGGAGTAGCCCCCGGTTCCGCTCCGGTCGTGATGCGGCCGGCGGCTCAGGCCCCCAGGAAGATCGGGTTCGTGAACGCGGTCAGGGCTCCGGGGAGGCCGGGCACCGTCGGCGCGTGACGGACCTCCGCCCGTACGTACGCCGCGTAGGACGCGGTCGTCGTCCAGGTCGCCGAGGTGGCGCCCGCCGCGGACGTGAACAGGGTGCCCTGGTCCGTGACGAGGTGCAGGGTGCGGTTGGGGGCGCCCGCGACCTCCAGGCGCACGGTGACGGGCGCGTCGGGGGCGACGGCGAGGCGCTCGCCGAGGCCCGCGACCTCGCCCTTGCCGCCGGTCGCGGTCAGGGTGACCTCGACGGCCGCGGACTCCGCCACGTACGAGCGGCCCGCCTTGATGCCCGCCTGGATCGCGTCCCGCGTCAGGTCGTCGGCCAGGACCACCGTCTGGGGGCCGCCGATCCGGTCCGGGTCGCGGTGGGCGTCACTGTTGCCCATGGCCGGCAGCCAGGACCCCGTCCCCCGGGATCGGGCGTACGCGACGAGGGTGTTGTCCCAGTCGGCGAGGGAGATCTCGTCGTCCGGGGTGTACGGCCCGTTCCACACCTCCACCGCGTCCGCCTCGCCGAAGCCGAACTTCCAGCCGCAGCCGATGCAGGTGGCGTGCGGGTGGGCGGGGACGACGAGGCCGCCCGCGCGGCGGATCTGGTCGGCGTATCTGGCCCAGCGGTTGTCGCGGGCCCGGTAGCGCCAGTCGACGAAGGTGCCGGGGTCGGTGCCGAGAGCGACGACGTGGCCGTTGCGGGTCGTGATCTCCTCGCCGAGCATGACCAGGAGGTCGTCGCCCGCCACGTCCGCCCAGTGGGCTTGCGAGGCATGCGTGTTGTGGTCGGACGTGTTGATGAAGTCCAGGCCCGCCGCGCGGGCGAGCGCGCCGATCTCGGCCGGGGTGCGGCGCCCGTCCGAGTACCAGGAGTGCAGATGGCAGTCGCCCCGGTACCAGGCGCGGCCCCGGCCGCGGGCCCGCTCCGGCGGATAGCTCGGGCGCGGCGTCGCGCCGGACGCCCCGTGCGTGAGCGTCACCGTCACCTCGTACGGCAGACCCTCGGGCGCCACCGTGTACGGGCCGAGCGCGATGTGCCAGGTGCCGGCCCGCACCGGGCCCGGGATGTAGCCGGGCGTCGCGTCGTCGGCGCGGACGAAGAACTCGGTGCGGGCGCCGCCCGACCAGCCGCGGAAGCCCTTGCCGCCGAGCGCCGTGCCGCGCTCGTCGAAGAGGCCGATGTCCAGCGCGTTGTTCTGCGTACCGGCCGGGACGGTGGCCTTCGTGTACGTGTAGGAGACCCTGATCTCCCGTACCCCGCGCGGCACTTCGACCGGCAGGTACACGAAGTCGGGGGCGCCCGGCGGCAGGGTGCCCTTGAGCGTCTTGGTGGACTGCGAGCCGTCGGCGGCGCTGGCGAAGCTCATGGTGGTGAGCGTAAGCGCGGCGGCCGTACCGGTCACGAGCAACGCGCGTCTGCCCAGGGCGTGTTCGGGTGCGTCGTCTGTGCACATGTCGCGGCTCCCCAGAGTGTTGGATGTGGCGCGTGCAACTCTGGTATTGAGCCGTGAACTCCCTCCCAAGGGAAGGGGAGGGGCGGATTACGACTTGCGGCGTCCGCGGAACAGGCCGGCGACGACCAGGACGACGACCACGACGAAGAGGATCAGGATCCAGCCCAGCACGCCGAGCGAGCCGCTCTTCTTCTTCTTGGACTTCTTCGGCTTGCTCCTGGTCACCGAGGACGACTTCTTCACCGGGTTCCTGGGCGCCGAGGCAGCGGAGGTGTGAGCGCCCGTGGCCTTCGAGGACCCCCAGGGCCCCGAGGACACCGCTGCCGGTGCGGTCGCCGACGCCGTCGCCGGGACCCCGCCCAGCAACAGGCCTCCGAGCAACAGCAGTACGGTCATGGGACGCGTGCGAAGAAACATGACAAACCCCCCGTTGGTCACGACCCGGCGAGACTAGTACCGCTGGTCGGCTCCCGAAAGCCCCGCGGGAGAGATCCGCTCGTATGCTCGGTTCATGAGTGATCCGGACGCCGTACCCCAGACGCCCCAGGCCGACCGTCCCACCGCCAACGCGATGCGCCGCGCGCTCAAACGGGCCAGAGACGGTGTCGCGCTCGACGTCACCGAGGCCGCCGTCCTCCTCCAGGCGCGCGGCACCGACCTGGACGACCTCACCGCGTCGGCCGCCCGGGTGCGGGACGCGGGCCTCGCGGCGGCGGGCAGGCCGGGCGTCATCACGTACAGCAAGAGCGTGTTCATCCCGCTCACCCGGCTGTGCCGCGACAAGTGCCACTACTGCACGTTCGTGACGGTGCCCGGCAAGCTGCGCCGGGACGGGCACGGGATGTTCATGTCGCCGGACGAGGTCCTCGACATCGCGCGCAAGGGCGCCGAACTCGGCTGCAAGGAAGCCCTGATCACCCTGGGCGACAAGCCGGAGGACCGCTGGCCCGAGGCCCGCGAGTGGCTCGACGCGCACGGCTACGACGACACGATCGCGTACGTGCGGGCCATATCGATCCGGATCCTGGAGGAGACGGGGCTGCTGCCGCACCTCAACCCCGGGGTCCTGTCCTGGACCGACTTCCAGCGCCTGAAGCCGGTCGCGCCCAGCATGGGCATGATGCTGGAGACGACCGCCGAGCGCCTCTGGTCGGAGCCGGGCATGCCGCACTACGGCTCGCCCGACAAGGAACCGGCGGTGCGGGTGCGGGTGCTGGAGGACGCGGGCCGCTCGTCGGTCCCCTTCACCAGCGGGCTGCTCATCGGGATCGGGGAGACCTACGAGGAGCGCGCCGAGTCGCTGTTCGCGCTGCGCCGCGTCGCGCGCTCGTACCACGGCGTCCAGGAACTGATCATCCAGAACTTCCGCGCGAAGCCGGACACGGCGATGCGCGGCATGCCCGACGCCGACCTCGACGACCTCGTCGCGACGGTCGCCGTCGCCCGGCACATCATGGGCCCGTCGGGGAACCTCCAGGCCCCGCCGAACCTCGTCGACGGCGAGTACGCGCGGCTCATCGGCGCGGGCATCGACGACTGGGGCGGGGTGTCCCCGGTGACGATCGACCACGTGAACCCGGAGAAGCCCTGGCCCCGGCTGGACGAGCTGGCGCGGCGGTCGCGGGACGTCGGCTTCGAGCTGCGGGAACGGCTGTGCGTCTACCCGGAGTTCGTGACGCGCGGCGAACCGTGGCTCGACCCAAGGCTGCTCCCGCACGTCCGCGCGCTCGCCGACCCGGAGACCGGTCTCGCGATCGCGGACGCGCCGGTCGTCGGCCGGCCCTGGCAGGAGCCCGACGAGGGGTACGTCGCGTCGGCCTCGGGCCGCACCGACCTGCACCGCACCATCGACACCGAGGGCCGTACGTCGGATCGCCGCGACGACTTCGACGAGGTGTACGGCGACTGGGAGGCGCTGCGCGAGCAGGCGGCGCCCGGCATGGTCGCGGAGCGCATCGACACGGATGTGCGCGAGGCGCTGGCGCAGGCCGCCGACGACCCGACGAAGCTCACCGACCCGCAGGCCCTGGCCCTGCTGCACGCGGACGGGCCCGCCCTCGACGCGCTGTGCGGTATCGCCGACGACATCCGTAGGTCGGTGGTCGGCGACGACGTCACGTACATCGTCACGCGGAACATCAACTTCACGAACGTCTGCTACACCGGCTGCCGCTTCTGCGCCTTCGCGCAGCGCCGCACGGACGCCGACGCGTACACGCTCTCGCTCGACCAGGTCGCGGACCGGGCCCAACAGGCCTGGGACGTCGGCGCGGTCGAGGTCTGCATGCAGGGCGGCATCCACCCGGACCTGCCGGGCACGGCCTACTTCGACATCGCGAAGGCCGTGAAGGCGCGCGTCCCCGGTATGCACGTGCACGCCTTCTCGCCGATGGAGGTCGTCAACGGCGCGACCCGCACCGGGATGTCGATCCGCGAGTGGCTGACCGCCGCCAAGGAGGCGGGCCTCGACTCGATCCCCGGCACGGCCGCCGAGATCCTCGACGACGAGGTCCGCTGGGTCCTCACCAAGGGCAAGCTGCCCACGGCGACCTGGATCGAGGTCGTGAAGACCGCCCACGAGCTGGGCATCCGTTCGTCCTCGACGATGATGTACGGGCATGTGGACCAGCCGCGCCACTGGCTCGGCCACTTCCGTACGCTCGCCGCGATCCAGCAGGAGACCGGCGGCTTCACGGAGTTCGTGACGCTGCCGTTCATCCACACGAACGCGCCGGTGTACCTCGCGGGCATCGCCCGGCCGGGCCCGACGTCCCGGGACAACCGGGCCGTCACCGCCATGGCGCGGGTCCTGCTCCACCCGCACATCCCGAACATCCAGACCAGCTGGGTGAAGCTCGGCACGCAGGGCGCGGCCGAGATGCTCCGCTCGGGCGCCAACGACCTCGGCGGCACGCTGATGGAGGAGACCATCTCCCGGATGGCGGGCTCCTCGTACGGCTCGTACAAGTCGGTCAAGGACCTGATCGCCGTGGCCGAGGCGGCGGGCCGCCCGGCGAAGCCCCGGACGACGCTGTACGGGTCCGTCCCGGACGAGCGGGTCCGGGCGGCGCTGGCGTCGGACGGGCACCTGCCGGAACTGCTGCCGGTACTGGAGGGCTGAGGAGCGGGTGCGGGCCCGGGGCCGGCGCCGCTGACAGGGTGGGCGGGCGCCGGGCTCGGGATGTGCGGGGCCTCGCTGTGCGCCCGCACTCGCATCCGCATCCGACCGGGGAGATGGGGCGGCGGATGGGCGGCGCCGACACTGCCCATCGGCCACACCTCCCGTGCAAGGGGCGGCACCAGGACCATACGGTGGGCGCCGGGGCGTGGCTCGCCGCTCCGCGCACGGCCGTTATCCGGTTCGCGCGGCACCCGGCGGGCCGGCCAGCGTCCGGGACGGGGTCTCCCCGAAGCGGGTCCGGTAGCGCCGCGCGAACCGGCCCAGGTGGGCGAAGCCCCAGCGGTACGCGACCTCGGTGACGGTGACCTCCCCGGGCGCGGCGGTGCGCAGCACCATCCGTACGTGCTGGAGCCGCACCTCGTGCACGTATCCCATGGGCGTCATCCTCAGCTGCGTACGGAACGCCTCTTGCAGGGTGCGCAGGCTGACCTGGGCGACGGCGGCGAGCCGGTTCGCGTCCCACGCTTCGGCCGGACTGTCGCGCACGGCGTCCATGACCCGGCGGACGGCGGTGGTGGACATGGCGGTCGGCGGTGCGTCCAGGGCGTCGCGGTACCGGTGGTCGGTGGCCAGCAACAGGCCCTCCAGCAGGGTCTGTTCGAGGCGTCCGCGAATCATGGGGCTCTGCAACAGGCCCCCCGGGTTGTTCGCGTCGAGTGCGGTCCAGCGGGCCAGCGCGGCCCAACTGCCGCCCGTACCGGCGGAGATGGGGAAGGAGCGGCGGAAGCCGATGTCGCGGCGGACCGGTCTGCCGAGCATGGCCTCCAGCTGCCGGTGCATCGCCGCCCTGTCGACCTTGATGGTGAGGGTGTCGCAGTCCGGCGAGAAGTCGCCGACCCGGAAATCGGCCGTGGGGTTGAGCATGCCCCCGGTGCGGGCCGACACCTGGGTGCGGACCTCCGGGCCCTGGCCGATGCCGAAGGAGCCCGTCGTCGGCGCCACGATGTGGTAGCCGCCCAGCTCAGGGATGTACGCCGTGATGGAGGCGCCGAACGACATGCGCCCCAGCGTCACACCGCCCAGCGGTACGACCTCGGCGTCGAGGGCGAAGTCCGCCGCTGCCGGGGTGTCCAGCTCCATGTCGTAGAACTGCTGCGACAGCACGGCTCGCGCCTCGTCCACCGAGCGGGTGGCGAAGCGGTTGACCACGGTCGCAGGGCCCTGTCCCTTGTCCGCGTCCATGAGGCAAGGATGCCCCGCACGACCGGGCGGCAGGATTGTTTCAGGGCAAGTTCTGCCTGATCGAGTCCAGGAACGTCCGGGCGGTGACGGTGATGCCGGGGCCGGCGTCGGGGGTGTGCCCGGTGCGGAAGGCGAGCCCGTTCGAAGAAAGTCGTCGGTGGGCTGTCACAGCCGGGGATCCGCCGGTGTCCAACCCCGGTGAAGGCGCGACAGGGCGCCCTTCCCCCGTCCGACGAAAGGCACGCAGATGTCGACCGGCCCCCGTGACACCGACGCCGCCCGCACGACCCGCACCGTCCCCGTCCTCGACTCCTTCATGTCCTACGTGGACGGGGGCCGGGCCGACGCGGGCGCCCCGCCCGTCGTCCTCCTGCACGGCAACCCCACCTCCTCCCACCTGTGGCGCGGTGTCCTGCCGTACCTCACGGGGGAGACCCGGGTCCTCGCGCCCGACCTCATCGGCATGGGCGCGTCCGGCAAGCCCGACAGCGACTACCGGTTCGCGGACCACGCCCGCTACCTGGACGCCTGGCTCGACGCGGTCGGCCTCGACGCCGCCGTGTTCGTCGGGCACGACTGGGGCGGCGCCCTCGCCATGGACCTCGCGGCGCGCCGCCCCGGGCGGGTGCGCGGCCTGGCGCTCGTCGAGACCTTCCTGCGGCCGCTGACGATGGCCGAACTCCCGCCGCTCGGTCAGCAGTTGTTCCGCGACTTCCGCACCCCCGGCAAGGGCGAGGAGATGATCCTGCGGGACAACATGTTCATCGAGTTCAACCTGCCGCACGGCATCGCCCACCTGTCCCCCGAGGACCACGACGTGTACCGCGCCCCGTACCCGACCGAGGCCTCCCGCAAGCCGCTGCTCGTGTGGCCCCGCGAGATCCCGTTCGACGGCGAGCCCGCCGACGTGCACGCCCGCATGGTCGCGTACGGCGCGTGGCTCTCCTCGCCCGAGTCGGCCGGGGTGCCGAAGCTGGTGATGCACGGCGAGGGCGGGATCGGCATGGGCTCGGCGGACGCCGTCGCCTGGGCGCGGGAGACGTTCACGAACGTCGAGACCGCGAGCATCGGCGTCGCCGGGCACCACGCCCCGGAGGACCGGCCGGACGAGATCGGCGCCGCCGTCCGCGACTGGCTGCGCCGGCACGCCGCCGCACGCACACTGTCCGCATGAGCGACGACACCGCCGAGCAGGCGCCGCGGCCCCAGGTGGCCGACCCCGAACTCCTCGCGGAGGAGCGTGCGTTGGTGGCACGGGCCGTCGACGGTGACAAGGGCGCCCTGGAGGACGTCGTGCGGAGGCTCCAGGATCCCCTGTACCGGCTGGCCCTGCGCATGACGTGGCGGCCCGCCGACGCCGAGGACGCCGCGCAGGAGATCCTGATCCGCGTCGTCACCCGGCTCGCCACCTGGCGGGCCGAGGCGCGGCTGCTCACCTGGGCCTACCGCGTCGGCGTCAACTACCTTCTGAACCTGAAGCGGCGCACCCCGCAGGAGGCTGCGGGGCTGAGCCTCGACGCGTTCGGCGAGGACCTCGTCGCCGGGCTCGCCCCGCAGGACTACGCGGGCCCCGACGCCGAACTCCTCGCCCGCGAGGTCCGGTTGACGTGCACCCAGGCGATGCTCCAGTGCCTGGAGCGCGGCGAGCGCGTCGCCTACGTCCTCGCCGAGGTCTTCGGCCTCCCGTCGGCGGACGCCGCCTGGGTCCTCGACGTCTCACCGGCCTCCTACCGCAAGCGACTCGAACGCGCCCGTACGCGACTGCGCTCCTTCATGGACGCCACGTGCGGGCTCGCCGACCCGAAGGCGCCGTGCCGGTGCGCGCGCCGGGTCGCCCCGGCGGTGGCGTCGGGCCGCGTCGACCCGCGCCGCCCCGCCCTCGCGACCCATCCGGTCACCCCGGGCGGCCGTGATCTGTCCCAGGCGTCCGCCCAGATGGGCCGCCTGCACGACGCGGCGACGGTCCTGCGCTCGCACCCGGACTACGCGGCGCCCCGGGCCAGGACGGACGCGATCGTGGCGCTGCTCGACTCGGGCCGCTTCCCGCTCCTGACGGGCCCGGGGGAGTAGCGCCTCAGGGGGCTCTATGCCAGTGAGCCGAGGAAGGCGGCCCACGCGGCTGCGGTGACCTTGAAGGTGGGGCTGGTGTCGGGCGTGTGCTTGGAGTCGCGGAGGTGGATGTGGTGGGGGGTGGCGGCCGCCTCCAGGCATTCGCCTTCGCCGCCGCTGTAGCTGGACTTGGTCCACTGGAGGGCGGCTTCCAGGCATTCGCCCTGGTCGCCGCTGTAGCTGGACTTGAACCAGTGGGGGTCCGTGCTCATAGTTCCCGCGCCACCTTTTCGATCAGTGTTGCGGACTCCTCGGAGTTGAGAGCCTGCGTGCGCAGGATGCCATATTTGCCGAACAGGTCTCCCAGGTCAGGCTGTTCGGTGACGAAGTAGCCGCCGCTTGGGCCTTCGATGTAGGCGAGTTGAGTTCGCTTCGCCGTTTCCAGGAGGATCATGGGGCCGTTCAGTCCCGCATGGTTCTCACGGGCATGCGGCATCACCTGAATCTCGACGTTGCGCAGGCCACCGACGTCCAGGAGGTGGAGCAGCTGCTCCCGCAGGACGTCCGTTCCGCCCAAGGGCTTGGTGAGTGCCGACTCCTCGATCACGTAGCTGACGGCCGCCTGCGGCTTGCGACTGAACAGCTCCTGGCGCGCCAGGCGTTCGGCCAGCCGCTGCTCGATCTCGTCGTCTTCCAGCATCGGGCAGCGGTTGCTGATGTAGACGGCGCGGGCGTACCCCTCCGTTTGCAGCGAGCCGGGGACGATGTGGTTCTGGAACACATACAGCGCGTGCGCCTTCTTCTCCTCCGCCAGGTAGTCCTCGGTCCACGGCCGCAGCCCGCCCTGCCCGAACTCCTTGCCGGCCACGGCCTGAAGTGCGCCTTGCGCGTCCAGCGCCTGCTCCGCCAGTTCGACGAGGCGGCCCTTCGGCGGACGCTCCCCGCGCTCCACCATCGCCACCTGCGACTTGGAGTACCCGACGTGTCTGCCGAGGGTCTCCATCGTCATCCCGGCCCGCTCGCGGTGGAACCGCAACAGCGCCCCGAATGCCTTCGACCCGCGTTCCCCGAAGTGCACAACGGCCTCCCCAAGTGCACAGCCCCGCACGGACGTTGCGTAACCCTGGTCACAGTATGTGACGACCCGGAACGCTGTGCAGCATGAACGGCTCAATGAACGTCACGGAAAAGAAGCACTTCACGATCCTGCTCTCCTCCACAAGGCGCGGCGCCCGCCTGGCCCGGCTGCTCGCGGAGCGGCAGCTCGCCGAGTGGAAGAGGCAGTCGCCCGAGGCGGAACACGTCGTCGCCGAGCTCGCGGCGAACGCGGTGCGGCACGGCCGGGTGCCGGGCCGGGACTTCCGGCTGACGCTCACCCTGGACGCGGCGCGCACGCTGCGTATCGAGGTCGCCGACGCGCGACCGGACCGGGTGCCGCGTCGTCGGCAGCCGGACGACGAGGGCGGCCGGGGCCTGCTGATCGTCGCGTCGTACGCGGACCGCTGGGGCGTGACCAGCGGTGATACGGCGGCGCCCCACAAGACGGTCTGGGCCGAACTCGACGCACCGGAAGCCGGGTCGCGGACATTCGGTCATGCGGCGCCGCCGGTGCCGCACGAGGACCGAACCGCCCGCCCCGGAGGTCACCGTGAGTGTGGGACTACCGCACGAGCGCCGAGGACGTCTTGAGGGGGCGGGCCCGTCAGACCAGCAACTCGGCCTTCAGCGTGCGCAGTTCGGCCGGGGACAGGCCCAGGGCCCGCTTCTCGTACGTGCGGAACGAGCTGAACTTCTCGCGCACCTCGTCGAACCCGGAGTTCAGGTACGCGGCGCGGACGTCGAGGAGCGGCTTGTAGACCTTGGCCTGCGCGGGCGGCATCGAAGCGAGCGCCGCGGCGTTGGCCGCCGCCCGGTAGTCGTTCGAGGCGAGGTAGTCCGCCATCACCGTCTCGCGCGGCACACCGAGCGCCGTGAGCAGCGCGGCGTTCGCCCAGCCCGTACGGTCCTTGCCCGCCGTGCAGTGGAACAGGACACCGTCGCCGCCGACCGCACCGGCGAAGACCTGCCGGTAGGCGGCCTGGGCGGTGTCGCCGCTGACCATGAACTTCTCGCCCTCGGTCATCATCGTGACCGCCTCGGACTCGGTCGTCGGCATCGCGGTGAAGGTGCCGGAGCCGGCCAGCACGTCCGCGACCACGTACGTCGTGCCCGCCGGTACGCGGTCGGGTGCCGCCGCCCGCTCGGACGCCATGCGCAGGTCGTAGTCCGTGCGGATGCCGAGTCGCCGCAGCTTCGCCAGGTCGGCGTCGGTGAGCCGGTCGAGCGAGTCGGAGCGGTACACCTCACCCATCTTCACCCAGTGCCCGTCGGTGGTCCGGTAGCCGCCCGCGTCGCGGAAGTTGACGGCGCCGTCGAGCTTCACGAGCCGGTCGGCGAGGTGCAGTCCGCGCCCGTGGTCGGGTACCAGGTCGAACCACTGCCGGTCGGCGCCCGCCGGGAGCCCGGTGACGGTGACCCTGCCGGCCGATCCGCCGCCCGCGACCGTACGGCCGCCCGCCTCGACGGTCACGTGCCGCACGCCCGGCGCCTGCCAGGCGATCTCGTACGTGCCGGGGGTCGCCGTGGCCGTGACCGTGGCCTGCGTGAACGGGATGCGGGCGGGGGCCGCGCCGCCCGGGTGGGCGGAGGCGGCGGGGGCGGCGAGCGCGACGAGGAGGGCGGCGGCCGAGAGAACGGTGACGCGGGTCGGCAGGTGCTGCCGCGACGTCAGGGACTTCTGCGACGCCAGGGCCTTCAGAACAGTCAGGGGCTTCATGGGGCGGATGTTTCGGGGTGCCGGGGAGCGGGGCGCGACGCCGTGGTGAACGGCGGGCGAAGCGCGGGCGTCCAACTGCCGGGGAGCCGTGGCGGCGGCGTGCACGAGCTGTGCGCCTTTCTTCGCGCGCCCTCACGCATGCCTTCATGGGCGGCCTCACGCGCGCCCTCGTGTGCGCCTTCGCGAAGTGGGCAAATGTGGGCTCAAGTGACCTCAAGGGCGTCTTTTCGCATACCAGTTGAGTCCGCTTGGGTCGCTGAAGCGAACGATCCTGGCGGGGCCCCGTCGAATAGAGTGCTGCCGTCGGCCGGTCGTGACAGGACGCGACGTGACGTGAGGGGATCCCATGGGTGCACCGCCCGCCGGCGCTGCCGTGTGGGGCCGCGCCGAACAGCAGGACTTCCGCAGCCGGGTGCGCGGCACCCTGCTCGGATCCGCGCTCGGCGACGCCCTCGGCGCCCCGCTCACCGGCCTCACGCTCGACGCGATCCGGGAGGCGCACGGCGCCGAAGGACTCACGCAGCTCGTGCCCGCGTACGGGCGCATGGGCGCGGTGACGGCGGCGACCCAGCTCGCGCTCTTCTCCGTCGACGGCCTCATCCGTGCCCAGGTCCGCAGGGACACCGGCGCCTGGCACCCGCCCACCGACGTGCACCGTGCCTATCTGCGCTGGTCCGCGACCCAGCGCGACTGGGGGCCCGACGAGCGGCGCAAGGAGGACGGCTGGCTGGCCCGCGAGGAGTGGCTGTACTCGCGGCGCGGCGCCTCCCAGGCCTGTCTGCTCGGGCTCGGCAACGACGTGATGGGCACCCTCGACCGCCCCAAGAACCCGGACGCGGCGGGCCCCGAGGCGGCGACCCGCTCGGCGCCCTTCGGCCTGCTCGTCGGCTGGGAGCCGCAGCTCGTGCTCCAGCTGGCCGTGGAGTGCGCCGTCCACACGCACGGGGCGCCCGCGGCCTATCTCTCCGCGGGCGCCTACGCCGTGATCGTGCACGCCCTGGCGCGCGGCGACTCGCTGGACGCGGCCGTGCAGCGCGCGATGGTCCTGCTCGCCGCCCGTCCCGGGCACCCGCCCGTGGTCGACGCGCTCAAGCAGGCGCTGGGCGCCGTACGCCAGGGCATGCCGAGCGCCGCCCGGGTCGGTGAGCTCGTCGCCCTGGACGAGACGTCGGGGGCCGTGGGGTCCCTGGCCGCCGCTGTGTACTGCGCGCTCGTCGGCGAGGACATCCGGCACGGCCTGGGCCTCGCCGTGCACCACGACGGCCCCTCGTCGGACACCGGCGCCCTGTGCGGCGGCCTGCTGGGCGCACTGCACGGCGAGACGGCGCTGCCGCCCGCCTGGGTGGCGGAGCTGGAGGGCCGCGCGACGATCCTGGAACTCGCCGACGACTTCGCGATGGAGATGACCCAGGGCCCGGCCCTGCACGGCCCCGGCACGGCGGCACCGGGCTGGCTGGCGCGCTACCCGAGAGCCTGAGAGGCGCCCGCCCCTGCCCGTACGAGGACGCGTACGGGCAGGTCTACGGGTATGCGTACGGGCCCGCGGGTGATCGCTCACCCCCGGGCCCGCTCACGTCACGGCGCTACAGCCGCGTCACGTCGTCCGCGGCACCCGCGGGCGCCGGTACCGCCGCCGCGCCGGCCGACCCGGGGCCGTCGTCGTCGGTGTTGAGGCGCTCGATGATCGCGTCGCGCTCCGGGGTGTCCTCCGGCTTGATGAAGCCGATGACGATGTAGAGCACCAGCGAGACCGCCAGCGGGATCGACACCTGGTACTGGAGCGGCACTCCGCCCTCGACGTTCCAGTTGATCGGGTAGTTGACCAGCCAGAACGCCAGCAGACCCAGGCCCCAGCTGGTGAGCGCCGCGGTCGGCCCCGACTTGCGGAACGTGCGCAGCAGACCCAGCATCATCGGGATCGCGATCGGACCCATCAGGCCCGCGACCCACTTGATGACGACGGTGATGATGTCCTTGAACGTGGGCGAGTTGACCTGCGTGGCCACCGCCATCGACAGGGCCAGGAAGATCACGGTCGTCAGCCGCGCCGCGACCAGCCCGGTACGGGCACCCCAGTTCCGCGCCTTCTCGGAGAGCGCCGGGGCGACGTCACGGGTGAAGACGGCCGCGATGGCGTTGGCGTCGGAGGAGCACATGGCCATCGTGTGGGAGAAGAAGCCGACGATGACCAGGCCCAACAGGCCGTGCGGCAGCAGCTGTTCGGTCATCAGGCCGTAGCTGTCCGAGCCGTCCGGCTTCTGTGCCTGGACCAGGAGCGGCGACATCCACATAGGGAAGAAGAGGACGACCGGCCACACCAGCCACAGGATCGCCGAGAGCCGTGCGGAGCGCTTGGCCTCGTGCGGGCTCGCCGTGGCCATGTAGCGCTGGGCCTGGTTGAGCATGCCGCCGTTGTACTCGAAGAGCTTGATGAACAGGAACGCGATCAGGAAGACCGTGCCGTACTGCCCCACGAGCGGTTTGTCGTGGCCCTGCAACTCCGGCCGGCTCCACGCGTCGAGGAAGCCGATGTTCTTGTCGCCGAGCTTCAGCACGACGGCGACGAACATCGAGACGCCGGCCAGCAACTGGATGATGAACTGGCCGAGTTCGGTGAGCGCGTCCGCCCACAGGCCGCCGATGGTGCAGTAGACGGCGGTGATGGCGCCGGTGATGAGGATGCCCTGGTTGAGGGAGATCCCCGTGAACACCGACAGGAGCGTGGCGATCGCCGCCCACTTCGCGCCCACGTCGACGATCTTCAGCAGCATTCCGGACCAGGCCAGCGCCTGCTGCGTGCCCAGGTTGTACCGGTTCTTCAGGTACTCGAGGGGAGAGGCCACGTGCAGCCGCGAACGCAGCCGGTTGATGCGCGGCGCGAAGAGCGTGGAGCCGATGGCGATGCCGAGCGCGATCGGGAAGGACCACGTGACGAAGGACGTCACGCCGTACGTGTACGCGATGCCGGCGTATCCGGTGAACATCACCGCGCTGTAGCCGGACATGTGGTGCGAGATGCCGGAAAGCCACCAGGGCATCTTGCCGCCGGCCGTGAAGAAGTCGGAGACGTTGTCCACACGCTTGTGGGACCAGACGCCGATCGCGACCATCACACCGAAGTAGCCGATGAGCACGGCCCAGTCGAGACTGTTCATGTGCCCCCTCCAGGGGTCCGCCTTGTGAACGTTGCGGCTCTTCGTCAGTACGTCCGTTCCAGCGGGCGCCCCCGTGCGGGAGTGGGGACTTCGGGGATTGAACCGCCTGTTCGGCCGGTCGGTCAAGGGCATCGACGGTCACGGATGTGAACCGAGATCAGCAAGCCGAACGATTTTGCATTTTCGTGACCAGGCGGGGAGTTGTCGTGAACGTGACGTCGGCCACACGATGAGCGGGCACTTCGTCAGTGCCCGCAGGTGGCCGCAGATACGGATACGACCGCACGGGATGCGGGTCCCGTGCGGTCGCGTAGTGAGAGCAGTGAAGGGGGTGGTGCGCTCAGCGCATCAACTCACCCGCGTTCACCAGGAGTTGCTGGCCGGTGATGGCGCGGGAGCGGTCCGAGGCGAAGAAGACCGCCGCGTCCGCCACGTCGCCGTCGGTGGCGAGCTCCGGCAGGGCCATCCGCTCGGTCAGCCGGGCGAGCACCTCCTCCTCCGACGCGCCCTCGGTGTGCGCCGTGAACTGGACGTACGCCTGCACCGGCGGGCCCCACATCCAGCCCGGCAGCACCGTGTTCACGCGGATCCGGTACGGCCCCAACTCCCGCGCCAGGGAGTACATCGCGCTGGTCAGCGCGCCCTTCGACGCCGCGTACGCCGCCTGTCGGACCTGGGTCGGCGCGGCCACGGCCGACTGGGTGCCGATGATGACGACCGAGCCGCCGCGTTCCTTGAGGGCGGGCAGGCAGGCCCGTGTCATCCGCAGGGTGCCGAGCAGGTTGACGTCGATCACCTCGCGCCAGGTGTCGAGGTCGGCGTCCTCCAGGCCGCCGAAGTAGCTGTCCCAGGCGGCGACATGGACCACCGCGTCGACCCCGCCGAACCGCTCGCGCGCCAGCGCCACCAGTGCCTCGCACTGCGTCTCGTCGCCGATGTCGGTGGAGCGGTACGCGGTCCGGGTGCCGGCCGGGTCCAACTCGGCCGCGGATTTGGCCAGGTTGGCCTCCGTGCGCGCGCCGAGCACCGCGTTGCCCCCGTCGCGCACCACGGCCGCCGCGACCTGGTGGCCGAGCCCGGCGCCGACACCGGAGACGATCACGGTTTTCCCGGCGAGCGGTGCGTCCTGCGCCATTGGGTGCCTCCCGACTCTGGCCATCTATCTGACGGGGCGTCAGAGTATGGGCGTCGGACGGAGGTTGGAAGGGGATGAGCGGCATGGAAACAGGTGACACGCACAGCGGGACGTACGCGGAACTCGCGGCCGTCGGACCGTACGGGGTGCGCCCCGGGCACGCCCTGATCACCATGGTCGAACCGCACCCGGGCCACGAGTACGCGTACAACCGCTGGTACGAGGACGACCACTACTACGCGGGTGCCATGGCCATGCCCTGGATGTACGCGGGACGCCGCTGGGTCGCCACCCGCGACCTCCAACTCCTGCGCTACCCGGAGAAGTCGGCGGTCGCCGAGCCGGTCACCGCGGGCTGCTACCTCTCCACGTACTGGGTCACCGAGGGCCGCTACGACGAGCACATGAAGTGGACCGTCGGGATCAACAAGCGGCTCAACCGGGACGGCCGGGTCTACCAGGACCGTACGCACGTCTTCACCGCGTTCCAGGACCACGAGGCGACGGTCTACCGGGACGGGGCCGCCGGCCCGCGCGACTACCACGCGCTCGACCACCCGTACGCCGGGCTGGTGCTGGAGGTCGTCGACGTGGAGCGGGCCGAGCAGCGGGCGGCGGTGCTGGAGTGGCTGCGCTCGCGCCATCTGCCGAAGGTGCTCGCCGGGTCACCGGCCGCGCTGGTCACGATCTTCCGGCCGACGCCGCTGCCGGGCGACCGGATGACGTACGTGAAGCAGGTCGAGGGCGTCGACACCCGGCTGACGCTGCTGTGGTTCCTGGAGGCGGATCCGCGCGACTGCTGGCAGGAACACTTCGCCGGGCTGGGGGAGCAGCTGGCGGGGGCCGGGCTCGGGGCGCGGGTGGAGCTGATGGCGCCGTTCGTCCCGACGGTGCCGGGAACGGACCGCTATGTGGATCAGCTCCGCTGAATTCATGATCCGGAAAGGGCCGAGCCCCCTCGGCCAGGACGGCGGGCTAGTCGAGAGGGCTCCTACGTGGTGCTCTGTGTTGCATATGTGGTTGTTGTGCCGTTCTCAGATCAGAAGGAACCCGTGCTCACCTCGTGCACGAACGCATTCCACGTGTCGGGGGTGAAGTCGATCGAGGGGCCTTCCGTGACCTTCGAGTCCCGGACCGCGATCGCCTGAAGGACAGGCGACTTGACCTCCACGCAGGCGCCGTTGCCCGTGGAATAGGAGGACTTGGTCCAGGAATCCGTAACGCCCTGGTGAATTGCCATGTTTGCTCCGGTCTAGCCAGTTGTCGAATTGCATCCCGCTCAGAGGATCAGAGCGGTTCGCGCCAACGATGTTGTCTTGATGGCGTGATCGACGCTACTCGCCAACTCGGGTGTATGAAGCGGCCATTCACCCAACCGGATGGCATATTCCATGGGGGTCTTCCATTTTTCCGAGGCGAAGGTGTACCGTGCGGCGCCTTTGCCTCGGAGGCACGATGAAAGCGCGGAATCCGGCCTTCCGGAGATCGTTCCTCCGGACGTCAGCGGGCGTGTTCCTTGGCGATCTCCGAGATGAACTGTCGGGATTGCTCCACATTCAGCGCTTGTGCCCGCAGATGCTCGTACATGACGCTGTACTTCTGCACATCGTTGGCCTTCTCCAGGTAGAGATCGCTGGTGACGCCCTCGATGTAGACCACGCTGGAATCCGCCGCGTCGGGGAACTCCAGGATCGCGTACTGCCCGTTGAGCCCGGGGTGCGCCCCCATCTCGAACGGGATCACCTGCACCGTCACGTGCGGCAGTTGGGACTGCTCGACGAGGTGCTCCAGCTGCTCGCGCATCACGTGCTTGCCGCCGACACCGCGGCGCAGCGCCGCCTCGTCGAGCACCGTCCACAGGCGCAGCGGGTTGTCGGGCGCCTGGATGCGCTCCTGGCGGCGCATCCGCACCTGGACGCGCTTCTCGATGTCCTGCGCCGTCGTCTCCGGAAGCGCGCCGTTGATGAGCGCCTCCGCGTAGCCGCGGGTCTGGAGCAGGCCGGGCACCACCTGCGGGTCGTAGACGCGCAGCGACGCCGCGTCGGTCTCCAGGCCGATGTAGACGCTGTACGGGATGTCGCCGAAGGAGTGCCACCAGCCCTGCTGGCGCGAGTCCTTGGCCATCTGCATCAGCGAGTCGACGATCCGGTGGTCCTCGACCTCGTAGACCCCGCACAGGTCACGGACGTCGCGCTGGCTGATGCTGCGCCGCCCGTTCTCCAGGCGGCTGATCTTCGACTGCGACACCAGCAGGCGCTCGGCGACCTCCTCGGCGGTCATGCCCTTGAGCTCGCGGAGCCTGCGCAGCTCCTGGCCCAACCGGCGTCGCCTGACAGTGGGATTGACGTTGGACGCCACGGGACGTGCACCTCCGGCTGCGTGCATTTTCTTGTTCTGCGTACGGGTCTGCCTACGTTGTGTATCTGC
This sequence comes from Streptomyces sp. Q6, assembly GCF_036967205.1. Taxonomy (NCBI): domain Bacteria; kingdom Bacillati; phylum Actinomycetota; class Actinomycetes; order Kitasatosporales; family Streptomycetaceae; genus Streptomyces; species Streptomyces citrinus. The sequence continues at coordinate 4,791,365 of NZ_CP146022.1, forward strand.
TGCTCAGCAGATTGCCACCCTGGTGCGTCCGGCGCTGGCAAACAGCGGATATCCATGGCGTACGCAGCGCGAACGCGACCGCGCGGGGCGATGGCCGGGGCACCGTCCTGAGGTGCGGACGTCCGGTCATCGCCCCGCGCGGTACTGCGGCTCCCGAACCGGGTCTGTGGGGACTGCGGTGCGGCGCTGTTGCGGGTGTTGTGCGTGTGGTGCGTGTCGTGCCTGGTGTTACGGGTGCTGCTGCCCGCCTAGTGAGCCACGGCGCGAGCCATGGAACCGTGGCGCGGCTGCATCGGGACGCCCCTGGCGGGCTCCGGTGCGGGCCGGCCCGCCGGTGCGGCGGGCGAACGGCGTGGCTGAGCGGCCACCCCGTTCTGGACGTCCATCACGGCGTGCGCCACGAGGCCGCCCATCGGGTCGTGCCTGATCAGGTCCCGCAGCCGGGATCGGGACGAGCGTCCCTCGTTCCCCGGGTACAGGTGCTTGCCGAGTCCGACCGCGTGGGCCAGTGCGGCGAGCGCCGCGGTCCGGGGGTCCGGCGGAACGCCGGTCCGGATCGCGCTGTCCAGCCGGGACCTGATCTCCCGGCTGATCGCTGTCTCCGTCGCCTGGTAGCGAGTCGTCGGCAGCACCCCGCACATCTGTCCCGCCACGGCATGCACCATGCCGCACCGCTCCAGGTGCGAGAGATAGGTCTGGCGAAGGCCAAGGCGCGGCCCGCCAATCCAGTGGACCGCCCGCACAGGAGCGCCGCGCCTTCGCAGCAACTCCAACGCGCAGTCCAGTGTCGGATCTCCGGTCGGCCGTGGTGCCACCACGGCGATACGATCCCCGTCTGGGGCTATCCGTCCGGCCAGCGCCAGCTCTACTAGCTGTGCTCCGGCCAGACCTAGGTCGAGCGACTGCGGCTGCGCTGTGGTACCCGTGGCCGGGTCCAGAGCGAGCAGCAGAAGCTCCTCCGGAAGTGTTCTGCGGCTCCTGCCCATCCATGCCTCCCCGCGTGGATGAATGACAGGGTGACCCCTCTCACATTGGTCTGTCGAGAGTGCGTGGGGGCTTTGGGCGGGAACCGGCAGGTATGTCGTTCTCGTCTACCGGGGGGGTTAAGCCCCCACACAGGACACTGGTACATGGTTCGGACAGGGTCAGACAGGCGCAGACTGTCCGGCACGTCAGTCGTAAGCGGTCGAGGAGGCATCGGTGGCGGGGACCCCCGACAGGTCGGGAGAGCAGAAGGCGTCGGGCGGGACGACCCCGGACGAACGCGATCCGCGGCTCGCGGTGGCGCGCAGTACTCCGTCGGGATCGGGGTCGGCCCCGGCCGGCGTCGATCAGCCGACGGCCGTGTTCTCGGTCCGGGCGACCGGGTCGGACGCGGCGGACGACGCCGCGGCCCCGGAAGAGCCCGGTGACGCCCGTCTGCGGGCCGCTGTGGCCGCGTGGGTGAACGGGCCGGAGGGCGACGCCCAGGACGGCCCTGAGGGCGGTTCTGCCGGGTCCGGCGGTGCGGCTGAGGCTGCCGCCCCGGAGCGGGACGGCGGCGCGGAGCCGGCGGAGCCCGAGGTGGAGGCCACCGTGGACGCCGACGCCGACGCCGAGCCGACGGCGGAGGTGACCGAGCCCGGGCCGACGGCTGACGCCGCTGGGCCCGATCCCGAGCCGGAGCCTGACGCCGAGCCGACGTCCGACGCCGAGCCGGAGGACGCGGCCGAGCCGACGTCCGACGCCGAGCCGACGGCTGACGCCGAGCCCGAGCCGCAGGACGCGGCGCCCGAGCCGGCCGAGCCCGAGGCCGACGCCGAGCCCGAGGGGCTGCCCCGGAGACCGAGCCCGCTGCCGCGCCGAAGGGCGACACCGAGGCCGAGGCCGAAGCCGACCCGAAGCCCGCTGCCACGCCGAAGCCCGACGACGCCGAGCCCAAGGCAACCGACGCCAAGCCCGCCGCGCTCAAGGCCGACGAGCCCGAGGCCGCCGACGCCAAGCTCGCCGCGCCCAAGCCCGGCACGGAGCCCAAGGCTGCCGAAGCCAAGCCCGCCGCGCTCAAGGCCGACGAGCCCGAGGCCGCCGACGCCAAGCTCGCCGCGCCCAAGCCCGGCACCGCGCCCAAGCCCGACGACGCCAAGCCCGCCGCGCCCAAGACCGATGAGCCCAAGGCCGCGCCCGCCGTCGACCACCCCACCGCCGTCTTCAAGGCCGTCGCGCCGCCGGTCGATCAGCCGACGACCATGCTCAAGTCGCCCGTCGCCGGCGGTTCCGCGCCGGAGAGCGACGTCGAGCGCACGAGCCGGTTCGTCCCGCTGAAGCCGCTCGACGACAGTGCGAACGCGAAGGCGAAGGCAAAGCCGAACGCGAGCGCGCCGACCGGGACCCCGGTGGAGCCCGCCGTGCCCGAGCGGACCACGCAGCAGCCGCTGCCGCCGAAGCCGCCGATCGACCTGCTCGCGGAGCTGACCAACACCCCGCCGCCCCCGGAGACCCGGGTCCGCACCACTGTGCGGCGGTTCAAGATCTGGACGCCGGTCGTCCTGCTCCTGGTCGTCGTGTTCGCGATCGTGCAGGCCGTGCGCCCGCTGCCGACGCCCACCCTGAGCCTGACCGCGCAGGAGACCGTCTCGTTCGAGGGCGGCAAGCCGTCCGTGCCCTGGCCCGGCCAGGGACAGGCGGCGATGGACGTGAACGGCATCGGCACGTTCGGCACGTCCGGCAGCCAGAAGCCCGTACCGATCGCGAGCATCGCCAAGGTCATGACGGTCTACGTCATCCTGCGCGACCACCCGCTCAAGACCGGTGCGAAGGGGCCGATGATCCCCGTCGACGCGGCCGCGCAGAAGCACTACGAGACCGGCAAGGCCGAGAACGAGTCGGTGGTCAAGGTCACCGAGGGCCAGAAGATCTCCGAGTACGAGGCGCTCCAGGCGGTCATGCTGCCGTCCGCCAACAACATCGCCAAGCTGCTGGCCCGCTGGGACACCGGCGAGACCTCCGAGGACGCGTTCGTCGAGAAGATGAACAAGACGGCCGCGGAGCTGGGGATGAAGAACACGACGTACACCGACCCCAGCGGGCTCGACAAGACGACCGTGTCCACCGCCGAGGACCTGGTGAAGCTGGGGCGCGCCGCGATGGAGAACCCCGTCTTCAAGGAGATCTCCCGGCAGAACAAGTACACGGACCTCAACGGGGACGAGCAGAAGAACTTCCTCGGACTCGTCCCGACCGTCGCCGTCGGCATCAAGACCGGCACCACCACCGCGGCGGGCGGCAACATCCTCTTCGCCGCGGAGAAGACCGTCGACGGCAAGCCGCAGACGATCATCGGCGCGGTCCTCGGCCAGTACGGGAGCAACGGCGTCGCCAACATCGACGAGGTCACCTCGGCCACCCGCAAGCTGATCGAGGCGGGTCAGCAGGCGCTCACCGCGAAGACCATCGTGAAGAAGGGCGACGTCGTCGGCGAGGTCGACGACGGCATGGGCGGCACGACCCCGGTCGTCGCCACGAAGGACGTCTCCGCCGTCGGCTGGTCGGGCCTGACCGTCCGGCTCGCCCTGGACGACCGCAAGGGCGAGACGGTGCCGCACGCGGCGAAGGCCGGCACCGAGGTCGGCGTGCTCAGCGTCGGCGACGGCAAGAACGACGCCGTCGAGGTGCCCGTCGCCCTCCAGGAGGATCTGGCCGAGCCGGGCCTCGGCGCGAAGATCAAGCGCGTCGGATAACGGTTCCGCGGGAGGCCGGTCGGCATCGGCCTCCCGCGGCGCCTGTTCACAGACTCCGTGCTAGCGTCGCGAGACCGGGGCAGGACCGGGACGTTCCCTCGGTCGTTCGGACGGTACGTACGGGAGTGTCAGCAGTGACCACAGCGGAGCCGACGCGCGCCGACGACGCCGAGCCGGGTTCCGGGCAGGTGCGAATACGGGTCCCCGCGCAGCCGCAGCAGGACCGGGAACCGTCCACCGCCGGAGCGGGACCGCAGGGCCGGCCGTGGTGGCTGCGTGTCGCCCGGCACCCCGTCACTCTCGCCACCGCCGTCGCCGCGGTGCTGCACCTCATCTGGTTCTTCACGTTCGCGAACAGTGGCGGCGACCTCGCCGCGCAGGACGCGTGGGCCGAGTTCGTCGGCCGGCACCCCGACTCCGCGTACAACCTCGCCTGGTACGGCGGCATGCACCCGGTGTCGTACAGCGTCGTGTCGCCGTATCTGATGTCGGTGCTCGGCGTACGGACGACGATGATGGTCGCCGGGACCCTCTCCGCGGCGCTCCTGGCCCTGATCCTGATCCGGCCGCGGGCCGTCGTCCGGCCGCTGTGGCCCGCCCTCGCCGGTGTCTTCGCGCTGCTGTGCAACGCCGCGTCGGGCCGCGTCACCTTCGGCCTCGGCATGATGTTCGGGCTCGCCGCGGTCGCCGCCGTCTTCTGCTGGCCCTACCGCTGGCGCCACCGGCGATGGGCGAAGGCGGCCGTCGCCGCGCCGCTCGCCGGGCTCGCCACGGCCTGCTCGCCGGTGGCGGGCCTGTTCGTGGGACTCGTCGCCGTCGCGCTCTTCCTCCAGAAGCGACGGCCCGGGGCGTACGCGCTGGGCATCGCGCCCACCGTCGTCGTCGGGCTGTCGGCGTGGCTGTTCCCGTTCTCCGGGACGCAGCCGATGTCGTTCTGGTCGACGCTGCTGCCGATCGCGTACGGCCTGCTCGTCTGCTTCCTGGTGCCCAAGGAGTGGGTGACGGTGCGGATCACGTCCGCCGTCTACACCCTGTCCGTGCTCCTGGTGTGGCTGATCAGTTCGCAGATCGGCTCGAACATCACGCGCCTGCCGATGCTGTTCGCGGGCGTCGCGCTGCTCGCCGCGCTGCCGTTCACCGTGCCGCGCTCGCGCAAGTGGTACGTCGTCGTCATCGCGTTCGTCGGGTTGAATGGCTGGATCGGGTTCAAGTCCGTCGACGACGTCGTCCGGACGACCCCGGAGGCGTCCTGGGCGCGCGAGCTTGCGCCCCTCGTCAACGAGTTGCAGGACGTCGGGGCCGAGCGCGGCCGCGTCGAGGTCGTGCCCGCCCGCTCCCACCGGGAGGCGTCCGCGCTCGCCCCGTACGTGAACCTGGCGCGCGGCTGGACCCGGCAGGCCGACATGAAGCGCAACCCGCTCTTCTACGACGACAGCCTCAACTCGGCGAACTATCACGAGTGGCTCAAGCGCTGGGCCGTGCGGTACGTGGTGCTGCCGAAGGGCGAGCCGGACGGCGCGGGCAGCGAGCGCGAGCGGGAGCTGGTGCAGCGCGGGCTGCCGTATCTGAAGCAGGTCTGGGGCGACGCCAACTGGCAGCTGTTCGCCGTCACCGACCCGACGCCCATGGCCGAGCCGAACGCACGCGTCGACGCCGCCGAGCAGAGCGAGCTGACCATCGAGGTGACCAAGCCGGGCCACGTCCTGATCCGCGTCCCGTACTCGCCGTGGCTCGCGGTCGTCGACGAGGACGGCAAGGCGCTGGACGCGCCGCGCGAGACGGAGGCGTCGCAGCGGGCGCGGGAGGGCGACGACAGCCTCCCCAAGCGGTTCGACAACGTGCACGGGTGCCTGTTCGAGACGGCGGAGGACGCGTCGGGGGACCAGTGGACCGAGCTCGTCGCCCCGCGGGCCGGCACGTACCACCTGGCGGCGCCCTACAAGTGGTGGTCCCGGGGCACGCCCTGCCCGGACGAGCTGCGGTAGGCCCGCCGGCTCAGTCGCCGGCCGGGCCGGAGAGGTGGCAGATGTCCGTCGGCCGCCGCACGCCCCGAGGGGTGTCCGTCGCCGCGATCTGCGTCCGCACCGTCTCCAGCTGGGCCAGGATCGTGCGCAGCGTTGCGGCCGTCGGAGAGCGGAAGTACTCCAGGACCGCCCGGTAGAACGCGTCCCGCAGCACCGGCGGCATCACGTCCGACGCGTCGAAGCAGAGCGTGTCCGCGTCGTGCGTGAGGTAGGAGGCGATCTCCTGCGCCACCGGGTTGTCGTCGGGCTGCGGGTCCGTGGCGTCGGGGAAGAAGGGCCGCAGGTGCGGCTCGGCCGCCTTCGACCACTCCTGCCGCCCCTCCTCGCTGGTCAGCCGCCGCACCAGCTCCTGCGCGCCGGGGCTGTCCGTCAGGACCGCCGCCATGTCGCCGGACACCTCGAAGGCCTTCTTGTACGTGGGCGAACCCCCGAGGAAGCGGGCCGCGGGCTCCACGCGGATGTCGTCCCGGGGCGCGTACAGGTAGCGGACGAACGACGCCTGGTGCTCGTGCGTGCACCCGGGCTGCGAGCCGCCGAGCAGACCGCGCGCGTCCCCGTCCGGGTGGTCGGGGTCGGGCGTCCCCCAGAACGACATCGTCAGGGACGACTCGATGGCGCGCTGCGAGCGCTTGCCGCGCGCTTCGAGGAGGCCGGCCCACGTGGTGAACGCCCGCTTCACCGCGGGGGACCCGGCCCAGTCGAGGCGGCCCGTCGCCCACTGCGTGTACGTCGCCGGGCCCGCCTGGTGCAGCAGGATGTCCTCGACCCAGTCGGTGCCCGGCCAGCCCGACGTGGCCTGTGCCGCCATCCCCACGCACCAGGCGGGGTCGCCGCCCGGGGAGCCCGTCCTGCTCCACACCAGGCTCTTGAGGTCGACCTTGAGCGGCACCCAGTAGGTGCGGCGGCGCCCCTCCACCATGAGGGTGGGGGACCAGGGCGGGAAGGCGCGCTCGGCGGCCGCCTCGTCGAGGGGCTTGAGCTTGTTCTGCGCGGCGTACTCGGTGAGTTCGCCGATGCTGTTGAGGATGGCGACGTCCGGGGGCGCGTCGGCGGCGAGCTGGGCGACGAGCGTCTCGCGCAGCGAGCGGGTGCCCTGGTAGACGTACCGGTGCCCGGACCCCCGCGACAGCTGCCGCAGGACGGACGTGAACGCCTCGCCCTCCGCGCCGGTCCACGGGCCGAGCACCACGACCGGGGAGCCGCCGCCGGAGGAGCAGCCTCCGGTGAGCGCGCTGAGGGCCAGGAGGACAGCGGCCAGGGCGAGCCGGACGGGACCGCGCGGGCTCCTCACGCGCTCACCCCGCCGCCGCGGCCGACCAGCAGGTACTCCCGCCGGTACACGTGCAGCGCGCCGCCCGCCACGGCGCCGACCAGCACACCGAGGGGGGCCACCCAGCCGGCCAGGACGTCGATGCCGCCCAGCTCCCCGTCCCGTACGGCCTGTTCCATGCGGGCGGCCGCCGGGCGGATCGCCGCCGGATCGGGCTCCGCCAGCGGGTCCCGTTCGGCGCTGACCTCCACCTCGGGGGAGGAGTCGCGGGCCAGGACATCCGCGTACGGCACGGCGTCGTGCTGCGCGAGCTGGGCCCGTACGCCGTCGGCCGCGAGCCACGGCACCACGAGCAGCGGCAGCGCGGCGGCGAGCAGCGGCACGCTCAGCCTGATCCGCATTCGGCGGCGCAGGAAGAACACCGTGCGCCACAGCCCCACCGCGAGCAGGACGAAGCAGCACGCGGCGACCGCTCCGGCGGCGATCACCCGGGGCCGAGGGCGGCGCGTGCGGCGAGGCGGCCGTGCAGATCGCGTTCGAGGGCGGTGATGCGGTCGACGACCGTGGTCGCGTCGGCGGGTTCGGCGGCGGGGCGGCAGCGCGGGTAGGGGCGTCCCGGTCGACGGCCGTCTCGCCGGTCGCGTCGGGGCAGAGCATGCTCGCCGCGTACGCGAGTCCGGCGCGGCGCAGCGCCGGGTCGCCGACGTTGGTCCTGGCCCAGGCGATCCACTCCTCGTAGCCGTCGATGAGTCCGGAGACGACGTCGAGCTCCTGGCGCTGGGCCTCGCCGAAGGCGCCGCCGCGCGAGAGCCGGGCGATGTCCTGGGCCGCGGCGCCGGTGCGGGCGGCGTAGCGCGGCCCGAGGCCGGAGAGTTCGACGGCGCTGCCCGCGTCCAGGCCGACCTCGGCCTCGCGCTGGGCGATCCGCAGCGACGTCCGCGCGTCGGCCAGATCGCCGAGCGCCGGGGCGAGTTGGGTGCGGATGTACGTCGAGTCGGCGCGGACCTCCGCGTACGCCCAGCCGAGCGCGGCGAAGCCGACGAGCGCGAGCAGGGGCAGGGCGACGAGACGGTCGCGCAGGTAGGTGCGGTTGCGGGGCGCGCTGTGGGCGCGGGCGGGTGGCGGCCACAGCAGGCGGCGCAGGGGCGGGGCCCAGCGGGGGACGGGGCGGCGCAGCCGGGGCCGCCTCACACGCCTCGCCTCAGCAGGGGGTGCAGCAGGGCGGGCAGCGGGCGCCGGTCCCTGTGGTGCCGCAGCGCCATCGGGCGGACCAAGTAGGCGCGGTCCAGGAGGCGTTCGGCGATCTCGTCGGCGTGCGGCAGATCCTCGGAGCGGGCCGCCTGACGGGCCAGCATCAGATAGAACCCGGAGAGATGCGTGCCCAACTCACGCCCCTGAGAGGGAAATTCGAGGCGTCCTCCGGCGTCGCGCGCCTCGTCGTCGCGGGCCGCGGTGGCCCGGGACAGGTGGGCGAGGCCCGCCGCGTCGACGGTGCCCGCCACCACCAGGCGCTGCGCCGCCTCCCACACCTCGGCCTTCATCCGGACGCGGGCCTGCTCGTCGGTGAGCCCGTGCTCGTTGAAGAGCCGGCCGAGCCGCACCAGCGCCTCCTCCAGGGTGTCGGTGCCGTCCACGTGCTCGACGGCGATCCGCACCGTCGCGGTCCGCGCGGCCGTGCGGTGCCGGGAGTGCTGCGGCACCGCGTCCAGGGCGTCGATGGCGGCGGCGCGGGCGCCCGCGCCGCCGAGCGCGAGACGGGTGCGGGCGGCGCCGAACGCCGCGCTGCCGAGCGACGGATTGCGCAGTCGTACCGCCTCGTAGAAGGTGAGCGCCTCGTGCCAGTGCCCGAGGGCCGCCTCGCCGCCGGACCGGCGTTCCGCCCGGTGGCCGAGGTGCTCGGCGCAGTAGCCGAGGGCGAGCTTGGGCGCGTACTCGCCGGGGATCGCGCCGTAGACCTGGTCGAAGTGGTCGCGTGCCGAGACGACGTCGTCGCGGGCGAGCGCGAGGAGGCCCTGGTGCCAGTCGACGCGCCAGTCGTGCCGCGAGCGCTCGCGGCCGATGGCGTCGACGGCGCCGCGCAGCTCCTCCTCGGCGAGCTTCAGGTCGGCGTCGTCCGGATCGGTGCGCAGCGCGACACGCAGCCTCAACCGGCAGCGCAGCAGGTGCACTTCGGGGAGTCGCGCCAGTCGGCGGTGTTCTGGAGGAGCGCCGCCGGGTCGGCGTCGGCGAGCCGGCTGAGCGCGGCGTGGTGGGCGTCGTCCGGGTCGGGGCGCGGCACCGGGAGCCGGGCGGCGGCGTCGGCGGGGGCCGGCGGTTCGTGCAGCGGCCCCGGCGGGGTCTCGCCGGCCGGCGTGGCCCAGCGCGGCAGGGCGGGCGCGGTGCCGAGTCCGGCGTCGAGCGCGTACGGGGACTGGAGGAACAGCGGCGACGGCTCGAACGTCTCGTCCCGGGTGCGCAGCGAACGTAACTCCCGCCACACGCCGCGCAGTTGGTCGTCCATCTCGCGGGCGTCGGCGAACCGGTCGGCCGGTGTCGAGCGGGTGGCGCGGCGCAGTACCCGGGCCAGCGAGACCAGGCCGAGGCCGGACGGGGCGGGTGTCGTCGTCAGGAGGGCGGCCCGCGCCGCGAGGGTGTCGCCCTCGCGCAGCCGGCCGAGCGCGCCGAGCGCGGCGAGGTCGCGGTGGTTCTCGCCGAGCCCGCACAGGGTCCGCAGGGTCTCGCCGAGCCCGAACAGGTCGTCCTGCGGTTGGCCGGCGCCCGCCACCTCGGGCGGCGTGAGCGGCACGTTCGGCGCGCGGAACCCGTACGTCGTCAGGCCGGGGGCGCCCGCGGGCCGGATGGAGCCGACGTCGACGACCTTGATCGCGGAGACGTCGTGCATCACGTTCTGCGGCTTCAGATCGCCGTAGACGAGGACTCCGGAGCCCGGCGGTCGTACGTGCAGATGCTCCAGGGCCGACAGGATCCGGATCCCGTACGCGAGGACGAACTCGTGGAACCGGGCGCCGCCGAACCGCTCCGGATCGGTCCGGGCGAGGGCCCGCACCTCGTCCAGGTTGAGCCCGTCGACGTAGGGCAGGACGAGGAAGTCGCCCACCCGCTCGTGGGTGCCGTAGTTGAAGACGGGGATGATGCCCTCGTGGTTGAGGTCGGCGAACGCCTGCCGTTCCTCGCGCAGCGCCCGCTCGGCGAAGGCGGCCTGGCCGGGCCGCAGCGTCTTGACGGCGACCTCCCGCTCGTCGACCTTCTCGTCGCGCGCGAGATACACGTCGCCCATCCCGCCGAGTCCGAGCCGCCGGACGACCCGGTACTGTCCGGCGAGCAGCTCTCCGGCCACGAGTCCCGGCATTCCGTCGTCCTCGCCGGTGTCCACCGACTGGCGCGGCCTGACCTCGGGGAGCGCCGTGACGTCGGGCCCTTCCTCGGGCAGGACGACATCGGCGTCACGCGGCACGCCCGATGGCGACATGACGATCAGTGGCCCCGAGGAGTCCCCCTCCATGGCGATCCAGGATAGGCGCGTGGACCCTCAAGTGCCCCCGTGCGCACGGTGAGGATTCGGCATCGAAAGCGGAACGGCGGGCGATGCCCGGACGGCGGCGGCCGGATCCCGGAGGTGTTCAGGCTGCCGGGGGCTACCGCCTCAACAGATCTGCCAGCAGCGGGAGTTGGTCGGGGTCCTCCAGTGCCGAGCCCACGGCGACGACCCTGGCCCCGGCGTCGAGGTAGGCCCCGGCGTTCTCCGCGTCGATGCCTCCCGTCGCGACGAACGGCACCTCCGGGAACGGCCCCCGCATGGCCCGGAACCACCCGGTCCCCAGCACGCTCGCCGGGAACGCCTTCAGCCAGTCGAGGCCGAGGCCCCGCGCGGCCTGCACCTCCGTGGGCGTGGCGACCCCGGGCAGATGCGGCAGTCCGGCCGCGACGCTGTCCCGCGCCACCTCCGTGTCGAGCCCCGGGGCCACGGTGAACGCCGCCCCCGCAGACACCGCCCACCCGAGGCGCCGCGCCGACGTCACGGTGCCCGCGCCGACCGGCTTCCCGCGCTCGGCCCCCGCGGCGACGACGGCCCGCAGCACCCGGGCGGCCTCCTCGTCCTGTACGGGAACCTCGACGCACTCCACACCCACGTCCCATGCCCGCACGGCGAGTTCGACGGACTTCTCCTCGCTCATGCCGCGCAGGATGGCCATGACGGGCACGGCGCCGAACAACTCGTCGAAGGTGCGGCTCACGGGGCTCGTGGGGCTCATAGGGCTAGTGGGGCTAGTGGGGCTCGTGGGGCTAGTGGGGCTCGTGGGTATCAGGGACGCCATCCCAGCTCCTTGGAGATCGTCGCGGCGGTGGACAGCAGATCCGGCAGCACGTCCGCCTCAAGGGCGGCCAGGTCGGCCCTCGCCTTGAGCGCGGTTACGGACACGGCCGCGACCACGTCCCCGCCGCTGTCCCGTACGGGGACGGCGAGGCAGTTCACGTAGTCCTCGTACTCGCCGTCGTCGACGGCGAAGCCGCGCGCCCGCGTCTCGTCGAGGACCGTCCCGAAGCGGTCGGGGGACGTGATCGTCGTGGCGGTGTACGCCTTGAAGTCGCAGGTGGCGAGCAGTTCGGCGGCCTGTGCGCGCGGGATGTGGGCGAGGATCGCCTTGGCGACGGCGGCCGTGTGCGGCCGTACGGGCCGGCCGATCTGCGCGTACAGCCGCACGCCGTCCACCGGGTCGATCTTGTCGACGTACAGGATCTGTCCGCCTTCGAGCGCGGCGAGGTGCACGGTGTGCCCGCAGCGTTCGCCGAGCGCGCGCAGCCGTTCCTGGGCGATGTCCTTCAATCCGAACTGTTCCAGGGCGAGTTGGGCGAGACCGGCGAGCCGGTGCCCGACCGCGTACCGCCCGTCGGGCAGCCGCCGCGCGAGCCCGCCGTCGGTCAGCGACTCCAGGATGCGCAGCGCGGTCGACCGGTGCACCCCCAGGTGTTCGCCGACCTCGGTCTGGGTGCGGGGCTTGCGGGCGACGAACTCAAGGATGTCGATGGCCCGCCGGACTGTCTGTGACACGACGTCAGACGCCTTTCGCGTGAGCGGAGTTCATGGGATCGACGGGCACGTAGTCCTCGACGCTGCGCAGGGTCCGCCCGGCGAGCAGGTGCCCGAGAGCGAGACGTTCACGCGGGGCCGCGCCGTTCAGGAGTCCGCTCAGATATCCGGCGGCGAAGGCGTCCCCCGCGCCGACCGGTTCGACGACGTCGACGGCGGGCGCGGCCACGAACTCCACGGCTCCGCCGTCGAACTCGGTGGCGCCGACGGCCCCGTCCTTGACGACGAGGACCCCGCGCGGGGCGATCACCTCGCGCAGCGCGTCGGCGGTGGCGGCGCCCCACAGGGCCTCGCCCTCGTCCCGCCCGACGAGGACGACGTCGGCGCGCCGGGCGAGGCCGAGCAGCGTGTCGGCGGCGACAACCGGTGAACTCCACAGCGCGGGGCGGTGGTTGACGTCGAACGACACGAGGGATCCGGCGTCAGCGGCCCGCTCCATGACCCGGTCCACGAGCGCGGCGCACCCGTCCGACAGGGCCGGGGTGATGCCGGTCAGGTGCAGCAGGCGGACGCCCTCGGGCCCGAAGGGGATGGCGTCGGCGTCGGCGGGCGTCATCCGGGAGGCCGCGGAACCGCGCCGGTAGTAGTGCACGCGGGTGCCGTCGGGTCCCGGGTCCTTGAAGTAGACGCCGGTGGGGGCGCCGGGATCGCTCCGTACGCCGCCGACGTCCACGCCGCGCGCGGCGACCGAGGCCACGATCCGCCGTCCGAACGGGTCGTCGCCGACCCGGCTGACCCAGGCGGCCCGGTGTCCGAGATCGGCGAGGTACTGCGCGACGGTCGACTCGGCGCCCGCGACGGCGAGGCGTATCTCCCGGCTGTGCTCCAGGCCGCGCCCGTCGGCCGGGGCGGCCTGGGCCATGGTCTCGCCGAGGCAGACCACGTCAGGGGTCGGTCGCATGCTGTCGGTTCCTCTCGGCCGGGCTCACGACCGACGCTAGCAGGGCCTCCGCAACGAGCGTGCACATGCTGCAACAGCCCGAAAACGCGGGTGCGACCCCTCCGCGATCCGGAAAGAATGCCGGGCATGCCGACAGAGCTGAAGCCGACGATCCCGCCGGGCACCCTGGCCGCGACGCCCCAGCCGACCCTGACCACGGCCGACGGCGAACTACAGCTGAGACCTGCCGAGTCGAGCGACGCGCAGGCGATCTACGAGGCCTTCCAGGATCCGGCGCTGCGCTTCTGGCACGCGCGGACCATGGAATCGCCGCAGGAGGCGCGCACCTGGATCGAGGGGACGCACGAGGACTGGCGGAGCGAGCGGGCCGCGCAGTGGATCGTGGCGCGGGCGGGCGACGGGGCCCCGCTCGGCCGCATGGCCCTGCGCACCATGGACCTCCTGGAGGGCCTCGCCGAGATCGGCTACTGGGTGCTGCCCGCCGCCCGCGGCCGGGCCGTCGCCCCCAGGGCCCTGGCCACGGTGACCGACTGGGCCCTGGCGGCCGGCTTCCACCGCGTCGAATTGCTGCACTCGACGCGGAACGAGCCGTCGTGCCGGGTGGCGGAGAAGACCGGCTACCCACTGGAGGGGACGCGTCGCAGCTCGGCGCTGCACACCGACGGCTGGCACGACATGCACGTCCACGTCCGCCTCCAGAATCCGTAGCCGCCGCCCGTGCTCAAGGTCACGCGAGGAGGAGAGCGGCGACGACCGGGGCGGCGTAGATCAGCGGGAACGGCACGTGCGCGAACCAGCGGGCCCGTACGACGGTGATCACGGCCCCGGCGAAGTACAGGACGAGCCCGATCCCGGCGGCGACGCCGATCGCCGGGACGGCGAGTCCGACGAGCAGACCCACGGCGCCCGCCGCCTTCACGGTGCCGAGGAACGGCAGCCACGAGGCGGGGATGCCGTAGTCGGCGATGGGCCGCACGACCCAGGGGGCGCGCAGGAAGACGGAGGCGGCGGAGAAACCGGCCATGACGGCGGCGAACACGGTGACGACGACGTAGGCGACAGACATGAAAACCCTCCGGGGTTCTTCCCGATCGCTGGTGCTTCGCTGCGCGGAATCGGTCCGCTGCCTGACTGACCCGCGCCGCGCGGGGAACGTGACAGCTCGGTGAGAGGAATGTCCGCGACCCGCACGCGGTCCGGGCCACGTACCGAACCTGCGACGACTGCTCGAAGGACTCTTGACAGCGTGCGTACTGTTTCGCGACCTTTGAGCCCCGTGGGGGAATAGGGGGGTCCATGTACGCAAGGCGGACAGATCAACGCACCCTGGCCGAGGGGCGGTTGGTCTGAAGTGAAGATCACGACCCATAGACCCGAGGAGCTGAGCAAGGCGCTCCTCGGGGCGTGGCACGAGACCATGGAAGGGTCGCCTGACTACCAGAACCCCTTCCTGTCACCGGAGTTCGCGATCGGGGTCGGCCAACACCGGGGCGGCGCGCAGGTGGCGGTGCTGCGCGAGGGGAGCGAACCGGTCGGCTTCTTCCCGTACGAGCGGGGCCCGTTGGGGGTGGGCCGGGCCATCGGCCTGGGCCTGTCCGACTGCCAGGCGCTGGTGCACCGGCCCGGCGTCACCTGGGACACCGGGGCGCTGCTGCGGGCGTGCGGCCTCGCGGTCTTCGAGTTCGACCACCTGGTCGAGGAGCAGAAGCCGTTCAGCCGTTATGTCACGGGGACGTTCGCCTCGCCGGTCCTCGATCTGAAGGACGGCGGCCATGACTCGTACGAGGAGTGGCTGCGGGCGTCGTACCCCGGCCAGGCCAAGACGATGCTGAAGAAGGAGCGGCGCCTGACCCGCAACGTGGGGGAGATGCGCTTCGTCTACGACGAGCGCGACCCCCAGGTGCTGCGCCGGCTCATGCGCTGGAAGTCGGCCCAGTACCGGCGCACGGGCCGGATGGACCGCTTCGCCCGCCCGTGGATCGTCGACCTGACCGAGCACCTCTTCCGGACCCGCGAGGACCACCTCACCGGTGTCCTCTCGGTCGTCTACGCGGGCGACCGCCCGGTGGCGGCCCACTTCGGGCCGACGTCCCGCACGGTCTTCGCGGCCTGGTTCACGGCGTACGACCCGGAGTTCGGCTACTACTCGCCGGGCCTGATGATGCATCTGCGGATGGCCGAGGCGGCGGGCCGGCACGGGATCAGGGTGATGGACTGGGGCCGCGGCGAGAAGGAGTACAAGGACTGGCTGAAGACCCGCGAACTGCGCGTGGCGGAGGGCTTCGCGTCCCGCCCCCACCCGATGGCGGCGGCCCACCGCCTGTGGCGCCGCCCGGTCCGGGGCCTGCGCAACACGGTCCTGGCCCACCCGGAACTGCGCGACCGTGCGGACCGCCTGCTGAAGACGGTGGGGGCGCTGCGCGGGTGAGGCCGGTGCGTCCACCGACTCCTGCCCGAGCCCGCGCCGCACGCGCGAGCACGGTCGAGAAGGCGGGCGCCCCACTGACGGACGACCACGGCCACTGAGCCGACGTCCGCCGATCGCGCGAGAAGGGTCCCTCGGTATGCCGTCCGAGGGGCCCTTTCCCGCTGCCCGCTGCCCGCTGCCCGCTCCGAGCCCCCGCCCGTGCCGCGCCGGACCGCCCGGGTGGGGCACCTCCGGCTCCGGGCAGGGGCGCCTGCGGGCGAGGCCGCGCGCACGCGGAAGGGCCGGACCCGGGGATCACGCCCCTGGTCCGGCCCTTCGTGCTGTGCCCCGGCAGGATTCGAACCTGCGACACCAGCTTTAGGAGAACCGCTTTTCGCGCTGACATCTGTGCAGATGGGGGCGGCAATGGCTCGCCCAATGGAGATCATTTAGGAGCGATTTAGGAGATCAACTCTTCGGGGTGCTTCACCAGGTCGACCCGGCCCCACAAGGCTTTCAGCCCCACGTTCTCCAACGCCTCCCAGAATACGGCTTCCAGCCCCTCAAGGCGCGCGGCTCGCATCGCGGGCGTCGGCCGCTGATAGTGCGCCTTGATCCCGGGCCGCTTGTGGCCGGCCGCCTCGAACGCCAGCGGCTCCTTCACGCCGAGCTCCGACTGGAGCGTGTCGTGCAGGGCGCGCAGCGACCGCATGTCGAGGCCCTCACAGATCGGCTCCCACGCCGCACGCGCCGCGACGCCCTGGCGCGCCGACCGCTCGTCCCGCCCGTCGCACACGGGCCGGAACATCTTGGACCAGTTCCCGCGGCGCCACGGCTTGCCGCTGTCCGTCGCGAACAGCCGCTCGTGCGGCCAGTCCTGCAAATGCCAGTCGAGCAGGCGCCCCAGGAACGGCGGCACGTCGATGTCGCGGGTCCGCCACTCGTTCTTCGTCGGCTCAAGTCGCACGACGTACCCCTGCTTCGTGCCGTTCTCGTCGCGCAGCTGGTACTCGGCGAACTCTTCGACCACGCGCAGCACTCGGCAGGCGAACTCACCCGCCCCCCACTGCTGGCGCCGCCACAGCAGCGCGTTGTCCCGGTGCACTGCGAGCCCCTCACCCCAGTTCATCCCGGTGAAGGCTGTCGTGAGGACGTGGATGCCGCGGGCGGGCCCGAGCCGCTCCGCGATGCGGATCACGTCCTCGGGGCGCACGCCCCCATCTCGTTTGATCTTTGGCGGTTTCGGCCGGGCCGCGTCGCCGGACGTGTCCTTGGTGCGGCGCCGGCCAAAGAGCGGGTTCACGGTGAGGTACCCGGCGTCGACGGCCCCGGTCATGATGGTCGACATCAGCGAGACGCAGTGGCCGCGGCTCACGTCCTCGACGTCCATTGTCTGCTGCCAGCTGTCGACGTCGAACCAGGTGATCGCGCCCAGCGGCACGTCCTTCCACCGGGGCAGGATGCGCAGTTCGAGCTTGTCCCACCGGGTGGCGGTGGTCTGCCCGCGCTTGCGCCGCGACGCCATGAAGATGGATGCGAACTCGCCGAACGTGGCGGCCCGCTTCTCAGGGTCGATCCAGGCGCCGACCTTGATGAGACGCTCCTGCTCGGCTCCCCACTCCACGGCCAGCGTTTTGGTGGCGAACCCGGGCTCGGTGCCCTTGCTTCCGTCGGGCTTCTTGTAGCAGGCCCGCCACGTGAACTGCTTGGTGGTCCTGCCGTTGCGGACCTTGTAGACCTTCTCTGCGTACGCCATCGCGTCGCCCCCTGAACTTCCCCGCTGCTTCTGTGGGATCAGACCGTCATGGCGTGCGCCGCGCAGGTGCGCGCGGTGCTCAGGCTGAGGTCCGGATCGACCTCGGCGAGTGCTTCGTTGACGGCCTGGGCGCCGTTCCTCGTCAGCGCGCCGCGGTTGCACAGCGACGTGTGAACGTAGACGGCGGGATGTTCGGGGGTGTGCTCGCGGTCGACCCACACGAGGATCTTGCGGGGCATCGCCACCACAGAGATCAGACGCACACAGAATTGAACGCGCACCACAGCACCACCCCTGTCCGATGGTGGCCCCCTGGTCAGCGTCTGGTCATAGTTCCACACTTTCGGGTCAGTTGTGATCCCTTTGGAGTACAGGGACGCGCGGCCTGTTATGAGCCACCAGAGCTCTCGGAAGTACCGGTGTCGTCCCCAGATTCGAGTCGCGCGCGCGACCGCTGCCAGGCCCGGAGTTCCTCGATCAGCTCGTCCGCCGTCACCCCGGGATCACCCTTCACGACGATGATTGCTCTGCCCTTGTCGCCGACCTTGAGCACGGCCGTGTCGAGCAGCTCTCCCTCGTCGCCAAGCTCGTGAACGATTCGGAGCGGCAGGCGCCGTCCGTCGATGTCGGTGTCGGCCGGCCTCTCGTCGGCCGGGGCGGGTGCTGCCGCTGCGCGGCTGACGTCTCCACCGGCGAGGACGGAGTCCACCGAATCTGGTGACCAGCCCAGCAAGGTTGCGTACGCGCGGATGGTCCGCGTCGGCTTCGTGTACTTGTGCCCGCGCTCGATGTCCTGGATCGAGGTCAGAGCGGCGCCCAGGGCGGCGGCGACATCCTTCTGCTTCAAGCTCTGGCGCTCCCGGTCGGTGCGGAAGGCGTTGCCGAGGCGTACCCAGTCACGGTCCATGGTTCACCATCATGCCTCATATCTGAGACTGACGGAACGGCGGATCTGAGCCTTTGACCTGCGCATTAGTGGCGCTTTCTGTTTGCGCCGAGCGCCTCATGCGCCCCGCATATGCACTTTGGCGCCCCCTCTTGAGACAGCTGAGGCCTCAGAATCTGAGGCTCTGCACTCAAAGTGCTTGACTATGTACTCAGATTGCACCTAGATTCTGAGTGTGAGACCGAACGGAACCCGCATCCGGGAACTCAGAAATAAGCGTTCTCTGAGTCTTCGCGCACTCGAATCCCTCGCCGGAGTCAACCGCAGTTACCTGCTGCGGCTGGAAAACGGGGAGGTCAGGCGCCCTGATCCGGCCCGCCTCCGAGCGGTCGCCCTCGCCCTCGGTGTCGAGATTGACGCCATCACCCACCAAGGAGACGACGTGCCCACGAAGGACACGACGCGCGCCATGGACGCGACCGGCCTGCGCCGCTGGACGCCGCAGCAGGTAGTCGACCTGCAGCTCCTGCCGTACGCCAGCGTGCGGACGCTCAAGGCGAAGTGCCACCGCCGCGAGATCTGGCACCACCGGGACAACAACCGGATCACGTTCACCGCCGAGGACATCCGGCGGAACACCGAGGCCGGCCAGGTCGCGCCCGTCGCCGCCTGAGCGCGGCCCCCAGAAACGCCGATGGCCGCCCGCGACTTTCCCGGCCCGAGCGACCACGACCGGCAACCCCACCAGAGAGAGGTCACCGTGACCGACATCATCGCAGACCAGCGCAGCGAGTTCATCGCCGGACTTCGCGCGCTCGCCGACTTCCTCGAGCAGACGCCCAGCGTTAGGTGCAGCAGCACCGAGACCTTGTTGCTGAACCTGCGCACGACGTCCGCGGTTGAGGAGTTCGCCCGCCAGCTCGAGCTGCCCGTGCGGTACGACGACGAGGGCAACGCGACCAGCATCCTCCGCTTCGGCCCGATCGCGTACGAGGCGTTCGGCTACGTCGACTTCGACCAGCACCTGGCCGTCAAGAGCGAGCGCGACGCGCGCCGGTGGGCCGAGCAGCACGGCTTGGAGATGCGGCCCGCCGCCGAGAAGCTGGCCGAGTTCCGGCCCGTGGTCCCGCTCAGCAAGGCGCCCGTTGCGCAGGCGCCGGCCGGTGCTGCGGCGGTGACCGCGTGAGCGCCCCGCTGGTGGTGAACACCACCGACGGCACGTGCTGGACGCGACGCACCGCGACTCGGGGCGGCCTGGCCCTGTACGCGATGGCCGACGTGAAGACCTGCCCCGACGCCGTGATGGCGACGTACGACGAGCTGGCCGAGCACGGCATCTCTGGCACGGCGGACGTGCTGCCGATGCCGGTCGGCTCGCGGCGCTGCGAGATTGACCGCCTGGCCGACGACTTGGCGGGGGCGAACCTCTCCCTGTGGGAGGAGGAGCAGGACCACGCCCGTACGCGGCTCGCGTGGCAGTCGGCTCGTCGCCGAGCTGCTCGGCGCCAGCCCCACGAGCGCGAGGGACTGATCTTCCACCTGGAGCGGGAGAACCGTCGACTGCACGCGTTCGTCCGCGTCGCCAACCACGCGGCGCAGGTGAGCCACGGCAGTTGGGAGAAGACGAGCACCGAGGTCGCGTCGCTGCGCGAGGAGAACGCCCGGCTGCGGGCTCGGGTCGCCGAGCTGGAGGCGGGGCTGCCCGCCATGCAGCAGGCCTTGTTCCGGGCGCTCGACCGCGTCACGGAGCTGGAGGCCGCGCCGACCACGGTGTACCGCGCGGAGCACCCGGACTCCGGGATCACCCTCGGCCACTACGGCACGGCGGTCGCCGCCCGCGCGCACTGCGAGGACATGGAACGTCGCTCTTGGCCGACGGGGACGAACCTCGCCTTCGACTGGATCGAGGACGACGAGGACCGAGTCGCCGAGCTGGTGGTCACCGCGGGCCAGAACGAGGAGTCGACCACCGGCTACATCGTCACCGCGCTGGAGCTGGCCTCCGAGTACGACGAGGAGGCCGACGAGTGATCACGAACGTGTTCCTCATCATCGTCACCGCCATGGCTCTGTACGCCCTCGGCTCCGTCGCGGTGTGCCGCCTGACCAAAGGGGGCTCCCGATGATCAGCACCGAGACCAGGCGCGGCTACCTGCTCGCCGACTCGCCGTGGCCGACGGCCGGCCGGAACACCGTCCGCAAGGACTTGAAGGCGCTCGCCGCCGACGGGTTCCTGCACGGGTGCGACCGCAGCGGCCGCCGTACGTACCTCGTCGACCGGTTCTGGGCCAAGGTCCAGATCGGCACGGCCGACGAGTGCTGGCCGTGGACCGCAGCCGTCAACCCCAAGACCAGGTACGGGCAGTTCCGCGTCGGCGCCACGATCCGCGGAGCGCACACCATCGCTGTCGTGTACCGGCACGGGCCCGTCCCCGTCGGGCACGTCGTCGACCACTTGTGCCGCACCCGGACGTGCGTCAACCCGCACCACCTCGACGTCGTGACGATCGCCGAGAACACACGTCGCGGCATGGCGCCCACGGCTGTTGCCGCCCGCGAGAACCGGTGCACGAACGGCCACGAGTTCACGCCCGAGAACACGATCGCCAAGGGCGACGGACACCGGCGCTGCCGCCAGTGCTTCAACGCCTCGCAGCGCGCCCGGTACGCGGCGAAGGCGGTGGCGGCGTAGTGCAGCACCTCGAGCGCCGCCGACTCCGC
Source organism: Streptomyces sp. Q6 (assembly GCF_036967205.1). NCBI lineage: Bacteria > Bacillati > Actinomycetota > Actinomycetes > Kitasatosporales > Streptomycetaceae > Streptomyces > Streptomyces citrinus. The sequence continues at coordinate 4,812,135 of NZ_CP146022.1, forward strand.
GACGCGTTGGCCGCCTCGGCTTTGTAGCCGCACCGCACACGGCCCCGGGGCGGGGTGACCACACGCACCCCCGCCCTGGGACGACCACCCCATAGAGAGAAGCCGAGAGTTGAGCACAGAGGAGCAGGGGTCGGCGGGCGGCAGCGTCCCGAACTCGTTCGGGAACGCGCTCGCGTGGAAGTGGGTGCGCACCATGCCCGCTTCTCTGCGCCGAGGCGGGTTCCTGACCCTGCTCTACGCCCTGCGTGCCATGGCCAACGCATCGGGCGAGTTGCGGTTCCACGGGGACCGGAAGCCCATCCGCATCAAGGACTTGGCCGCTGCTGCCGGGGCCGACGAGAAGGACGCGCGGCGCTACCTCGAGGCCGCGCAGCGGGCGGGTGTGGTCGTCGTCATCGGTGAGCAGCGGCGGGGACGGTCGACCCTGTACGCGATCACGCTCTCTCCGTTCCCTGACTGGGCGGCGGCGGCCGCACATCTCGACAGCACCAAGCGCGTCCGCGTCCAGAAGCCGGCGCCTTGGGCCGACCAGAAGAACGGGGGTCCAACCCCCGAACTTCGGAGCCCTGAGAACGGGGGACCGACCCCCGAACTTTCGGGCCCGGCTGAGGAGAAAGAACGGGGGTCCAACCCCCGACCGAGTTCGGGGGACCAACCCCCGTTTGGTTCGGGGGTCCAACCCCCGAACAACCCAGGGAGTACCCAAGAGGGTTCCCAAGAGGGGGCGGGGCCGGTCCTTCCACCTCAGGTGGATGGGACCTCGAGGTCTGAAAAGACCGAGCCCGACCAAGAGGACAAGCCCCACGACAAGCAGGCCGCCGACGACTTCGTCCGCTGCGCCAGCTGCCTCCGGCCGATGATCCCCCGCCCCGGCCGCACCACCCACCGCGACTGCCCCACCGTCGTCTCCTCCGAGAGGACCGCGTCATGACGCCACAGGAGCGGCTCGCCGCCGAGGAGTTCCCCACCGGCACGTTCGGCCACGCCCGATCCGCGCGCCAGCCCGCCCGCCCCGGCCCCACGTGGACCGCCGAGGAGCAGGCGCAGCACGTCGCCGACATGCTCGCCGACCTCAACCGGCGCGCCAGCAAACGCCGCACCCACCTCCGCGTCATCGAGGGCGAGGCCGCATGAAGACTCCGTCGATCCGCGTGCAGGGCCTGCGCCCCGGTCTTCAGGTCCGCGGCCTCGATCGCGGCATGACCCCGGTCGCGGACTGGCTCTGCTCTTGCGGCCACCACGAACGCGCCACCGGCCGGCCGGACGTACAGCAGCTGGCTGCCCGCGTCGAGGTCGGCACCTGCCCGCACCTCGCAGCAGGAAGCAGGGCCGCCTGATGGCCGAGTTCATCGACTACGCGTGCAGGCTCGGCGCCCTCCGGGGTCGGCCGATCGCCACCGTGCTGCTGCCCGGCGACTCCCCGCCCCCGACCGCCTTGGGCCCGCGGCGCTGCGTGTGCGGGCGCCAGCTGCGCGATCCCGTCTCCCGGGCCCGCGGCTATGGGCCGAAGTGCTGGCGGCGCCTACGCGGCGACACAACCACCCGCCGGACCCCGGTCACACCACCCGCAGCACCCGCCCCCGTCATCGACGGACAGACCGAACTTCCTCTCGCCGAGCACCAACCCACCCTCTGGAGCCTCTGATGACCATGGGCCGAGATGAGCTTTCTGACCTCACCATGCAGGCCATCGCCGCCACGTTGGACCGCAACGCTGAAGAAGCCGCGCGCGCCTTGAGCGAGATCGGTACCCGCGGCAACTCCCGCGGCATTTACGCGGCCTGCTGCGCGTTCGCCCATCTCGGCAAGGTCGCGCTGACGAAGCTGTACGGCGACCAGGCCCCCGACCTCAAGCGCGGCGACATGTGGGCCATGGACATTCTTCAGCCCGGCGCCGACCCCCACGACCTGTTCGCCGTCCGGTTCATCGTCGCCTACGCCAACGAGGACCGAGACCAGGTCAACGCCCTGTTCGACGCGTCGATTGCAGCGGGCCCTGAGGACCACGTGTGTTCGGTCACGCAGCTGCTCATCACCGCCGTGCAGTTGACCAACACCGCCAAGGACCAGTGACCACGAGCACGGCCGCCCCCGCTGGTATCGGGGGCGGCCGGCCCGCCCAGTCCATCACACGACACACCGGAGCCACCATGACCACCGACCGCCCGTCCGACATGTGCAAGACCTTCTGCGTCGCCTGCATCACCGACGAGTCGCACGACCCCGCCCCGCGGTCGGCCGCGCCAGCCGCCGAGGCTGAACGTCGGGCTGAGATCGCCGACGATGTCACGGCCAAGACCAAGGAACTCCTCACCCGGCGTACCGAGACGCTGCGCCGCCGCGCCGAGCGCGCCGAGGCTGAGGTGGAGCAGCTGCGCGTCGACCGGGCCGCCGTGCTGCTGGAGGCCGCCGCCGCGATCGACGCCACGTTCACCGGCCCCGGCAACGACCGCTACGTGCGCTACGGGGCCGACCTCCTCCGCCGCATGGCCGACGAGGCGCAGCAGCCGGAAACCGCCGAACGCCCGTTGTCGCCTTACTACGAGCACCCGGCCTGCGGCTTCCACTGGCACGGCCGCGACAGCATGGACATCCCCATGCGCGACGGTCAGCCCGTCTGCCCGCGCTGCGAGCTGGAGCAGCTGCGCGCCCATACGGCGGCAGCGGGCAAGGTGCTCACCACCACGTCCGACCGACTCGGTGACGCCGAGGCCGAGGTGAAGCGCCTGCGTGCCGTTGAGCGCCTGTGCTCGGGCCGCCCCGGCTACCACACCGTCACCGTCAAGGCCCTGCTCACCGCCATGAGCGCCGCCGCCGAGGCGCAGCAGGCCGAGCCCGCCCCAAACGAACTGGCCCCGATGTTCGAGGGCCTCGCCCGCCTGCTCGCCACCAGCAGCCGCGACTGGCAGCTCTACCGAGTCGACGCGTGGCTCTACGCCGTTCTCGTCGGCTGGGACTGCGAGCAGGCCACCCACGACGAGTGGTGCACGCACGGCGCGTTGGAGGAGACGGCAGCCATGCACGGCTGGGACGCCGACACCGTGGCCAAGGCCCGCCGCTACCGCACCGCAGTCCGCGCGATCACGGAAGGGCGGCAGTCGTGATCGTCCACGACCTCGCCACGGCCGCGCAGAACATCCTCGTCGGCGCCCTCGCCTGGACCGCCGCCGGATCCGCCGCCCTCGCACTCTCCATCGTGCTCATCGCCGGGGCCATCACCGGCATGTGGAGGAAGTCATGACCCGCACCCTGACCCTGACCCTGCTGTACCTGCTCGGCGCCGGACTCGCCGTGCACGCCTCCGTCACCAGCGGCCAGCACGACGCCCTCGGGTACGCGCTCGGGTTCGCCGCCCTCCACGCACTGCTGCTCGTCGCCGCGATCCGCGAGTGGCTCGCCGCCGAGGAGCGCCGCGCCATCGCCGCCGGGGCCGCCCGCCTCGCCCGCCTCCGGGCCCGCGCCGAGGCCGAAGCCGAAGCCATCGACGGCATCGCCCGCATCGAACTCGCCGCCGCCTGCTGCGAGATGTGGTGGACGTCGGCCGGCGCCGACCACGATGCCGCGTGTGGACGGGACCGGTGGGCCGCATGACCGGACCGAGCAGTACGCCCCACGGCGAGCACGCCCCGCGCCCCGGGACCACATGGGACACCCGCGTCGTCTGGGACGAGGAGCACGTCATCGCCGACGACGACCTCACGGCCCTGCCGAGCCCCGAGGCCGCCTGGGCCACGAGCACCACCCGCGGCGAGCGGGCCGCAGACAGCGCGCCCGCCCCGACGCCGAACCGAGCCACTCGCCGCGCCCTCGCCCGCGCGGCACGACGGAAGTAGCGCCACATGAACGTCTGCGGCCTGTGCGAGACCCAGCTGACCGACGGCTACCTGTGCCCCGGCTGCACCCTCGCCACCGCCCGCCGCCTCGACACCGCCCCCCGCTGGTACGAGGCGCTCGCCGGGTTCCTCCAGCCCGCCGTCACCGGCCCCGCCGAGGGCGTACGGTCCGGCGGCCGCACCGAGCCGCCGCTGCCCCTCTCAGAACCCGTCCTCGTCCTGCGCGGGCCCGGCGGCATCGTCGGCATCCTGGAGGACTGGCGCTCGGCCATGCAGGCCGACCGCGGATGGAGCACGCCGGTCCTTGAGGGCGACACCGCCCGCCGCGTCCACGTCGCCGCTCGCGCCCTGTCGATCAACCTGGAGTGGATCGCGTCCAGTTGGCCGGCCGCAGGCGCCATGGCCGAGGAGATCCGCGATCTCGAACGGGACGTCCGCTCCGTGATCGCCCCCACCGACCCCGCCGAACGCCCCGTCCGCATGGGCCACTGCCCGACCGCCCGAGACGCCCAGGACGCCCCCTGCGGCGCTGTCCTGCTCCGGCGTCCCGGCCAGACCTCGATCACGTGCTCGTGGTGCGGTACGACCTGGCCGCCGTCGCGCCTGCTTGCCCTCGCCCGCGCACAGCAGGACGCCCTCAACGCGCCCCGGACGCTGGCAAGTTGAGGCGCTAGAATCGCAACAAAGACTTACAGAACGGGTGATCTTGTGCCAAGGTAGCCCGTACAACCAAAAACAGAACGGCCCCCGCCGGTGCTACCAACACCGAGCGAGGGCCTGACCGCCACCCTTGATCACGCAAGGAGACGGCTATGGCTCATCGTGCCATGCCCGGACGCGCTCGCCGCGTCCTGCGTCGGATCTTCCGACGCACGCCCACACGCACCACTCGCCCCGTCGCACCCCTCTGGGTCCGCATCCTCACCGACGTCGGGCGCCCCATCGTCCTCGCCGTCGCACTCCTCATGTGCGCCCCCGGCGAGTACCACCTCGCCCGCACCGCAGGCTGGAACACTCAGTTCGCGTACGGCATGCCGGTCGTCCTCTCCGCCTACGCGGGCATCGCCGCGACCGTCGCCTCGACCCGCCGCCGAGGCGACCGAGGCCGCTGGTCCGCAATCCTCGGCGCCTGCCTCGCCCTCGGCCTCGCGATGGCCGCACAGGTCGTGTCCCACCTCATCGGCACCGGCCACCTCGCCGCCAAGCAGGGATGGCTCGTCGCCGTCACGTCCCTCGTGCCCCCGGCGGTCGTCGGGCACCTGCTGCACCTCGCAGCCACCCCGCCCGACACGCGCCAGGACACCCAGGACGCACCCGAGGCCCCCGCCGTCTTGAGCGTCCCGGCCGCCCCTGCGGCCCCACTCGTCATCTGCACGGCCGACCTCCGGCTGCCGGACGGCCAGGACGACGACAAGGACGCCCAGGACGACGAGCACCGTCCGCCGCCCCCACCCGTCCTGCTGAGCACCGCTGAGATCGCCGACAGGTACGGGGTCGACCCGTCGACCATCCGCAGCTGGGTCGCCTCTGGACGGCTGTACGTGCACACCAAGGACGCCCGGGGACGCAACTGGTTCGCCGACGACGCGTCCGTCCCGGCGGCCCGCGAGGCGGTGGCGTCATGACGCAGCCCGCCCCCGACGAGCAGCTGCCCGCGCTCCCGCCCCGCGGCGACCTCCCGCCCGGCTACGAGCCCACCCCGACCACCGCCTGGTCGTGGGACGACTACTTCGCCGGCCACCCCGTCGACGAGTAGCCCCGGTGCTCGCCGCGTTCTTCGTGCTCGCCGCGCTCCTCGGTCTGTTCGGCCTCGTCGTGGTCGACATCCGCACCGTGCCCCCGATCACCGGCACCTGCGCCTTCATCGTCACCCTCGCCGCGCTCGCCGTGGCCATCTACCGGTAGGACCCTGCCTTGACTGTCGTCACCCTCGGCGGCTGCACCGTCGGAATCTGCATCCTCATCCACCACCTCATCCAGTGGTGGCCCGGCCGCAAGGCCCTCATGAAGGACCCCGCCCGCCAGGCAGGCGAGTTGGCCCCGTTCCTGCTCGCGTGGGCCTACGGGGCGCTCACCATCCTCGGCGTCGGCGGACTCATCGGCTGGGCCGCCAAGACCACGCTGTGGATCTCCAACTGGCTCGGCGACGTCGCCCTCGTCTGGGGCGTCGGCGGCACCACAGGGACCCACGGCGCCGCGCCCACCTACCTGCCGCTCACCCAGGCCGGGGGCGCCGTCGTCCTCGTCCTCACCGTCGCCATGGTCGCCGCCGCGAAGAAGTCCCGGTGGGGCTACGCCATCAAGCGCGGCGCCTGGTGCGGAATCTGCCTCGGCACGAGCGCGGGCATCGCCGGATTCGCCGCGGCCCCGCTCGCCATCGGCACCAACTGGCTCGGCACCACGATCTTCGGAGCCATGCAGTGAGCCAGGACGACGACGAGCCCGAAGAGGAGCGCGAGACAAGCCGGTTGGCCGGCGGATGCGTACTCGCCGCCCTCGGCGCCGGAGCCCTGGCGGTCGTCTTCGCCGTCTCGACAGAGGCCGGGATCCTCGCCGTCTGGCTCGCCGCCACCGCCGCGGTGTGGTGGGCAGCCCGCCGCCGCATGTCCGATTCGTCCTCCCCTCCCCCGCCCCCTCCCGCAGACGACGTTTACGCAGCTCATAGCGACGAAATCGCCCGGGTCCAGAAGGGGCCGGGGGAGGGGTTGTTGATCTTGTACCCGAAGCGCGACGACATGGAGAACGACCAATGATCCACAGCCTGTTGAAGATCCTCCGCGCCGCCCCCACCTACTGCGGCAAGTGCGGCTGGTGGGTCGAAGGATGCCCCCACCAGAACTGACTACGAGAGGATGACCCCATGACCGACGACCTGGCGCAGTGGCTCGGCGAGCAGCTCGACGTGGACGCGGCGCACGCCGTCGCTGCGGCCGAGGAGGCACCGGGTGCGGAGTGGCGGTATGACGGGCAGTACGTCGTGGCCGTCGCCGAGCGGGACATGGTGGCGGTCGGCTCGCAGGACTTCATGGACCCGAAGGTCGGCGAGCACATCGCCGCCCATGATCCGGCGCGCGTGCTGCGCGAGATCGACGCCAAGCGGCAGATGCTCACCCTGCACGCCGCGACAGGTGGGCACGAGTGCTCGACGCGGGACGAGCGCGGCGACATCGACCACTGCACCTGGGTCATGGAGTCCGAGGCGTGCCCGACGCTGCGCCTGCTCGCCCTGCCCTACGCGGACCGGCCCGGCTACCGCGAGGAGTGGCGGCCGTGACCATCACCATCAGGCTCGTCGGCGGCCCCGACGACGGCCGCACCATGACGATCATGGACAACGAGCCCCCGCCGCTCTACCTGATCCCCCAGCCGCCCCCGCTCACCGACCTCTGGGCCGACCCTCTTGCCCCACCAGCCCCGATCCCGGTCGCGCAGTACGAGCTGATGCACGAGAACGGGTGGCCCCGCCGCGAGGACGACGGCACCTACCTCTACGGCCACCGTCCCACCCCGGCCGCGCCGGGCGCACGCCACGCCCTGGAGGAGAGCCGCAGGGCGGCGCAGACCGCCGAGGAGCAACGCACCGCCGAGCTGGACGCGACGTGGTCCGAGATCCGCAAGGAACGCCCCCAGTACCCCGAGGACTGGCGCGAACTCGGGCGGCCGTAGCTTCGGTTACTCCGCGCGCATCGCCACGATGAACAGAACCTCCCGCGCATCAAGATCACTTGGGATCGGAACGGCATGCCCGTTCACGCAGGCGAGCGACACGGGAACGCTGTCGTCACCGAGATCGCCGCTGACCCTGTGCGAGTGAGTGGCGGCGCAGGCGGGACACTGCACGACGACGTAGTCGGCTCCGTAAGTGATCGGTCCATGAACGGTGATCTCGACGTAGGCCATGCGGCGATCCTCGCGCAGATCGCAGTGCAGGAGTAGGCCATAACGCACCATGGAGGCATGGAGTCACAGCTTCTGCGCCCCGGCTACCTCACCGCCCACCAGACCGCCACCGCCCTCGGCATCGGCCTCGACAGCGTCCGCAAACTTGTCGAGCGCGGCCACCTCACCCCGGCCCCCGGCAGCACCCCGCGGCAGCGCTGGTTCGCCCTCGCCGACGTCCATGCCTACGCCACCAACCGCCACACCCGCGCCGCTGCTTGACGCGCAGGTCAGCCCAGTGTCACGATCTCGGTGAACAACTGTGCCCCCAGACGGCACCACAGACGCACGACGAAGCCCCCGCACCGGTCCCCCCGGCGGGGGCTTCGTCGTGTCACAGCCCCATCACACCGCCCTCACGCCGCCCCCACGTCCCGGATGATGCAGCTTCCACTGCGCACCACTGGGGGGACCATGAGCCAGCCGTACACGCCCGCACCACCCGCCTGGACACCACAGCCGCCGCCCCGCTTCAACTGGGCACGCTGGGCGCTGTGGACGGCCTTAGCCGCCGTCCTCGCCTTCGCCCTCGCCGGCGGCCTCGGCTACCTCCTCCGCGACGACAGCAGCACCAGCGCCGACCCAGCCGCCTGCAAGGCCGCCATGCGCGCCGACTTCAAGCGCGCGGCCGCCGCCGGCAGCAACGCCACCCCGAGCGACAGGCCCGCCGAGTGCGCAGGCGTCGACGACGCCACCGTGCAGCGCTACGCCACCGAGATCGTCACCGAGCAGCTCGGAGACATCGAGCCGTAGGAGGTGGCGCCCGTGGCCGGCATCCGCAACGGGCGCCCCTACCGCCGCCTGTGCGCCTGGCAGAAGGCGCTCGGCCTGCCCTGCTGGATCTGCGGCCACAACATCCCGACCGACGTCGACGGCCGGACTCACCCGCTGGCGTTCACCCTCGACCACGAGCAGCCACTGTCCCGGGGCGGCAACCTCCTCGACCCGGCCAACGCCCGCAGCGCGCACCGCAAGTGCAACAGCGCCCGCGGCAACCGGCCGACCGTGAAGCGACCGAAGCGACCCGCACTGAGGTGGTGAACACATGAGCACAGTCGAAATCGGCACCCTCGTCCTCGCGTCAGCCGCAGTGGCCCTGGTCGCGTTGGCGGCCCGGTGGCAGCGGCAGGCAGCCGAGATGCAGAGGCAGGCAGCCGAGATTCAGGCGAACCTGCGCCGAGGACGTCGGTGACGCACGATGCTGTACGTCATCACCGGCCCGCCAGCCGCGGGCAAGTCGTCGTGGATCGAGTCGCATGCCAAGCCCACCGACATCGTGATCGACCTCGACCGCATCACGCTCGCGCTCACCGGGCCTGGCGCACCGCAGTGGAACCAGGACGCGACCGTCGTCCGCGTCGCCCAGCGCGCCCGCTACGCAGCCATCGACGAGGCCGTGAAGCACCGCGACAAGGTCGACGTCTACCTCATCCACACCAGGCCCAAGGCCAAGGCGCTCGCGCAGTACAAGAGGCTGGACGCACGCATCGTGGCAGTCGACCCGGGCCGCGACGTGGTCATGAAGCGCATCGACGCGATGCGATCACCAGAGATGAAGCGCGTCGCCACCGCCTGGTACAACGACCGCCGACGGCGCGCAGAGCAGACCGTCACCCAGTCACCGCTGCGCTGGTAACGCAAAGCCACCGGGGGTGTCGGCGCCCGGCGGGAGGCGACCGCGCGGACCCGAACCGCACTGTGGATCATCGTCTGGGCGGGGAGAGTGGATCAAAACTTCAGGGCTCTCCTGGGCGACCCAAACGCCCTTCTCGCCCGATTTTTTACACGGGGCCTGTACTCGCTAATCCGCTGGCCTCAACGCCAGCGATTTAGTGGCCGCTCCTAATCCGCCGAAGCCGACGCCAGCGATTTAGCGCGGTGACTATGCGTGACCGGCGGAGGTGATCATGGCGACGAACGTCGAAGCGACCGCCGCCGAGATTGAGCACCTGCGCGTCGGTGACACGGCGCCCGGCCTGGCCCAACTCGCCCTGACACTCGCTGCGGTGATGGACGGCAAGGACGGGGCGACGGCCAAGGCGAACGCGGGCCGTGAGCTGCGCGCCGCACTGGAGGGCCTGCGCAAGGTGGCCCCCGTGGCCGACCAGGACGACAGGGTCGACCAGCTGTCGCAGAAGCGGGAGGAACGCCGTGTCCGAGCCCGCCGCGCCTGACCCTGACTACGGCGTACAGACGCCCCGCCTGTTCACCGCCCCGCCCAACTACCTGTCCTCGGCGGGGCAGGAGGCTGTCGAGCTGGCGGCGATGGCGGGCTTGGACCTGTTCCCGTGGCAGCAGAGCGTCCTCGACGTGGGGATGCGGGAGCGTGCCGACGGCAACTGGACCGCGTTCGAGATCGCCGTCAACGTTGCCCGGCAGAACGGCAAGGGCGGGATCATCGAAGCGCGGGAGCTGGCCGGGCTGTTCCTGCTGAAGGAGCGGCTGATCATCCACTCGGCGCACGAGTTCAAGACCAGCCGCGTCGCGTTCCAGAGGATCCAGTCCCTCATCCTCGGGTGCCCTGACCTGCGCAAACGCGTGAAGCGGATGTTGTGTAACACCACCGAGACGTCGATCACGCTGACCACCGGCGAGAGCTTGCAGTTCATCGCGCGCTCGGGCGGCTCGGGCCGTGGCTGGACCGGGGACTGCAACATCCTCGACGAGGACATGATCCTCGGCGATGACGCCATGGGCGCGCTCATGCCGACCATGTCCGCCGTCCCGAACCCGCAGCTCTGGTACCTGGGCAGCGCCGGCATCGGCGCGCCGTCCGTGCAGCTGGCCCGCCTGCGGCGCCGCGCGCTGGCCGCGTTGGAGGCTGGCGTCCCGGACCCGTCGCTGGCGTACTTCGAGTGGTCGATCGATCCGCACGTGGACGAGTGCCCGACCGGCTGCACCGACCACGACGACCCCGATGACCTGGCGTCGTGGGCCAAGGCGAACCCGTCGCTGGGCTACCTGATCACTCCGGAGTTCGTGCGCAACGAGCGGGCGTCCCTCGGCTCGTCGGGCATCTTCGAGCGGGAGCGGCTCGGTGTCGGCCAGTACCCGTCGGACGAGGCCGACACGTGGCAGGTCATCGGCGAGGAGGCGTGGCGGGCCCTGGCGGTCGCTGACGCGAAGCGCAGCGGCACGGTGTCGTTCTCCATCGACATGACCCCGGAGCGGTCGCACGCGGCGATCTGCGCCGCCTTCCCCTGGCGCGGCGGCGTCCACGTCACGGTTGTCGAGCACCGGCCCGGGGCGGGATGGATCGTTGAGCGGGCCAAGGAGCTGCACGCCAAGTGGAACCCGCGGTGCTGGGTGATCGACCCGGCCAGTCCGGCAGCGTCGCTCATCGGCGCCCTGGAGGACGCAGACGACGGGCTGGGCGTTGAGGTGGTCAAGCCCACGGGCCGGGACATGGCGGCGGCCTGCGGCCAGTTCTACGACGCGGTTTCCGCGCAGGAGCTGACGCACTTCGACGATGCGCCGCTCGCGTCCGCCCTGGCGGGCGCGCAGCAGCGGCCGCTCGGTGATGCGTGGGCGTGGGCCCGTCGGGGCGTGTCCGTGGACATCAGCCCGCTGGTCGCGGCGACCCTCGCCAAGTGGGGGCTCGGCGCTGAGGTGGAAGAGGAAGGGGCGCCGAACCTGTGGTGAGATCCGTCGCGTTGACCGTCGCCGAGGTCGTGTCCCTGCTGTCGATCCTGTACGGCGTCGCGTTGATCTACGTGCCTGCGGCGCTGATCCTGGCCGGGCTGATGGGCGTTGTCGCCGCGGAGCGGAAGCTGGCGCCGCGACGATCTACCCACCGTAAGGGGGCGCCGTCATGAGCCTGTTCGGCCTGTTCGACCGCCGCTCCTCGCCGGAGAATCCGGCGGTGCCGCTCACCGATTCGTCGCTGCTCGACTGGCTCGGCGGCCCCAAGACCGAGGCCGGTGTGCAGGTCTCCGAGCGCTCGGCGCTGCACATGCCGGCCGTGTGGCGGTCGGTGGCCGTCATTGCCGGGGTGTCGGCGGCGCTGCCGCTGCACACGTACAAGGCCGGCACCAAGGACCGGACCACGTCCCTGCTGCTCGGCGACCCGCACCCGGAGCTGACGCCGCTGGAACTGTGGCGGCTCGCCTACGTGCACAAGGTGCTGTGGGGCAACGCCTACATCCAGAAGCTGAGGGCGCCATCCGGGCAGGTCAAGGAGCTGTGGCCGGTGTCGTCGGACCGGGTGACCGTGGACCGCGAGCGGCCCTCAGAGGCGAACCCGTCGGGCAAGTTCTTCTATGCGACGGACGACTGGGGCGAGGTGCACCGGCTGACGCCGCGTGAGCTGATGCACCTGCCAGGGCTCGGCTACGACGGGCTCAAGGGCCTGTCCCCGGTCTCCCTGGCACGCGGGGGCATCAGCCTTGCGCAGGCCGCAGAGCTGAGCGCGGGCCAGCTGTTCGGCCGCGGCAACATGGTGTCCGGCGTCTTGCAGACCGAGCAGCGCCTGGACGCCGAGCAGGCCGCGGCGCTCAAGGCCCGGTGGCAGGCCAAGGTCGGCGGGATCGAGAACGCGCACCAGGTGGCTGTGCTCGACTCGGGCGCGAGCTTTCAGCCGGTGACGATGCCGCTGAAGGACGCCCAGTTCCTGGAGTCCCGCGAGTTCCAGATCACCGAGGTGGCGCGCATGTTCGGCGTGCCGCTGTTCCTGCTGATGGAGACCGCGAAGTCGACGAGCTGGGGCACGGGCCTTGAGCAGCAGGCGCAGGGCTGGGTGACGTTCGACCTCGGTCCGACGTGGCTCGCGCCGACCGAGCAGCGCATCACCAAGGAGCTGCTGCCGCTCGGCGAGTACGCGCACTACGCACTGCAGGGGCTGCTGCGCGGCGACTCCTCGTCGCGCGCCACGTTCTACCGGGCGATGCGCGACACGGGCGTGATGTCTGCCAACGACATCCGCTACCTGGAGGAACTGCCGCCGATCCCGGGCCCGGAGGGCGACACCTACTTGCAGCCCACGTACATGGCGCCGCTCGGCTCCAACCCGTTCGCGCCGGACGACGCACCGGCGCCGGTGCGCGCCGCCGCGCTCATGGCCGAGGCGCGCCGCCTCCTGGCCGACCACGCCGACAAGGAGGCGGACGATGCCGACGATGACGACCAGTGAGGAGCGGCGGCGCCTGTCCCTGGACACGGCGCACGTCACGCTCCGCGCCGACGAGACGGGCGGGCAGCGGTTCGCCGGGTACGCCGCCGTCTTCAACTCCCGGACCGCGATCGGGAATCCGCTGCGCTGGGGGTTCTACGAGGAGATCGCCGAGGGCGCGTTCACCAAGACGCTGTCCGAGGGTGACGCCCGGATGCTCATCGACCACGACTCGTACTACGTCGTGTCCCGCATGTCGGCCGGCACCCTCAGCCTGTCCGAGGACGGCCGCGGCCTGGCCGTCGACTCCGCCCTCGATACCCGCCTGTCCTACGTGCAGGACCTGGCGGTGAACCTGGAGAACCGCAACGTCACCGGCATGAGCTTCGGGTTCTACGTCGTCAAGGACGAGTGGAACCAGGAAGAGATCGAAGTCGAGGGCGCCGATCCGGTGCCCGTCGACGTGCGCGTGATCCGCGAGGTACGCCTCATCGAGGTCAGCGCCGTCACCTTCCCTGCCTACCCCGAGACCGAGGCCGAGCTGAAGGCCGTGGCGCGGGCGCTGGATCGGCGCGGCGACTACGCCGCGGTCGAGGCCGCCGCCCGGCACCGGCCCGAGCTGCTCGACCTGGTGCACATCGACCGCGAGCCGGGAGAGTCCACTCGCGACGAGCAGGTGCCTGCTGAGCCGGTTGTGTCCACTCAGCCCCAGGGCCTGCCGCTGTCAATGCGCATGAGCGCGCTGGCCGCCCGCTACGGGCTCCCGCGCACGTAATCCCTATCCACCTTCCGTCAGCCCCTCGGCGTCGCCGCAGGGGCTGTCTGGCGTGCCGTGAAAGGACACCGCCACTATGAGCACTCTGCTCACCCGAGCGATCGAGAAGCGGGCCAACGTCTGGTCCCAGATGCAGGAGATCCAGGCTCGCGCCGAGACCGAGGGCCGCAGCGAGCTGACCGCCGAGGAGCGCGAGAAGTGGGACGCCGCCGAGGCGGACCTCACCGCCACGTCGCAGGACATCGAGCGCATGGAGCGCTCGGCCCGCCTCGACACGGTGCAGCGCGACCAGGCCGTCATCGCCACCGGGAGCGAGAACGCCGAGGACCGCGGCGAGATCGACCAGGACGCCCAGTACCGGGCCGCGTTCGACGTGTACGTGCGGCACGGCATGGGCGGGCTGTCCCATGAGCAGCGCACGCTGATGATGTCGAACCAGGCAGAGGTGCGCGCCGGTGCGACGTCGCCGGGGACGGCCGGCGGGTACTTCATCCCGACCGAGACCCTGAACCGGATCACTGAGGTGATGAAGGCGTACGGCGGTCTGCTCGGCGCCGCGAACGTCATCACCACCGCGTCCGGCAACCCGCTCAACTGGCCGACCAACGACGACACCGGGAACATCGGCGCGATCCTCGCCGAGAACTCTCAGGTCACCGAGCAGGATGTGACCCTCGGGCAGAAGACCCTCGGCGCCTACACCTACACCTCCAAGCTGGTGCGCCTGTCGCTGCAACTGTTGCAGGACGACGTGTTCGGCGTGGAGTCGTGGCTGACGCGCAAGCTCGGCGAGCGCATCGGCCGTGCCGTCGCCGCGCACCTCGCCACCGGCACGGGCACCGCGCAGCCCGAGGGCCTGTTCACCAACGCGACCGCGGGCAAGACCGGTCAGACCGGGCAGACCACGTCGGTCACCTACGACGACCTGATCGACCTTCAGCACTCCATCGACCCGGCGTACCGGGCGAGCGCGCAGTGGGCCATGTCCGACTCCGCGCTCAAGGTCGTGCGCAAGCTCAAGGACGGCCAGTCCCGTCCGCTGTGGGAGCCGTCCGTCCAGGCCGGCGCCCCGTCGCTGCTGCTCGGCCAGGGCGTGCTCATCGACAACGGGATCCCGGCCCCGGCCGCGAACGCCAAGTCGATCGGCTACGGCGACATCAACGCGGGCTACGTGGTCCGGCAGGTGGCCGGTGGCCAGATGATGCGCCTCGACGAGCGGTACGCCGACTACCTCCAGGTCGGATTCCTCGGCTTCCTGCGCCTGGACGCCAAGCCGGACGACGCCTCGGCGTTCCGCGTCTACGCCCACTCGGCGACCTGATCCTGCCCGCATCGCGGCCCCGGCATGGTCGGGGCCGCCTGCTCCGAAAGGAGGCGGGCATGGCCCGTATCCGGATTCTGCAGTCCATCGCCGGACTGGATTTCTCGTGGGTCGTGGGCGACGTTGTCGAGGTCGACGACGAGGCGGCCGCGGGATGGGCCGACGGCGAGCGCGCCGAGGCCGCACCCGACGATGCCCCGGTCACGGTGGCCGCGCCGAGCACGGTCGAGGCCGAGGACGACGGGGCGGACAAGCCGTTCGATCCGACGGCCGCCAAGGTCGACGAGGTGCTGGCCTTCCTCTCCACCGCCGACGAGGACGAGGCGCTGCGCGTCCTGGACGCCGAAGCAGCGGCGAAGAAGCCGCGTGCCTCGGTCCTCAAGGAGCGCGACGCCATCCTTGCCGCAGCCCGCGAGCGTGCCGCCGAGGCGGCGGGCGGCACCGAGCAGCAGGCCGCCGAGAAGGCTGCCGACACCTCGCGCGGCGGAGGCCGAGCCGAGGACCCCGAGACCCGCACCGAGTAGCGAGGGGGCGGCATGGGCATCATCACTCTGGCCGAGGCCAAGGCCCAGCTCGACATCGAGAGCAGCGGCGACGACCTTGAGCTTCAGGCGTACATCGACGGCATCACCGCGCCCATCGAGAACCTGGTGGGCGTAGTCGAGGAACGCACCGTCACCGAGACCGCCAACGGCACCGGCAGCACGCTGTGCCTGCTGAAGGTGCCAGCCCTGGCTCTCGTGTCCGTCACACCGCAGTTGACGGGCGGGGCGTCGCTCGACGTCGCGCAGCTGCACCTCGACGGCGCGACCGGCGTCGTGCGGCAACTGTCGGGCGGCCGGTTCTACGGCGGGCCGTGGACGGTCACCTACACCGCAGGCCGGGCCGAGACCCCGCCCACCATCAAGCTCGCCGCGCGCATCCTGATCCAGCACCTGTGGCGCACGCAGTACGGCAGCGCGCGCGGGCAGAGCAGCAGCGACGACTACTCGGTCTCTGAGCCGATCCCCGGGTTCGGGTACGCGGTGCCCAACCGGGTTCTCCAGTTGCTCGAACCGTTCAAGCTGCCGCCGGGGGTGGCGTGATGGCGACCTCGCGTGCGGGCGCGGCTATCGATGCGCTGCTGGCCATCCTGCGGGCTGCTCCGGGCCTGTCGGATGCCGAGGTCATCGATGGGCCCTCGGCGGTGAACTACACGTCCCGGCGCCGCCTGTACATCGGGTGGGCGCCGGGCGCCGACCAGGCCGCCGAGATTCAGCAGGAGTTCGCGTCGGTGGGCGCCCGCACCCGGGACGAGGACTTCACGATCACCTGCCATGCCGAAGTCCGGGCGGGCGACAAGGACATGGCCTTGCGGCGGGCCGCAGTGTTTGAGCTGCTCGCGCAAGTCGAGGACGCGCTGCGCGCCACCGACGCGGCGCCGGAGGCGCCCACCCTGAACGGGACGGTGCTGTGGGCCCACCTGACGGCCGGCAGTCTCACGCAGGAGCAGACCCCGGACGGCGCCCAGGCGGGCCTCGTCTTCACGGTCTCCTGCCGGGCCCGTATCTAATCCAACCATTCCCACCTCAAGGAGTTCCCCATGGCGCGTGTGCGCTTGGTCGGGCCCGAGCCGGTGACCGTGCCTGAGCTGGGCGGTCGCACGGTGGAGCCCGACGAGATTGTCGAAGTGCCCGACGAGCGGTTCGAGGCCTACGTGTGCCAGACGGCGACGTGGGAGTCGATCGAGGAGCCGGGCTCCAAGCCGAAGAAGGCGGCGGCGAAGTCGCCGCAGAAGGACGAGGTCTGACATGGCGATCGGGTCCGGGCTCGGCGCCCAGCTCAGCATCGGCGCGGAGTCGGCGTATGGCACCTACGTGGCGCCGTCCAAGCACATCGAGTTCACCAAGGAATCGCTGGCCCTGAAGAAGACCACGGCGCAATCGGCGGGCATCGCAGCCGGCCGTCTGCTGCCGCTGTCGGGGCGGCGTGTGGTCACCCAGCGCGAGGCCAACGGCAGCGTGGACCTGGAGGTCACCAACAAGGGCATGGGCGTGCTGCTCCAGGCGCTCATGGGCACGACGGTCACGCCAGTGCAGCAGGGCGCGGGAGCGGCGTACCTGCAAACGCACACGCTCGCTGACACGGCGGGCAAGTCCCTGGTGATCCAGAAGGGCGTGCCCCTCACCACGGGCACGGTCACCGACAAGACCTTTCTGGGCTGCAAGGTCACGAGCGCTGAGTTCTCGTGCGAGGTGGGCGGCATGCTCACCGCGAGCTTCGAGTTCGACGCGAAGGACTGTGACGAGACGCAGACGCTCGTGGTCGCCTCGTACCCCACGATGTCTCCGTTCCACTTCGGGCAGATGGCGCTGAAGTCCGGCGTCTACGCCTCCGAGGCGGCGCTGGACGGCATCCGCAAGGTGTCCGTGAAGATCGAGCGTCCCCAGGCTGTGGACCGCTTCTACGCCGGACAGGCCGGGCTGAAGAAGGAGCCGATCTCCAACGACCAGGTGAAGATCACTGGCTCGATCGAGATGGACTACGTGGCCACCACGCTCGACGACTTGCACACGAGCGACGCGGCAACCGCCTTCCTGTGGGAGTTCACCGGCGCCAACATCGCCACCACCTACTATGAGACGTTCCGGATCAAGCTGCCCGCGATCCGTATCGACGAGGCCCCGCCGACTGTCGAAGGTTTCGACGTCGTCAAGCCCACCATCAGCTTCACGGGCCTGTACGACGGGACGAACCAGCCCGCCATCGAGTACATCTCTACCGACATCACCCTGTAGGTGCGTCGTGCGTGACGTTCGCCTGCTCAACACCGGCAGCCTGCTGGAACTCCAGAGGCGCCTGCGGGCTGCCGGTAACGAGAACATCCGCTCATCCATGCAGCGCCGGATCCGGCGTGCGGCCGAGCCGCTCAAGGACGACCTCCAGTCGACCATCCGTGAACTGCGGATCGTTTCCCAGCCGCGGCGCACGCCCCCGGGCGGCCCGTCCCCGACGACGCGGCCGATGCGCGCCACGATCGCCGAGGCCATCCGTATCAGCGTGCGTACCTCCGCCGGGTCCGCCGGCGCCCGAGTGTGGATCGACCGGTCCCACCTCCCCGCCGATCTGCGGGGCATGCCCGCAGCCCTCAACACCGGCCGGATCCGCCACCCCGTGTACGGCAACCGGCGCCGCTGGGTGCAGCAGGATGCGACCCCCCTGTGGTGGGACCGCACGGTGCGCGCCCACACCCCCCGTATCGAGCGCGAGGTCGGCCGCGTCCTGGACGACGTGCGCCGCCGCCTGACCTGAACCGGAGCAACACGTGATCATCGTCTACACGCCCGAGGGCGGCGAGCCCGAGACCCTGGACGCGCGGCGGCTGCGCGCCTCCGAGGTGATGGCCATCGAGAAGGCCGCCGACATGAAGTGGGCCGAAGTCCGCCAAGGCCTGCACGAGGGCGACGTCACTGCGGTGCGCACGGTCGCCTGGGCGCTGAAGAGGCGCAACGAACCCGCGCTGCGGCTGGCGCAGTTCGACCCGTTCGACGACGAGCTCATCGTGCGCCTCGATGCACGAGAGGTCGAGTCGTTCGCCCTCCAGGTGTACGCCTCGTTCCGGGACCAGCCGGAGGAACTGGCCGCAGCGTGGGACGAACTGCGGGAGGCAGCCCACGACAAGGACGCCTGCGAGCTGGCCATCAAGCAGGCCGAGGAACTCCCAAAAGATCCGGGCCCCGTCCCGCCCAGTCTGGTGACGGATGGTTCGCCGACCGCCGCCTGACCTTGCTGCCGCTGTTCGCGTACTACCTGCACTACACAGCGCGCGACGTCGACGACCTGACGGTCGACGAGTTCGAGTACCTCGCCGGGTGGATCGATGAGCACGAGGCCCGCTTGAAGGCGGCGTCCACAACCGAATAGCGGGCCGCGCCCCGCCTCAAGCAGAGGGGGCGGGCTGTGTCCTCGCAGCGTCTGAACTTCATCCTGAGCGGCCGCGACGATCTGTCGCGCACCCTCAATGGGGCGGGCGACAGTGCGGCCCGGCTGCACCGGCGCCTGGACGACTCCATGCGCCAGAGCACCAACTCGGTGCAGCGGTTCACCCGTGACGCTCAGGGACGGCTACGCGATCTGAGCGGCCGCCTCACGTCGTTCGGTGACGCGGCCCGCTCCGTCAGCGACGGGCTGCCGTCGCTCTCCAACCGGCTCGGCGATGTGGCCGACGCGGGCGGGGACGTCGCCCAGTCGCTCGGCAAGAGCGGCGGCGGCGCGGGCGGCGCCATGATGGGCATCGCCGCCGCGGCAGGCCTGTCGCTGCTGCCCGCGCTCGGCGCGCTGGTGCCGATGATGGCCGGCGTAGCGCTGGCCGGCGGCACCCTGAAGCTCGGGTTCGCCGGGGTCGGCGACGCCATGGAGGCCCAGGCCAAGGGCACCAAGGAGTACAACAAGGCCCTGAAGAAGCTCAGCCCCGAGGCGCGCGGCTTCACCAAGGAACTCGTCTCGCTGAAGAAGGAGTTCAGCGGGGCCGGCCGGGACGTCCAGAAGGCGATGCTGCCCGGCTTCACCCGCGCGGTGAAGGATGCCGGGCCGCTGGTCAAGATCCTGCGCCGGAACATGGTCGACCTCGGCGGCACGTTCGGCGGTCTGGCCAAGCGGGCAGGCAGCGTCTTCCGTGAGTCCGGGTTCCAGCGGGACCTCCAGGCCAACCTCACCCTGGGCAAGCAGTTCGTCGGCGACATGGCGACGGGGGTCGGCCGGCTCGGCCGTAGCTTCCTCGACTTCGGTGCCGCGTCGAAGCCGACCCTGACCGCGCTGTCGGGCGGAATCCGAGACGTGCTGGGCAAGGGACTGCCCGGCATGTTCGACGGGCTGAAGGTCGGGATCTCCGGGAGCGCCTCGTTCCTGAACGGCCTGTTCTCCATGCTCAACCGGGTACTGCCCGCGATCGGCCGGTTCGCAGGCGAGACCGCGCGCGCCCTTGGGCCGCTGCTGGGCCAGGCATTCGAGAACGCCGGGCTGTCGACGCAGACCGTCCTCGACGGGCTGGGCAAGGGCATCAAGGCCCTGTCGCCCGTCTTCAAGGATCTGGGCTTCGGCCTCAAGTCGATCATGCAGATCATGAGCATCCTCGGCCCCACCCTGAAGGACGTGGGCTCCGCTCTGGTCGGCAGCTTCCTGCCCAGCTTCGCCGAGGTCGACAAGGCGCGCGGCCCACTGCAACGCCTCTCGGACACGATCGAGCGGAACAAGGGCTCCATCCAGGAGTTCGCCCGGCAGGGCGGTACGGCCTTCCTGACGCTGGTTGAGGTCGGCGTGCAGAACCTGCCGACCCTGCTGTCGGTGTTCCGCACCGTGACGGGCGGCATGGTCACCGCGCTCGGCGGTGTCCTGCACGCCGCGGCGACCGCGTTCGGGTGGGTGCCCGGCATCGGCGACAAGCTGAAGACCGCTGACCGGAAGTTCTCCGAGTTCAAGGACTCGTACATCTCCGGGCTGAAGACGGCCGAGGAGAAGGCGCGCGGGTTCGCCGCGGCGACCGCGCCGAAGCTGGCCGCGGGCAAGTTGCAGCTGAACATCAACTCGTGGGAGGCGCAGCTTCGGACGGCCAAGGAGCAGCTGAAGTCGGTGCCGCCGTCGAAGCGGTCCGCGCTCCTCGCGAAGATCGATGATCTGAAGTCGAAGATCCGCGAGGGCAAGGGCCAGCTGGCTTCGCTCAAGGACCGGAGCGTCGCCGTCAACGGCAAGGACCGGGCGTCGGGCGTCATCCGCATGGTGCGCGGTCTGCTCGCCGGGCTGCGCGACCGGAACGTCACCGTGTGGACGCACTACAAGCAGACCCGGGACGGCAACGTCGCCCCCTCGTTCCCGTGGCGGGGTGGCATCCAGAAGCGCGCCGGCGGCGGCCCGATCTCCGGGCCGGGCACCGGCCGCTCCGACAGCATTCCGATGTTCGCGTCGAACGGCGAGTACGTCATCAACGCCCGGTCGACGGCCAAGCATCGCGGTCTGGTTGAGGCGATCAACCAGGACCGGGTGCCGCACGGTCTCGGCGCGCTGGGCGGGGATGTGGGCCGCGGCCTGGCCGCAGGCATGACCGGGTCGCTGAGCACGGTCACCAGCGGGGCCCGCTCGGTGGCGGGCGCGATCATCACCGCGATGAAGACGGAGTTGCAGATCGCCTCGCCGTCGAAGCGCACCACCGCCCTGGCCCGGGACGTCGGGTCTGGTCTGATCAAGGGCCTGACCGGGTCGAAGGACAAGATCAAGGCCACAGCGAAGGATCTGGCGGCCGACATCTGGAAGGCGTTCACCGGCAAGAAGGACAACTTCTACGTCGCGTACGTCAACCGGCAGACGAACAAGCTGCTGTCGCTGGCGAGCAAGCGCGACGCCCTGGCCGCGACGATCAAGAGGGCGAAGGACTTCGCCGAGTCGACCCGGGTCGGGGCGAAGAAGTCGGCGTCTCTGGGTGGCATGTTCGAGGGCGAGGAGCAGGTCACCGCGTCCGGCATCAACAGCAAGCTGCAACAGCGGCTCGCCAAGATGAAGACGTTCACCTCGTACGTCAGCACCTTGAAGAAGCGCGGTCTCAACAAGACCATGCTGCGCGAGATCTTGGAGATGGGCCCGGAGGAGGGCTACGCGTATGCGAGCGCGCTGGCCGGGTCCTCGTCGAAGCTGTTCAAGGAGATCAACTCCACGCAGTACAAGGTGAACGCGCAGGCCGAGACCCTCGGCCGCTCTGGCGCCGATGCTCTGTACGACTCGGGCAAGAACGCGGGGAAGGGCTTCCTCAAGGGCCTGTCGTCGCAGCAGGACGCGATCGAGAAGCAGATGCTGAAGATCGCCAAGGGTATGGACAAGGCCATCCGCAAGGCGCTCGGCATCAAGTCGCCGTCGCGCGTGATGGCGCAGGTGGGCCGCTACTCCACCGAGGGCCTGGCGGCCGGGCTCACCGAGCGAACCCCGGTCCTCGACCGCGCGCTCGGCGTCGTGGCCGGGAAGGTCGCGGCGACGCGCCCCGTCCTCGGCCGGCCTGCGGTCGCGGCCGGTGCGAGCGGCGGCATGAACGTCTACATCACCGTCGAGCAGGCCATGGACCCGGTCGCGGTGGCCCGGGAGATGGAGCGCTTGTTCACCAAGCTCGGCCGCAATCAGGGCGTCAGGTTCCAGTTCGCCAGCTGAGGGGGTTTACGTGCCGCTGCTCGTTGAAATGGGGTGGGGTGGCCTGGTGCAGGCACCGTCCACGATCACGTGGACGGACATCACCCAGTACGTCGACGTGGTGCAGGGGGTGACTATCACCCGGGGGGCATCCGACGAACTGTCGGAGACGCAGCCCGGCACGGCCACCCTCGTGCTCGACAACTCGGACGGCCGGTTCACACCCGGCAACACGTCGTCGCCCTACTACCCGTTCGTGCGGCGCAACGCGCCCATCCGTATCTCGCAGGCCATCATCCCGACGGCGCCCACCGGGCCGCAGCCCTACGCGCTGGAACTGCTCGGCGACGACTTCGACGACGGGAAGCTGAACACGTCGCTGTGGGTGAACAGTTACGGCGGGGTGTCCGAGGTCGGCGGCCGGGCCCGGGTGCCGGCCGCCGTGAACGGGTTCGCCGCGTACCAGTCGACGCGGTACTGGCGGCTGTGGGGCACCAGCTTCTGCGTGAAGCCGGTGACGCTGCCGCAGGCGAACGGGTCGTCCTCCGCCACCGCCACCATGATGATCAACAGCGGGACGGACGGGACCCGCATCGGGTTCTCGTACAACCCGGTCACGGGCGCGTTGCGCCTGGTCAACGACGTCGGCTACTTCGACGGCAGCGCGACCGTGCTCACGTACAACCCCATCGATCACGCGTGGTGGCGGGTACGCGAGGCGTCCGGGGTCGTCTACTGGGAGACCAGCGGCGACGGGTTCGGGTGGACCGTGCGCCGCTCGCTGGCCACGCCCGCGTGGGTCGGCGTCAACCAGGTCACCGCCGAACTCGGCGCCTCACGCTCGAACAACGGCACCGGTGACTTCGCGGAGTTCGACCTGGCGGGCGCGAAGATCAGGCCCCGCTTCTACGGCATGGTCAACGAGTTCCCGGTGCAGTGGGAGGGCCTGTACTCCAAGGTCCAGATCTCGGCGACGGACCTGTTCAAGCGGCTCAACAAGCAGCCGCCGCTCCGCTCGATGGTGGCGCAGGAGATCATCGCCGACGGGCCGGTCGCCTACTACCCGCTCACCGAGGACGCAGGGGCGACGAGCGCCGGCGACCTGTCGGGGAAGGCGGCCACCGCGCTCGCTCTCACCCAGGCCGGATCCGGCGGCACGCTGGAGATGGCGGCCACCGCGGGGGCCGCGGAGACCGGCGACCAGCATCCGCAGTTCACGCCGTCCACCGCGAGCGCGGGCAAGTACCTGACGTGCGACCTCGGGCCGGTGGTCGCCGAGCTGATGACCGCCGGGTATCTGGCGTTCGAGTGCTGGTTCCAGACCACGACCACCACGCGCGCCGTTCTCGGCCTGGCCTCGGCTGACCTTCAGTACCAGATCACGCTCACCGTCTCCACGCTCGGCGGGCTGCTGCTGGAGTGGACCGACACCGGCGGCACCCTGAACGTGGAGACCATCTCCGGCCCGACGACGATGGCCAACGGATCGTGGCATCACGTCGTCTTCGACGAGGCCGCCTCGGACATCTGGGTCGACGGCGTCCTCGTCGACTCCACCGTGCCCGTGTTCGCGGCGACCGACCTGCGACTGCTGTGGGTGGGCAGCCACCGCGGCGGCCGCCTGTTCAACGGCAGCATCGGGCACGTCGCGATCTACGCCCCGTACACGTCGATCGGCGCCGACCTCGCCCAGCACTACGCCGCCGGCGCCACCGGCTTCGCGGGCGAGGACGCAGACCAGCGCATCATGCGGCTGGCCCGGTACGCGGGCCTGGACTCCGTCACCATCTGGGGCACCACCCACGACCCGGTCGCCAGCCAGGGGCCCGGCGGCTCCTCCGTCGTCGCACGGATGCGGGAGGTCGAGGCCACCGAGTCCGGCCGCCTGTGGGCCGAACGGGACTGGTACGGACTGGCGTACCAGTCGCGGGATGTGCGCTACAACCCGTCGCCCAGCGCGGAAACGTTCACCATCAACTACGCCGACCTGGAGCCGGGCATCGAGCTGGCGGACGACGACCAGAAGATGGTCAACCTCGTCGACGCGTCCCGGCCCGGCGGGGCGACGCAGCGTGTGTCCGCGCCCGCGAGCGTGCTGGCGTTCGGCGAGTACCCGCAGGACCTGACCGTCCTGAAGACGTCCGACAACTCGGTGCTGGACGCCGCGGCGTGGCTGGTGTCCCGCTACGCCAACCCCATGCCGGAACTGCGCGAGGTGCCCATCGAGGCGCACACCATGTCCACCTACCTGGACATCCTCGACGCCGAGATCGGCTCGTACTTCTCCGTCTACAACCTGCCCGCGCAGGCGACCGCGCCGTCGATGCGCGTCACGGTCGAGGGCTACACCGAGACCATCAAGCACAACTCGCACGTGATCACGTTCCACACCAGCGCATCGTCGACCGACTCTGTGTGGGTCCTCGGCGACCCCGTGTACGGGGTGCTCGGTTCGACCACCCGCCTCGCCTACTGACAGGAGCAGCCTGTGGCCATCGCCGTTGTGCGCGCCGAGAACTACTACGTGCCGCCGCCGCCCATGCCTGCCGACGCGTGGGCTGACACCCTGCCCGCAGAGCTGGTCTTCGTCTGGACCGAGTACCGGCTGAGCCGACGCGTCACCATGCCGGACGGCGTCCTCGATGGAGAGCCTGCCCTGTACGCCCGCGTCGACTCCAACCGCTGGCTCGTGCAGTGCGTGTGTGGCAGCGCCGACATCATCTCCCCAGCCGACCCACGCTGGGCCTGCGTCACCTGCGGCTACGGCTGGGTGTCGATCATCGTGCCCACCGCCGACGAGGTCGCCGCGATCGAGGCGCAGCTGCTCAAACAGCCCCGCCCGAATCGGCGGTTCTGGTGGCATCCCAACGATCCGGCCAACCCGGACCGGCCCACCGATGCCCCGATCCCGCCGACCGAGCCGAGCAGGGTAGGGCAGGTGCTGAAGTGACGTTCTCACCCCGCACCTGGACGTCCGGTGAGGTAGCCACCGCGGCCATGTTCAACACCGAGATCAGAGATCAGTTCAACTCGTTCTTCGGCGCCTGGTCGACGTACACGCCCAGTTGGGGAGCCGACGGCGGCGCGGCCCCCACGCTCGGGAACGGATCATTGACCGGCCGGTACCTCAAGACCGGACGCACCGTCGACTGGGTCCTTCAGCTGACATGGGGGTCGACCTCGGCGGCCGGCGGCGGCGGGTCCAGTGAGAACTGGTGGTTCGGACTTCCCGCAGCGCCCGCCGCCGGTTTCAGCCAGCGCATCGTACAGGCCGATGCGTTCGACAACAGCGCCTCCCTGCACTACGCCGGAACGGCCATCTACAGCACGCTCAACAGCGGCTGTGTGAAGACGTTCGTCGACCAGCTCGGCACCGGCCTCGTCGCGGCCAACGCTCCGATCTGGGACAGCACCGCCCCGTTCGTCTGGGCAGCCAGCGACATCCTCTACGCGTCCGGCCGGTACGAGGCTGCCGCCTGATCTGCCCAACACCCCGCCGCCCCGCGCCTGATGGCCGGGGCGTTCGTCGTTCCTGGAGGCCTCGTGACGAACGTGTACGTCTGCTCGCTGAAGACCGACACCCCGCAGGCCATCGCGCCCGGCGGCACCTACTCGATCGTCCGGTTCCCGTATGCGGCGGGCGCCGAGTCCTACGACCCGCACGGCATGCACGACCCCGTCGACCCGCTCGGCTACGAGGTGCGCGACTGGCAGCGCGACGACCGGTCCGGGCTGATCTGGCCCACCATCGGCGGCTGGGCCACGCTCACGTCGCTCATCTACTGGGAGTCCGGCGACTACGACGAGCTGCGCGACCGCTACGTCCGCGACCCGCTCTCCCTGGCGGGCGGCCCGGACTCCACCGCGACCGAGCATCGCGCCCCCAGCCCCGGCATCCAGTGCTTCCACAAGACGCACCAGATGTTCGTCACCGTCGGCACGCCGGTGGCACTGCTCGCCGGACACACCGCGCCGAAGAACGTCCGCATCACCCTCGCCGAGTTCAAGCTCGCCATCACCCCCGAAGGGATCTGACCGTGGCACCACCCATGACCGCCGCCGAGTTCCTCGCCGCACTGAAGGCCGAGGGCCTGACCGTGGTTGAGGTCGGCGACTGGCGCCACCACAACCGCAACCACAAAGGCGCCTGGGGCCCCGTGAACGGCGTGATGATCCACCACACCGTCACCTCGGGCACCGCGGCCACGGTGCGGATCTGCCGCGACGGGCACGCCGACCTGCCCGGCCCGCTGTGCCACGGCGTCATCGCCAAGAACGGCACCGTCCACCTCGTCGGCTACGGCCGCGCCAACCACGCAGGCCTCGGCGACGACGACGTCCTCCAGGCCGTCATCGACGAGCGCGCGCTGCCCGCCGACAACGAGGCGAACACCGACGGCAACGCCCGCTTCTACGGCTTCGAGTGCGAGAACCTCGGCGACGGCCGCGACCCGTGGCCCGCTGCGCAGATCGAGGCGATCGAGCGCGTGGCCGCCGCGATCTGCCGCCACCACGGCTGGTCGGAACGTTCCGTCATCGGCCATCTGGAGTGGCAGCCCGGGAAGGTCGACCCGCGCGGGTTCGGCATGGCCTGGCTGCGCGGCCTCGTCCGCGACCGGCTCAAGCCGAGCACCACCTACACCGTGCGCGCGGGCGACACCCTCTCCTCGATCGCCGCGGCCAAGCTCGGCAGCGCCGCCCGGTGGCGCGACATCGCCACTCTCAACTCCCTGAAGAATGCCGACGAAATCTCCGTCGGCCAGACGCTCAAGCTCCCCAAGAAGTGAGGTCGACCATGGCCAGCCCCTCCGCCCCGATCGAGAAGAAGGTCACGGCGTCCAGCGCCCTTGCCTACCTCGCGAGCCTCGCCGGGCTCGCGATCCTCGGCGCCGTCACCGACAACCCGTCCCTCGTCTCCGGCATGCCCGACGCCCTGGAGCCGTTCGTCCTCGCCCTGGTCCCGGCCGCCGCGTCGTGGATCGCCGGATGGGCGGCACCGCACACTCCGCGCTCGGACGTCTGATGAGACCGGCGGTCCAGCAGCTCACCCGGCGCCTGGGCCGCCGCGGCGCCCTGCTGACCCTCAAGGGAACCATGGCCGTGCTCTACGGATACGGGCAGACGAGCCAGCCCACGGGCAACTCCAACGGTCTGACACTGCTGCTGAAGCTGCGCCCTCTGGAGTTCTGGGGGTGGGCGTGGGTGGCCGCCGGGGTCATCGCCCTGGCGTCCGCATGGCTCCCTGCGCGCAGGGACTGGCCCGGGTTCCTCGCGGTGTGGCTGATCGCCACCCCGTGGGCCATGGCCTACCTCGTCTCTTGGTGGCCACTCGGCGAGTTCAGCCGCGGCTGGATCATCGCCATGATCTTCGGCGCGTTCGGCGCAGTGTGCCTCGTGGCCATCGGCTGGGACGAGCCTGCACGACAGGAGCCCCAGCGTGAGACCTGAGATGCTGACTGCGCTGAGCGCCCTCGCCGTCGCCCTCGTCACCGCGGCGGGCGGCATCCTCACCGCGGTCATCGGCCGGCGCCAGCCCCGCCGCCCGCGCGGCGCCGAACGGCGAGACGACTTCACTGCCGTCACCGACAAGCTCGGCGAGCACATCGCGCGCCTGGAGCGCGACGCCGAACAGGATCGTCTACAGGCTGAGGCCGACCGCGCGAGGATCACCGCGCAAGACTTCGCGCTGCGGTACATCGCCGGGTGGGCGCGCTCGCTCGTCGCCTACATGCGCCAGGCGCAGCTCGAACCGCCACCGCCGCCGCAGCCGGTACCCGACGAGGCGCGCGCGTACATGCACGATCTCAGCAACTGACCAGGGCCCCGCTCTCCTTCGGGAGGGCGGGGCCCTTTCGTCATGCCCGGTAGAAGACCTTGCCCTGGTGCGGCTGGACGCCGAGCGCCTCGTACAGGGCCAGCGCGGGCGGGTTGTCGGTGTCGGCCGTCCACTCGACACGCGAGCAGCCGAGACGCACGGCTTCCTCGCGGAGCGCGGACATCAGAGCGCGGGCCACGCCGCGGCGCCGTGCCGACTCCCGCACGAACAACTCCTTCAGGTACAGCGAGGTGTCGGCACCGGCCGCGGGCCACAGCCGCGAGTACGACGCCATGCCGAGCACCTCGTCACCGTCGCGGGCGAGGAGCACCGTCGCGACGGGCTGCTCGCTGAAGAGCGCGGCCCGTATCTGGTCAGGGTCTCCGAGCGTGTACTCGCCGCCGTAGTACTCCTCGATCTCCCCGAGGATCACCGACAGGACGTCTGTGTCAGCCGCTGTCGCCGTGCTGATCTCCACGCGTGCGCTCCATCTCGCCTGGGGGCAGCGCGAGAATCTCGCGCAGCGCCCGCACCTCATGCACCCCATGTGCACCGGGAGGCACGGTATCGGCGACCTGCTGCGCGCGGTAGATGATCAGTGCGGTGCGATGTTCCTGGTGCAGGCCCACCAGGGTGCGCGTGACCTGGTCGGCAGCGTTGGCCGGATCGCCGTCCATCACCGTGCACATGGCGGTGTCGAGCGCGACGAGAGCCCGGTCCATCCGCTCCGCCGTCGGGTACAGCTCGGCGGCACGGGAGAGTTCCTCCCGGGCACGGCCTGTCTCCCCGAGATGCGTCAGCGCATTCCCCGCGTGGAAGCGGAGTTGGGACTCGTTGTACCCGAACGCGCTGCCGATCTGCTCGTCCTCGGGAAGCCGGCCGAGCGCAGTCTCCGCGGAGACGAGGGCGCGCGCAGCCGACTCTCCGTCGCCGAGCCGCGCATGGGCGCGGGCCTCAAGGGGAGCGGCAAGGGCCGGGCCGACGCACGGCAGGCCGCCCGCCACCTGCTGTGCGCGCATCGCCAACTCGACGGCGCCGTACAGGTCGCCGGTGTAGTACAGCTGGTACGCCTCATGTGCGTACGCCCACGACAGGGTGGTCCGGTCCTCGGCGGATGCGGCCGCCGTGCGCGCGGTACGCCACCAGGAGGCGGCCCGGTCGTCCCCGAGCTTCAGGAGGGTCAGGGCGGTGAGGCCGGACATGCGGGCCGCGCCGACGAGGAGGCGACGGCGGACCGCTGGCGGGTGCCGGTGGGTGAGCAGGACGCGTAAGTCCTGGAAGTCGGCGAGCAGTTCGGGGAAGTGCACGGCCTCGGGCCGGTAGCGGGTGGCGCGGCCGTGCCGGGCGATCGTCCAGTCGATCTCGTCCAGGCTGCTGTCGCCGAGCGGCCCTGCGGCGAGGACCTCGTGCAGTCCGGCCTGTAAGGCGTCGGCCTGCTCGATGGGTGACTGGCCCGTCCTGACACCAGCGAGCGCCGACAGCTCCCCGCCCGCGCGGAGGGCGTCATCGAGGGCGCGGGCGATCTGCGCGGTGGGCTGGCGTATGCCCTTCTCCAGGTAGGAGATGAGGCTCTTGCTGCACGAGGCGAGGTCGGCGACATCGCGCAGGCTGCGCTCGCCGCGCCACCGGCGCAGAGCTTCAGCGAAGGACTCCGTCACGGTGCCTCCGTCTTCGGAGTGTCCACTGTCCACTCAGCTGTGGACGGGTGTGGACAGCCCGGTCCTAGTGATCGCTGTCCGTATGCACAACGCTACCGGTGAGAGCTGAAGCGCCGCAGGAAATGGCGCACCCCGGCGACCGCGCAAACGGTCCCGGGGTTGGCCGACTGGATGGAGTCGACATGGCCGACAATACCGAGCCACCCGGCGCAGTGGCAGTGGCAGATACGGCGGCAAGCCTGGCGTACCGCGCGCTCCTGGCGCACATCACCTCGTGCGTCCGCTGCGCAGCGAACTGGCGAGCCTGCCCGACGAGGCGCGCCCTGTCGGAGACGTGGCGCGAGGTGCGGTCGTGAGAGCGGAGACCGCCCGTCGCTGTAGCTACTGCGCGCGCGAGCTGCTCCCCGGCCAGCCGACGACACAGTACGTACCGCGGCCGCCGGTCATCGCCAGTCGCGTGCACATCGAACTGCACGACGAGTGCGTCGTGAAGGCGACCGAGGCGCCGGCCGTGAAGGGCGGTGACCGTGAACACGCGGCCCCGTAGCGAGACGGTCCCGGAGTGCCGGGCCTGGCACCCCAACCAGGTCTACCGCTGCACCCTGCCGAAGGGGCACGGCGGCCAGCACAAGCACGCGTACTCGGGCCCGGTCATCGACGGCTGGCGCCGCGGCACGCACTGGTGACATGAGCCCCCGCCGTCGTACCGGGACCCCGTACGACGGCGGGCGGGCGGCGGTCGACGGCAATCGGGCCCGCCGCCCACATCAGACAAGATCGCTGAGGTCGCAGCCGAGCGCGGCAGCAATCCGGATCAGGGTGTCGACGGACGGGCTCTGTTTCCCCGCCTCGATGTTCACGATCGAGGGCCGGTCCACTCCGGAGTTGAGCGCGACCATCTCCTGCGTCATGCCGGCCTCTCGGCGCCGAGCACGGATGCGGGCGCCCACGGCCCGGCGACGGGCGAGGACCCAGTCGGGCGGAGGGTAGGCGGACGGCACTCTGTCCACCGTTGTGGGTGCATGATCGAATGTCTGTAGGAGTATGCCTACATCGCGGAGTGAACAGCGCGCTGTACGGCGAGGGGTTCACACGGGGCGTGATCGGAATGCAAGAACGAGTGCACGATGCACACTGTCGGCATATGCCGACAGAGGGGAGGGTAAGTACCGGCCGCCAGCCCTGGCTTCGCGCCACTGTCGCCGTGCCCGGCGGGTGAAAAACGTGAAGAGTGCACGCACAGCTCTGCGGCATATGCCACGACGCCGCAG
Organism: Streptomyces sp. Q6; assembly: GCF_036967205.1. Lineage (NCBI taxonomy): Bacteria > Bacillati > Actinomycetota > Actinomycetes > Kitasatosporales > Streptomycetaceae > Streptomyces > Streptomyces citrinus. The sequence goes on from NZ_CP146022.1 coordinate 4,843,000, forward strand.
AGCTACGGGTAGTCTCTGTAATTCGAAAGCTTGTTCGCTCGAAAGGGTGAATGACTCGGAACCAAGGCATCCGTTAGACATGGTGGGAAGTCGTACCCGGCGGAACACCCCAAGATCGTGCGTCGTCCGCCACTGGTGGCCCGGTCAGCCGACGACGCACAAGTCCGGCCCCCCTCATGCCGCGAGGGGGGCCGGACGCTTTGTGGGTGTCGTGACCTGCAACGACGGCTTGATCATTTAGGAGTCATTTAGGAGCCGCGCCCCTGTACTAGGGGTGTATCGAGAATGTGCGACACAGTGCCGAGACTGTACCCAAAGCGGAGACAGAAAGACCCCGGACCCCGCTTGACCTGCGGTTTCCGGGGCCTTTCCCCTGATCACGAACGTGCCCCCGGCAGGATTCGAACCTGCGACACCAGCTTTAGGAGAGCTGTGCTCTATCCCCTGAGCTACGGAGGCCAGACGCGGTGTGCCGCCGTTGACGGCTGTACACCGGCGCCAGTGTAGCGGGTGGGCGTGGCCCCCTGCCGAGGGTGCCTCCGTGCAGGTCGGGTGAGACTTCTGCCCCTTCGCGGTCGTGGCGGCACCGTGCGTGAGCGGGTGGGCGGTGAGCGGGCGGTCGGCGCGATCGTGGGGCGGGGCCGGCGGCTGTCGGCCCGGGGCGGGGTGTGGCCCGCACGTATCTTGACGGGGACCCGCTGCGCGGACGTACCGTCCCACAATGGACTCTCTGGAAGCGTTGCTCACCGCGCCGGGTGCACCCTTCGCCGTCGAGCGGGGTGAGGACGGGGGCCTCGCGTACGCCGAAGGGCCGCGCACGCTGCGGGAGTTCGCCGAGACGACGTGGGCGTTCGGTGACACGCCGTTCCTGATCGCCGAGACCGGACGGCTGACGTACGGCGAGTTCTTCGCGGCGGCCTGCGCCCTCGCCCGGCGTTTCCTCGACCCGGGGGAGGGTGGCTACGGGCTGCGGCCGGGGGATCGTGCCGTCATCGCCATGCGTAATCACCCCGAATGGCAAGTCGCCTTCTGGGCCGCGCAGTTGGCGGGTCTGGTGGCCGTGCCGCTGAACTCGTGGTGGACCGCCGACGAGTTCGCGTACGCCCTCGACGACTGCGAGCCCGGCGTGCTGCTCGTCGACGGTGAGCGCTACGAGCGCGTCGCCCCGTGGCTCGATGCCGCGGGCCGGGGAGGAGAGGGAGGGCGGCGGCCCTGGACGCTCGTGTTTCATGACGGGGGGCGGAGCGTGGGTGGGGCGCGCGTCGAGCGGTACGTGGATCTGCCGCCCGCCGATCCGCAGCTCGGGCCGCCCGACATCGACGTGCAGCCGGACTGGGACGCCACGATCCTCTACACGTCGGGGACCACGGGCCGGCCCAAGGGTGCCGTCGCCACCCACCACGCCCACATGGGCGCCATCGCCAACCCCCGCTATTTCGCGGCGCTTTCCAGTCTCGGGCGCGGCCAGATCCCCGGGCAGGGGCCGGTGCCGGTCGGGCTGCTCACGTTCCCCTTCTTCCACGTCGCCGCGTTCACCGGGTTCTACGGGGCCATGGCGGCGGGCGGCACTCTCGTACTGCTGCGCAAGTGGGACCCGGACGCGGCGCTCGCCGCGATCCGTGACCACGGTGTCGCCGCCTTCGGCGGCGTGCCGACCACCGCGCTGCAACTGTTGGCCAGGGCAGCGGAGTTGGGGGATCCGCTACCGACGTTGACCATGTTCAACACCGGCGGGGCCGCGGCCCCCGCCCACCTCGTCGGCCGGCTCACCGACCACTACGGCGAACGCATCGAACCCCGCAACGGCTACGGGCTGACCGAGACCCTCGGCGGCGTCACCGCCAACTTCGGCGACCAGTACCGCCGTTGGCCCGCGAGCGTGGGGCGGCCCGCGCCCGCCGTGGAGACCCGGATCGCCGGGCCGGACGGCACGCCCCTGCCCGACGGGGAGATCGGCGAGCTGTGGCTGCGCGGCCAGTGCCTGGTGCGCGGCTACTGGCGGGACCCGGCGGCGACCGAGGCGGCGTTCACCCCGGACGGCTGGTTCCGCACCGGCGATCTCGCGACCTCGGCGGACGGCCGGATCAGCGTCGTGGACCGGATCAAGGACATGGTGATCAGGGGCGGCGAGAACGTCTACTGCGTCGAGGTCGAGTCCTGCCTCCACGACCACCCGGACGTCCTGGAGGCCGCGGTCGTGGGCGTCCCGCACCCGGAGCTCGGCGAGGAGGTGGCGGCCCTGATCCGCACCCGCCCCGGCTCGGACCTCACCGCGGAGGCGGTCCGCGCGTTCGCGGCGAAGACCCTGGCGGCCTTCAAGGTCCCGGCCCACGTACTCCTCCAGGAGACGGAGCTCCCCCGCAACGCGACGGGGAAGGTCCTCAAGCGGGACGTGCGCGCATCGGTGACGCGAGCGCGACCTCGGCCGAGCCCCTCCGGCGATTGAGAGCGGAGCCCGAAGACCTCAGCGGCGGGTGACGTACACCCGGTAGTTCCCGGACGAGTCCGCCCCGCCCACGGAGATCCGCACGCCCGACTTCCGGTCCCGGAAGACCTCCCCGGGGCGGAACGGCGCGTCGGAGAGCTCCGCGTGCACGTTGGGCCGCCGCGTGCACCCGCCGCTGTCCGGCGTGGAGTCCTCCACGGTGACGGGGCCGTGCCCGGTGTCCACGTCCGCGTCGACCTTGTAGACGAGCACGCCGGGCCGGCACACCGCCTCGTCGTTGCCCTCCTGCGTCCGCACCTCGATCGCGTACCCGGTCTTCTCGGTCAGCGGCACGAACGCCATCTTCGTCCCGCCGGCCCGCCCGAGCGGCGTCAGCAGGTGCTCGGTGGTGCCGGGCTGCGCGGCGCAGCCGATCTGGGAGTCGTCGAGCCAGCCCAGCTTCCACTTGTGCCAGCCGAGGAGGTCGTTCCCGACACCCCAGTCCTCGCTCATGATGTCCCAGTGCCCGACGGCCCCGCCGCCGTCCTGGGTGTAGAGGTCGGGCAGCCCGAAGACGTGCCCGTTCTCGTGCGGAAGGACCCGGTAGCCGGTCTCCGCGTAGCTGCCGGAGCCGTCGTCCTGGCGGGAGTACACGAACGACACGTTCGACAGCGGGGCGCCGTCGGCGACCGGCGCCTCGTGGTTCCCGGCGAACGTCACGGACAGCACGGTGTCCAGGGCGGACGGCCCCGCGTTCGGCGTGGTCAGGATGTTCACCAGGTCGTACTGGCGGAAGTCCACGTCCTGGTCGGCCGCCGCCACGATGTCGTCGACCAGTTCGCGGTAGCCGGGCTCGAAGGGGGCGCCGCGCTCTATCCCGTACGCGGCGAACGGCTTCGGCATCCGCAGCCAGTGCTGGACGGGAGCCTCGGGCCGGTAGTCGAGGCGCCCGTACGAGCCGGTCTCGAACCACTTCTGGGTCTTCGGGAAGAACTCGCCGAGCCGGTCCATCGCCGTGCCCTCACCGGGCGCGTCCGGGAAGTCGATCATGAGGTTCAGGGCGCGGACGGTGCCGGTGGACCGGGCGTAGCCGGGAGAGGTGGGCACGCCCTCCGACATCTGCACGCCGAGCGCGCCGCGGATCATGCAGGGCCCGAGCGACGTCGCCCGCGCCTGGGCCACGGGGCCCGCCGCGCTCGTCGAGCCGTCGAGGAGGCGGCCGGTGCTCGCCGTCATGGTCAGCGCGAGGGCCACCGCCGTGGCTCCGGCGAGCATCGCGCCCCGTCGGCCCCTGCGTATCCGCTGCTGCCGCATTCGACCCGCCTCACGCTCGGCTCCTTTTCGATCACCCTGTGTCGAGGTGCGGCGGGCCGCGCGCTGGGTGCGCCGATCGTGGGTTTCTGCCGCACGGGGGGTGTGAGCCAGGTCACATGCGCGCCGGGAAATAACCGGGGACGTTCTCCCCGTTTAGTCGTGTGTCCGCGTGAAGCGGGGACTCGCTCCCCGGTTACGCGCCGGCACCCCAGTGAACCGAGACCGAAGGAGACCGCCGTGGTCACCGCCACCGCCACCGAGCAGCCGCAGTGCCGTGCCCCGCGTCCGCGGGCCGACGCCGTGCGCAACCGGGAGCGGATCGTGGCGGCGGCACGCGAGCTGCTCGTCGAGCACGGGACCGACCTCCCGCTCGACGAGGTCGCCCGCCGGGCCGGCGTCGGCAACGCCACGCTGTACCGGAACTTCAAGGACCGCGGCGAACTGATGCACCACGTCGTTCTCACGGTCACCGATCACGTCACCGAGCACGCGGAGCAGGCGCTCGCCGCCGAGGAAGCCGGCGAGAAGACCGCGTTCGAGGCGCTGCGCACCTTCGTGCACCTGGCCGCCGACGAGCGCATCGGCGCGCTCTGCCCGATGCTGAACGCCACCTTCGACAAGGACCACCCGGACGTCGTCGCCGCGCTCGACCGGCTCACCGCCGGCATCGAGGAGCTCATCGGACGGGCCCGTACGGCGGGCCAGCTGCGCACCGACGTCGGCGTCGGGGACCTGATGGTCGCCCTCTCCCAGCTCACCCGGCCGCTGCCCGGCACCGCGTGCCTGGACTTCGACCGCTTCGTACACCGTCATCTCCAGCTGTTCCTCGACGGCCTGATGACACCCGCCCGCTCGGAACTCCCGGGCGAGGCCGCGACCTTGGAGGACCTCCGCCAGGACTGAGGCCCCGCCCTCGTACCACCACGCCTCGTACGACCTCGACCTCCTCGTACGACCACGAACCCGTACGACGACCTCGACCTCGTACGACCCCGACCTCGCACGACCACGACATGGAACACGCGACGCGGCGCACCCGCGGCGTCCGTGCGGATCCATACAGAACCGATTTCTCACGCTTAACCACGACTTGGAGTCCCGCTGTGGGTACCCCCTTGCCGGAAACGGCTTCTCTCGACGGCGACGCGCGCCGCTGGAAGGCCCTGGTCTTCATCGCGCTCGCTCAGCTGATGGTCGTCCTCGACGCCACCATCGTGAACATCGCCCTGCCCGCCGCCCAGACCGACCTCGGCATCTCCGACGGCAACAAGCAGTGGGTCATCACGGCCTACGCGCTCGCCTTCGGCGGCCTGCTCCTGTTCGGCGGACGCATCGCCGACCTGTGGGGCCGCAAGCAGACCTTCGTGACCGGCCTGCTCGGCTTCGCCTTCGCCTCGGCGCTCGGCGGCGCCGCGCAGAACGAGGCCATGATGTTCGGCGCCCGTGCGCTCCAGGGCCTCTTCGGGGCGCTGCTCGCCCCGGCCGCCCTCTCGCTGCTGGCCGTCATGTTCACCGACGCCAAGGAGCGCGCGAAGGCGTTCGGCATCTACGGTGCGATCGCCGGTGGCGGTGGCGCCGTGGGCCTGATCCTCGGCGGTTTCCTCACCGAGTACCTGAACTGGCGCTGGACGTTCTTCGTGAACATCCCGTTCGCGATCATCGCCGCCGCCGGTGCGTACTTCGTCATCCGTGAGCCGGCCGGCGGCCGCAACCGCTCGCCGCTCGACATCCCCGGCGTCGTCCTCTCCACCCTCGGCCTGGTCTCCCTGGTCTACGGCTTCACGCGCGCCGAGTCCGAGGGCTGGTCGGACCCGACCACCATCGGCATGTTCGTCGCGTCCGCGGTCCTGCTCCTCGCCTTCGTCGCCACCGAGGCCAAGGTGAAGCACCCGCTGCTGCCGCTGCGCGTCGTCGCCGACCGCAACCGCGGCGGTGTCTACGCCTCGCTCGGCCTCGCCGTGATCAGCATGTTCGGCCTGTTCCTCTTCCTGACCTACTACCTGCAGATCGTGAAGGGCTTCTCGCCGGTCAAGACCGGCTTCGCGTTCCTGCCGATGATCGCGGGCATGATCACGGGCTCGACCCAGATCGGCGCCCGCCTGATGACGCGGGTCCCCCCGCGCCTCCTGATGGGTCCGGGCTTCCTGCTCGCCGCCTTCGGCATGCTGATCCTCACGCAGCTCCAGGTGGACTCCTCGTACGCCGGTCTGATCCTGCCCGCCCAGCTGCTGCTCGGCCTCGGCATGGGTACGGCGTTCATGCCCGCCATGTCGCTCGCCACGATCGGTGTCGAGGCGCGGGACGCGGGTGTCGCCTCCGCGATGGTCAACACCTCGCAGCAGGTCGGCGGCGCCATCGGCACGGCCCTCCTGAACACGATCGCGGCCTCGGCCACGACCGCGTACCTGGTGGACCACGCGGGCGGCAGCGTGAACCAGCAGCTGCTCCAGGCGCAGGCCATGGTGGACGGCTACACGCACGCCATCTGGTGGGCGGTCGGCATCCTCGCCGTCTCGGCGACGATCGCGTTCGCGCTCATCAACACCGGCGTCCCGGGCTCCGGTCCGGCCGCCGCGTCCGGCAGCACCGAGGGTGTCGAGGACGAGGTGCCGATCCCGGTGATCGCGCACTGATCCGGCGCACGGCCGTGACGGCGGCCGTGCCCCCGCTCTCACCTGAGCCAGGGGAGGTCCGCCCCGGCCTCCTTGGGCTGAAGTCCCTCGGCGACGATCCGCATGATCTCGCCGAGGGACTTCTGCTGTTCCGGGGTGAGCCGGTCGAACAGGGCCTGGCGGACGGCCGTGACATGGCCGGGCGCGGACCGCTTCAGGACGTCGAGGCCGGCGTCGGTCAGGACCGCGAACTGCCCGCGCTTGTCCGAGGGGCAGTCCTCGCGCCGCACCCAGCCGCTCTTCTCCAGGCGCGCGATCGCGTGCGACAGCCGGGAACGGGTGATCTTCGCGTTGATCGCCAGCTCCGTCATCCGCAGCCGCCGCCGCGGCGCCTCGCTGAGTGCGACCAGGAGCCCGAAGTAGACGTGCGGCATCTTCGCGTCGCGCTGCAACTGGCGGTCGAGGTGATCCTCCAGCAGCGTGGTGGCGTGGAGGTACGCGCGCCAGGTCAGCTGCTCGTCGTCGGTGAGCCAGTGCGGCTCGTCGGGGGTGTGTTCGGGCTCCATGGCAACCATCGTAAAGACCTCCTCCTTGAATATTAAACAAACCGGTTGTACGTTCGTCAGTACTTACACTTGAAACTTCAAGGAGGCTGGTCACCGTGTCCACCGCACCCGCGCCGGAGCGCATGCCCGCGCTCTACCTCTCCCACGGTGCCCCGCCGCTCGCCGACGACGCCCTGTGGCCCGGCCAGCTCGCCGCCTGGTCCGCCGACCTGCCCCGGCCGAAGGCGATCCTGATGGTCTCCGCGCACTGGGAGGAGGCCCCGCTCGCCCTCGGCGCCACCCGCACGATCCCGCTCGTCTACGACTTCTGGGGCTTCCCCGAGCACTACTACCAGGTGACGTACGCCGCCCCGGGCGCGCCCGAGCTCGCCGATTCCGTACGCAAGCTGCTGCGCGCCCCGGGCGTGCCGGTGCAGGACGTGCCGGACCGCGGCCTCGACCACGGCGCGTACGTCCCCCTCGTCGAGATGTACCCGGGCGCCGACATCCCGGTCCTCCAGGTCTCCATGCCGACGCTCGACCCGCAGAAGCTGATGGACATCGGGCGCCGCCTCGCACCGCTGCGGGACGAGGGCGTCCTGATCGTCGGCTCCGGCTTCTTCACGCACAACCTCGCCGCGCTCCGGCAGGGCGGCATCCCGGCGTGGTCGGCGGAGTTCGACGACTGGGGACACCGGGCGCTGGACGCGGGCGACGTGGACGGACTGCTCGACTTCACGCACAAGTCCCCGGCGGGCGCCCTCGCCCACCCGCGCACGGAGCACTTCGCCCCGCTGTTCGTCACGATGGGCGCGGCGGACGCCGCCGGTGAGCTGGACAACCAGCGGTCGGTGATCGACGGGTTCTGGATGGGGCTCGCCAAGCGCTCGGTGCAGTTCGGCTGAGCGGAGTACCGAGCGGTCCTAGGGGTACTGGACGGCTGCGCGGCCGGGACCGTCCTGGCCGAGGGACTTCTCGTACCAGGCGACGTCCCAGTACGACCCGAACTTCCTGCCGACTTCCCTGTACGTGCCGACGTGGCTGAAGCCGAAGCGTTCGTGCAGGCGGACGGAGGCCTCGTTGGGCTGGGTGACGCCGGCGTAGGCGCGGTGGATGTCCTCGTCGGCGAGCGCCTCGAAGAGCGCCTTGTAGAGGAGCGTGCCGATACCGCGCCCACCCGCGCCGGGCGCGCAGTAGACGGTGACCTCGACCGACGTGTCGTACGCCGCCTTCGCGCGGAACGGGCTGGACGTGGCGTACCCGAGGATCGGGCCGGACGTCCCGTCCTCGCGTTCCTGCGCAACCAGGAGGCGGTGCCGGCCGTCTTCCGGATGGGAGAGCAGCCAAGGACGTCGCTCTTCGGGAGTGAAGACGGCCGTGTCGAAAGTGATCGGCGTCTCACGGACGTAGTGGTTGTAGAGGTCCGTGAGTGCGACGAGGTCCCCCTCGACTCCCGGCCTGACCTGCACCGCAGTGAACTCCGACGGCATCCTGTCCCCCTTCTTCGCGCGGCGTGGCGCGACAGGGTACTGCATGATCACAAAAAAGATGGGGCGGCTTGGGAATTCTGTCCGGATTCCAGTCGTTGTTTCCTTCGGAAGCAGGGCACCCGAGAGGGTGTACGAGCCGACCTACCACCGCAAGGGAGCACGCATGGCAACCCGTGCCGTAGCCCGTCGTAAGTCCGCCACCTCCGGCGAGACTGTCGCGGCACGCAGTGTTCGCGCCGTAGGCGGGGAGATCGCCGACCGCGACCTGGTCGGCATGTACCTCGACGAGATCGCGCGCACACCGCTGCTCGACGCCGCCAAGGAAGTCGAGCTGTCCCAGACCATCGAGGCGGGCGTGTACGCCCGGCAGATCCTCGACGGTGAGGTGTCCGACAGCACCGCGGCGGGTCAGGCGACCCGCGAGGAGCTGGAAGCGCTGGTCGAGGCGTCCGAGAAGGCCAAGGACATCTTCATCAAGTCCAACCTGCGCCTGGTCGTGGCGGTCGCCCGCCGCTACCCGCGCGCCGGCCTCCCCCTGCTCGACCTGATCCAGGAGGGGAACGCGGGCCTGGTGCGCGCCGTCGAGAAGTTCGACTACCGCAAGGGCTTCAAGTTCTCCACGTACGCGACCTGGTGGATCCGCCAGGCCATCACCCGCTCCATAGCCGACCAGTCCCGCACCATCCGGCTCCCCGTCCACCTGGTGGAGGAGCTGGGCCGCATCCGCCGCGTCCAGCGCGAGTTCAACCGGGAGAACGGGCGGGACCCGGAGCCCGCGGAGATCGCCGCCCAGCTCGACAAGACGACGCCGGAGCGTGTCGTCGACGTCCTGGACTGGGCCCGTGACCCGGTCTCGCTGAACATGTCGGTGGACGACGACGGCGACACCCAGTTCGGCGACCTCCTGGAGGACACGTCGGCGGTGTCCCCGGAGCAGTCCGTCCTGACGCTGCTGCGCAGCGAGGAGCTGGACGATCTGATCGGCCGGCTCGACCAGCGCACCGCCTCCATCATCAAGATGCGCTACGGCATCGTCGACGGCCGGGAGCGGACGCTCACGGAGGTCGGCAAGGAGCACGGTCTGACCCGCGAGCGGATCCGGCAGATCGAGAAGCACGCGCTCCTCGAGCTGAAGAAGCTGGCGCGGGACACGGGCTTCGACGCGGCTGCCTGACCGGCTCGGACCGGGCGGTAGAGGGCCGGGGTGTTCTGCGCCCCGGCGTCCGCCCCGGTCCTGCGCGTTCGCGGCCGCGGGCCGGTGGTCCGTCCGCGCGCGGTTCGCCGCGCCCCTGAAAGCCTGCGGCCCCGCCGCTGAGCCTTCAGGGGCGCGGCGCTCGCGTTTCACGGGCGCGAGCGACCACCCACCCGGCCCGGCGACGGGACGCCCGCTCTACGCCCGCGTCGTCGCCGCCGCCGACAGGCGCGCCCCCAGCTCCCGCACCGCCACGACCAGTTCCTCGGGACCGCGCACGCGGAAGTCGAGGCCCGTCATCGCCAGGCGGACCGCCGTCCACTCCACCGGCTGGGACACCGTCGCCCGGAGCCGGCAGCCGTCGCCCGACGGCAGGGCCACCGGGACCCCCACCACCGCCGGCACCCGCGCGGTGACCTCGTCGACCGGCGCCGCGAACTCCACGTCCATCTCGTACGTCGCCGCGCCCCGCGTGGCCACCGCGTGCCGCACGTACTCCGCCGCGTCCCCGCCCGGCACCTCTCGCGGCGCGAACCGCGCCCCCGTCGCGAACGGCTCCGACACCCGGTCGACCCGGAACGTGCGCCAGTCGTCGCGATCGATGTCGTACGCGACGAGGTACCAGCGGCGCCCCGTCGACACCAGCCGGCACGGCTCCACCAGGCGGCGCGTGGCCGCGCCGTCGGCGGCCTGGTAGTGGAAGCGCAGCCGCTCCGTGCCCGCCGTGGCGGACGCGATCACGGTGAGCGTCTCCGTCGCGATCGTGGCGCCGTCGCCCGACGTCAGCGGGATCGTCGCGGCCTGAAGCGTCGCGACGCGGTGGCGCAGGCGCGACGGCAGGACCTGCTCCAGCTTGGTCAGGGCCCGCAGCGACGCCTCCTCCACGCCCTCGACCGCGTGCCCGGCCCCGGCGCGCAGCCCCACCGCGATCGCGACCGCCTCCTCGTCGTCCAGGACGAGCGGCGGCAGTGCCTTGCCCGCGACGAGGCGGTAGCCGCCGTCGGTGCCCAGCGTGGCCTGCACGGGATAGCCCAGGTCACGCAGGCGGTCGATGTCCCTGCGGACCGTGCGGCGCGAGACACCGAGCCGGTCGGCGAGTTCGCCGCCCGGCCATTCCCGCGGCGTCTGGAGGAGCGAGAGGAGTTGGAGCAACCTGCCCGGGGTCGTGTCGGAGGTCGTCGTCATGTTTTCCAGGATGCCGTCCATCTAGGACATGAACTGACCTAGATGGCTTTTAGCTTTTCCGTATGACCTCAACAGCAGCACCGTCAGTGGACGTCGCCGACCGGCGACGCTGGTTCGCCCTCGCCATCGTGATGACGGCCGCGTTCATGGACCTCGTCGACGTCACCATCGTCAACATCGCCCTGCCGACCATCCGGCACGACGAGGGCGCGACGGACGGTCAGATCCAGTGGATCACCGCCGGATACGCGCTGGCCTTCGCCGCGCTGCTCATCACCGGCGGCCGGCTCGGCGACATCTTCGGCCGCAAGCGGCTCTTCCTCCTCGGCATCACCGGGTTCACGATCGCGTCCGCGCTGTGCGGTCTCGCGGCGAACCCCGAGATGCTCGTCGCGTCCCGGATCCTCCAGGGCGGCATGGCGGCCCTGATGGTGCCGCAGGTCCTGTCGATCGTGCACGCCACCTTCCCCGCGCACGAGCGCGGCAAGGTCTTCGGCCTCTTCGGCGCGATCGTCGGGCTCGGCGCGGTGACGGGGCCGCTGCTCGGAGCGCTGCTCACCGAGTGGAACATCGCGGGCCTCGAATGGCGCCCGATCTTCCTCATCAACCTGCCCGTCGGCATCGCCGCGCTCGTCCTCGGCTCGCGCGTCATCACCGAGTCCAAGGCGCCCAAGGCCCTGAAGCTCGACCTCGTCGGCGTCGTCCTGGTCACCCTCGCCATGCTGGCGCTCGTCTACCCCCTGACCCAGGGCCGCGAGAACGGCTGGCCGGTCTGGGGCTTCGTGATGATGGCGGCCTCCGTCGTGATCGTCGCCGTCCTCGTCGCGTACGAGAGGTCGAAGGCCCGCCGCGACGGCTCCCCGCTGATCGAGCTGTCCCTGTTCAAGGTGAAGAGCTTCGCGGGCGGCATCGCCGTGCAGACCGTCTTCGGCCTCGCGATGGGCATCTTCTTCCTCACGTGGACGCTGTACATGCAGCTCGGCCTCGGCTGGAGCGCGCTGCGGGCGGGTCTGACGGGCGTCCCGTTCTCCATCGCCGTCTCGGTCGCCGCCGGAATCTCCGTGCAGAAGCTGGTGCCGGTCTTCGGCCGCAAGGTCCTCCAGGCGGGCGCGCTGCTCCTGGCGGCGGGCGTGCTGATCTACGTGTGGGAGGCGGGCCACTACGGCCTCGGCATCACCTCCTGGCAGATGGCGCTCCCGCTGGTCGTGATGGGCCTCGGGATGGGCCTGATCGTCGCTCCGCTGACCGACGCGATCCTCTCCGAGGTGCCGCGTGAGCACGCGGGCTCGGCCTCGGGGCTGATCAACACCGTGATGCAGATGGGCAACGCGCTCGGCCTCAGCCTCGTCTCGGTCGTCTTCTTCAACGTCGTCGAGGACCACCTGCGCCAGGGCGCGGGCAGCGCCGCCTTCATCGACGGCTTCCGCCACGCGCTGCTCTGGGCGGCGGCGGTCCTGGTCGGCATCTTCCTGCTGATGTTCGCGCTGCCGAAGCACCCGGTGGTCTCCCAGCCCGGGGACGACGCCCCCGCGCAGGACGCCACCGAGCGGGAGCGTGAACTCGTCGGCTGATCCGTCGGCCCGGGAGCGGGTGCTCCTCAGGGGTTGTTCTTGAGCGGGTGCTCGTGAGCGGTTGTTCTTGAGCGGGCCCTGGTCACCTGCTCACGCGCGGGTGCTCCTGAGCAGGTGACCAGGAGCGGGTGCCTCAGGCGCTGGACTGTCCCACTTCGTCCAGCGCCTGAAGCACGTCCGCGGGCCGCCCGCCGCGGACCACCGCCCGGCCGATCCGCTGGCGCACGGCGCTCCGCACGGTGGGCCACGACTTCAGCCCCACCGGGTGGAACTCGGCACTCGGCATCTGGTCGACGAACTCCCACAGCTGCCGTTGCGAACGGTCCGCCCGCAACTGGTCCGACGCCGACATCGTCACCGGCAGCGTGGCCTGCCCGCCGCCGTACGTCTTCGCGGACCCGGTGCTGAACAGGAACGTCAGGAACGCGCCCGCCTCCTCGACATGGCCGCCCGAGCGGAACGCCATCATCCAGTCGTTGAGCCCGACCGGCGGCGCCGCGGCGCCCCCCTCCCGCTGCGGGAAGGGCGCGTGGCCGTACGAGATCCGCGCCTGGTCGGCGGCGCCGAGCAGCACCGGGTGGGCGATGAGCATGCCGACCCGGCCCTTGAGGAACTGGGCGTACGCCTCCGTCCTGGTGAGCGTCGACGGGTCGGCGCCCGCGAGCCCGGGGGCGACGAGCTCGTCGCGCAGCCAGGTCAGGGTGGCCACGTTCTCGGTGGAGGCGAAGTCGTAGCCGCCGACGTCGGAGTAGCCGCCACCGCCGGCCAGGAGCCAGGCGAGGAGTTCGTCCTCGGCGGCCTCGGGGCCGAACTGGAGCGCGTACGGGGTGGGGACCCCGGCCTCCTTCAACGCCTGCGCGCAGGAACGGAGTTCGGCCCACGACGTGGGCGCTCCGCCGAGACCGGCCTCCCGGAAGAGCGCCTTGTTCCAGAACAGGCGCGGGGTGCTGGCCAGGATCGGGACGCCGTACTGGACGTAGTCGGCCCGGCCCGCGTCGGCGAACGACGTGATGAAGTCCGCCTGCGTGGGGATCTCGAAGAGCTCGTCGACCGGATAGAGCTCGCCGGCCTCCGCGTACGGCGCGAAGATGTTGCTCTGCGCGATGTCCGGCGCGCGGCCGTCCCTGACCCGCCGCGCGAGCGTCGCGTCGATCTTGAGGAACGGGACCCGCTCCACCTCGACGGTGATGTTCGGGTGCTTCTTCTCGAACGCCTTCACGGCGTCGCCCCACCGGTCGCCGATGGCGGCGCCGACGCTCTTGTCGTAGCTCGCGACGAGGAGCCGCAGCGTGACCTTGTCGCCGTCACCGGAGCCGGAGCCGCAGCCGCTCATCGCGAGGGCCCCCGCCCCCGTCAGGCCCGCTGTCCGAAGTAGGAACCGTCGCCGCCGCACCGTGCTCGCCCCGCTCACCCGTTGACATGATCATTGCCTGGCGGTGGCAGATTGTGCCACATGGGCATACTCTGACTTCATGGCAGGGGTAGCGGACGCAGCAGGTGCGGGCGAGCGACGTGGGGCAGGGGCGGCGGCGACGCTGACGGAGCGGCGCAAGGCCGCGACCCGTCTGGACATCGCGCGCACCGCGGCCCAGCTCTTCACCGAGGACGGGCTGCGGCCCACCCGCGCCGAGGACATCGCGCGGGCAGCGGGTATCGCCCCGCGCACCTTCTACCGCTACTTCGCGACCAAGGAGGAGGCCGTCGCGCCCTCTTCGCCGCCGGCGCGCAGGAGTGGGCCGAGGCCGTCCGCGAGGCTCCCGCCGAGCTCGCCGTACCGGACGCGCTGCGGCACGCCGTCCGGCGCGCACTCACCGCGGACGACCCGGCGAACGCGGCCTCCCTGGAGTGGGTGCGCGCCCTGCTGCGCCTGACGCACGAGTCCCCGGCGCTGCGGGCCGTCTGGGCGGACACGTGCCGGGTCTCGGAGTCGACGCTGGCGCGCATCCTCGCGGACCGGCAGGCCGCCGACGGCACCGCTGCCGCCGACCCCGGCTCGCTCGCCCTGCGGCTGACGGCGGGCGTCGCGTCGACGGCGGTGCGGGTGGCGGTGGAGACGTGGGCCGCCTCCGATGCCCCGGCGGCGGGCCCCGGCGGACCCGCGGCCCTGGCACTCCGATGCCTGGAGAACGCCCGGACCTCCTGAACCCGCCTTTCCGAATCCTGCTCTCCGGGAGGTCCCGACTTCCCGGTCCTGATCTTCCGGTCTCGACCTCGTGGCCGTGACCTCCCGGTCCTGATCTTCCGGTCTTGACCTTCCGGTCCTGATCTTCCGGTCTTGACCTCCTGGCCTTGGCCTTCCGGTCCTGACCTCCCGGTCTTGACCTCCTGGCCTTGGCCTTCCGGTCCTGACCTCCCGGTCCGGACTCCCTGGCCTTGACCTTCCGGTCCTGGCCTTCCGGTCCGGGCTTCTTGATCTTGACTTCTGCATCTTGTGAATCCCCGATGAAGCGGAGCCCCCTCATGAACGACCTCACCGGCAAGACCGTCCTGATCACCGGCGGAGCGCGCGGGATCGGCGGCGAAGTCGCCCGTACCGCCATCGCCGCCGGCGCGAACGTCGTCATCGGCGACGTCCTGGACGACGACGGCAAGGCCCTCGCCGGCGAGCTGGGCGAGCGCGCCCGCTACGTCCACCTCGACGTCACGGACGAGGAGGAGTGGCAGGCCGCGGCCGCGTACGCCACCGCCGAGTTCGGCCGGATCGACGGCCTGGTCAACAACGCCGGCATCTCCACCGGCATGCCGTTCGAGACGGAGAGCGTCGAGCGGTTCCGCAAGGTCCTCGACGTCAACCTGGTCGGCGTCTTCGCCGGCATGAAGACCGTCGTCCCCGCGATGCGGGAGGCCGGCGGCGGCTCCATCGTCAACATCTCCTCCGCGGCCGGACTGATGGGCCTCGCGCTCACCTCCTCGTACGGCGCCTCGAAGTGGGGCGTGCGCGGACTGACGAAGATCGCGGCGGTGGAGCAGGGCACGGCGAAGGTCCGCGTGAACTCCGTGCACCCCGGCATGACGTACACCCCGATGACCGCCCAGGTCGGTATCCAGCAGGGCGACGGCAACTACCCGAACACCCCGATGGGCCGCGTCGGCGAGGCCGACGAGATCGCGAAGGCCGTGGTCTTCCTGCTCTCCGACGACTCCTCGTACGTGACCGGTGCGGAACTGGCGGTCGACGGCGGCTGGACCACGGGTCCGACGGTGAGGTACGTCATGGGGCAGTGATCCGCCCGGCGCGACGTGATCCGGGGTGACGTGATCCGGCGGGACGTGATCCGGCGGGACACGCATCCGCGGCGCGGGATGCCCACCTCCGGCGAGATGTGCGGTGAAGGGCCCGGCCTCCTTTTCGGAGGTCGGGCCCTTCGGCGTGCGCGCGCAGGGACCAATGCCCGTTTGTGTCTGTCGCGTGCCTGAATCTGTTTACTTTCTGGAAATCCAGTCGTAGCCTCACGATAGAGCAACACATTCGGGCACGCGCGGCGAAGAAGGCACAGGTAAACGGGCATGTACGCACCAGAGCGCCAGCAGGAGATCCTCCGCCTCGCCCGCGACGGCGGCCGGGTCGACGTGCTGTCGCTGGCCGAGGAGTTCCAGGTCACCGCCGAGACGATCCGGCGCGACCTGAAGGCCCTGGACCGGGCCGGGCTCGTCCGGCGCGTGCACGGCGGCGCCATCCCGGTCGGGCGGCTCGACTTCGAGCCCGACCTCGCCGAGCGCGAGTCCACCGCAGCCGACGAGAAGGACCGCATCGCCCGTGCAGCCCTCGCCGAACTGCCGGCCGAGGGCAGCGTCGTCCTCGACGCCGGTTCGACGGTCGCCCGGCTCGCGGCCGCGCTGCCGCTGGAGTCCGAGCTGACCGTCGTCACCCACTCGCTGCCCATCGCGGCCCGGCTCGCCGACCACCCCGGCGTCCAACTGCACCTCGTCGGCGGCCGGGTCCGCCACCGCACCCGCGCCGCCGTCGACGCCTGGGCCCTGCGCGCCTACGCCGAGATCCGCGCGGACGTCGTCTTCCTCGCGGCCAACGGATTCTCGGCCGAGGCGGGGCTGACCACCCCCGATCTCGCCGAGGCCGCCGTGAAGCGGGCCGCCGTCGCCGCCGCCCGCCGGGTCGTCCTGCTCGCCGACTCCGGCAAGCACGGCCAGGAGCACTTCGCCCGCTTCGGCGACCTCGACGACGTCGATCTGCTGATCACGGACACCGGATTCGACCCCGAGGACGCGGCGGCGATCGAGGCGAGCGGCACGGAGGTGATCCGCGCATGACCAGCCACCCCCACCGGCCCCCTGGCCTCTCTGGCACCACCCCGAGCACGAAAGCGGCGATCCGCGGCATGATCCTCACCGTCACTCCCAACCCCTCCCTCGACCGCACCTACGAGGTTCCCGGACTCGACCGCGGCGAGGTCGTGCGCGCCAGTGGCGAGCGCATGGACCCGGGCGGCAAGGGTGTCAACGTCTCGCGGGCCGTCGCCGCGGCCGGCGCCCCCACGCTGGCCGTGCTCCCGCTCGGCGGCGCCCCCGGCGCGCTCGTCGCCGAACTCCTCGACGCCCAGGGCATCGAGGTCGCGCCGGTCCCGGTCGCGGGCCAGACCCGTTCGAACATCGCCCTCGCGGAGCCCGACGGAACGCTGACGAAGATCAACGCCCCCGGCCCCGAACTCTCGGCCGCGGAAGCGGAGTCGCTGCTCTCGACGGTCGGCGCGCAGTCGGCGGGCGCCGACTGGATCGCCTGCTGCGGCAGCCTCCCGCGCGGTCTCGCGTCCTCCTGGTACGCCGAGTTGGTGGCCCGCGCGCACGCGGCCGGGGCCCGGATCGCCCTCGATACCTCGGGGCCCGCGCTCCTGGCGGCCCTGCGGATGCGCCCCGACGTCGTCAAGCCGAACGCCGAGGAGCTCGCCGAGGCCGTCGGCCGCCCGCTCGCCACGGTCGGCGACGCGGTCAAGGCCGCCGAGGAGCTGCGGGAGGCGGGCGCGGTGTCCGTCCTCGCCTCGCTCGGCGCGGACGGCCAGCTCCTGGTCGACGCGACGGGCTCGTGGTTCGCCTCGGCCCCCGTGGAGACCGTCCGCTCGAACGTCGGCGCCGGGGACTCCTCCCTCGCCGGATTCCTGATCGCGGGCGGCGCGGGACCGAAGGCCCTCGCCTCGGCGGTGGCCCATGGGGCCGCGGCCGTCCAGCTCCCGGGCAGCGCGATGCCGACGCCCCAGGACCTCCGCCCCGACGCGGTGACGCTGACGGCCGAGATCCCGCTGGACCGCGCCTTGAAGGAGCCGGTCGGGTGACCGCCGCCAGGGGCCCGGCGCTGCGCCCTCCAGCGGCTCCGCCGCGGGGCGCGAGCACCCCACCACGCCCCGCACCCGCACCCGCACCCGCACCCGCACCCGTAGACGAACGACGGATCCCGCAGCCGCACCCGCAGCAGCCGCACAGGCATCAGACGTACACGCGGCAGTCGTACACGCAGCAGCCGCACAGGCATCAGACGTGCACGCAGCAGCCCCACAAGCACCAGCGGCACGAGCACCAGCGGCACGAGCACCAGACGCACGAGCACCAGACGCACAAGCACCAGACGCACGAGCACCAGACGCACAAGCACCAGACGCACAGGCAAAGGAGCCCGCGATGACCGGCCAGATGATCACCGCGGACCTGGTCGATCTCGACCTGTCCGCCGACACCAAAGAGGCGGCGGCCCGCTCGCTGGCCGCACGCATGGTCGCCCAGGGCCGAGTGACGGACCTGGAGGGCTTCCTGGCGGACGTCGCGGCCAGGGAGGCCCAGATGCCGACCGGCCTCGACGGCGGCATCGGCATCCCGCACTGCCGCAGCACCCACGTCACCGAGCCCACCCTCGCGTTCGGGCGCGCGGCGCACGGCGTCGACTTCGGTGCGCCGGACGGACCCGCCGACCTGATCTTCCTGATCGCGGCCCCGGCGGGCGCGGACGACGCCCACCTCACGATCCTGTCCGCCCTGGCCCGCCAGTTGATGGACGAGGACTTCAAGGCGGCCCTGCGCGCGGCGACCGACGCCGAGCAGACGGCCGCGCTCATCCGGGGCGACGAGCAGCCCGCCGACTCCGCCCCGGCGGCTGAGGCGGCCGTTCCCGAGCCCGGACAGCCCGCCGGACAGTCCACCGAACAGCCCGCCGGACAGTCCACCGAACAGCCCGCCGGACAGTCCACCGAACAGCCCGCCGAGCAATCCACTGAGCTCACTGAGCGCTCCGGCGATCAGGGCACGTTCAAGATCGTCGCGGTCACGTCCTGCCCCACAGGCATCGCCCACACCTACATGGCCGCCGAG
Organism: Streptomyces sp. Q6; assembly: GCF_036967205.1. Taxonomy (NCBI): domain Bacteria; kingdom Bacillati; phylum Actinomycetota; class Actinomycetes; order Kitasatosporales; family Streptomycetaceae; genus Streptomyces; species Streptomyces citrinus. The sequence goes on from NZ_CP146022.1 coordinate 4,861,646, forward strand.
TCCCTGGAGAACACGGCCCGGGACACCGACGGCGTCGAGCTCACCGTCGAGACCCAGGGCTCCTCGGGCTTCACCCGCCTCGACCCGGCCGTGATCGCCGCCGCCGACGCCGTGATCTTCGCCCACGACGTCCCCGTACGGGAGAAGGAACGCTTCGCCGGAAAGCCGACGGTGGATGTCGGCGTGAAGGCGGGCATCAACCGCCCCGCCGAACTCATCGCCGAGGTCCGCGAGAAGGCCGCCCGCGGCGAGGTGTCCGCCGCCTCGCCGTCATCCACAGCTGTGGACAACTCCGGGGAATCCGAGGACGGTTACGGGACAAAGCTGCGTAAGTGGCTCATGTCGGGCGTCAGCTACATGGTGCCCTTCGTCGCGGCCGGTGGCCTGCTCATCGCGCTCGGTTTCGCGATCGGTGGCTACGAGGTCGCGGACGTCAAGGTCGAGACCCTCCTCAACAGCTTCGACTGGGGCTCCACGACCAGTTGGGCGGCGCTGCTGTTCTACACGGGTCAGGCGGCGTTCGCCTTCCTCGTCCCGGTGCTCGCCGGATACATCGCGTACGGCATGGCGGACCGGCCCGGTCTCGTGCCGGGATTCGTCGGCGGTTCGATCGCGCTGACGGTCAACGCGGGCTTCCTCGGCGGTCTCGTCGCCGGTCTCATCGCGGGCGCGGTGGTCATGGCGATCCAGCGGGTGAACGTGCCGGCGGTGCTGCGCGGCATCATGCCCGTCGTCGTGATCCCGCTGCTCTCCTCGATCGTCGTCGGCTTCCTGATGTTCGTCGTCATCGGCAAGCCCATCGCCTCGCTCCAGAGCGCGCTGACGGACTGGCTCAACTCCCTCTCCGGCGCCAACGCGGTCATCCTCGGCGTCATCCTCGGCCTGATGATGTGCTTCGACCTGGGCGGTCCGCTCAACAAGGTCGCGTACGCCTTCGCGGTCGGCGGGCTGGCCGATCCGACCGACGGTTCGCTCAAGGTCATGGCGGCCGTGATGGCCGCCGGCATGGTCCCGCCGCTGGCGATGGCCCTCGCCACCACCGTGCGCGGCCGCCTCTTCACCAAGGCCGAGCGGGAGAACGGCAAGGCCGCCTGGGTGCTCGGCGCGTCCTTCATCACCGAGGGCGCGATCCCGTTCGCCGCGGCCGACCCGCTGCGCGTCATCCCCGCCTCCATGGCGGGCGGTGCGGTCACCGGCGCCCTGTCGATGGCCTTCGGCTGCACCCTGCGCGCCCCGCACGGCGGCATCTTCGTGGTCCCGCTGATCGGCAACGCGTTCCTCTACCTGATCGCCATCGCGGTGGGCGTCTGCGTCTCGGCCGCCCTGGTCGTCGTACTGAAGGGAATGCGCAAGTCGGCTCCGGAGGCCCTGGTCACCGGCGAAGAGGCGCCCGCCGCACGGGAGTCGAAGGTCACGGCCGCCGCCTGAAAGCCTCGTACGGCATCTGTCCGGCACCCGTACGGCACCTATACGCCGTGCATGACGGGAACTGTCCGTTCCTGCGATATACGTCACGGTCCGGGACCAAAGTCCCGGACTGTGGTGTTCACTGGATCGCATGCCTGAGCACGTGTCGATCCTTCAGCAGATAGGCCTGGCGATTCTCGCGGTCGCCACTGTGGCATGGGTGGTCGGCCTCGTCCGCCTGGTGCGCGCCGTCGCCGCCACGCCGCCGGAGCCGCTGCCGCGCTCCCGCTCCCTGCCACTGGGCCTGCTGCCCGGACAATCGCAGGCTCCCGCCGTGGAGTCGGTGCCGCTGTCGGCCGACGAACAGGACGCTTTCGCGGGCCTGGTACGGCAGTTCAGCCGCCGGTAGCCGGTAGCGAATAGCCAGTAGCCGCTAGCGAATGGCCGGTAGCCGGTAGCCGGTAGCCGCTAGCCAGTAGCCATACCGGTAGTCGATGGCCGGTGGCTCCTACTGGTGGCCCTGGCTGCATCCGGTGCGGCGCTCGATCGCCGCGCGTGCCGCCTGCTGCGTCAGGTAGACCTCGCACATGTGCCGGCCGTCCGGTGTCGCCGTGTGCTCGACCTCCCAGAGGCTGACCTCGCACCCGTCGCGCAGCAGGAACGCGTGCTCGTACAGCGCGAAGCCATGACTTATACGGCGGCCGAACGCCTGCGTGATCTGGTGTGCGCACGCCTCCCGCAGCAGCCGTGCCGTGCCCGGCCCGGGGCGGGTCGTCGCGTCCGGGTTCTCCGCGCGGCGCAGCAGCCTGCGCGCGTGGTCGACGGAGCTGTCCGGGTCGGCGGGGCCGAACGTGCGGCGCTGTGGCGGGACCGGCGCCAACTGCACCGGGGCGATCGGGGCCTGGAGGTCGAACGCGGGCGCCGCCTCCGGGGGCAGCGGCAGCCGTCCCGTCGCCAGATGGAGCTCGTCCTCGGTGACGTACACCTCGTGCTGGGGCAGGCCGTCGCGTCCCGTGTTGTGCACGAGCTCCCACAGCGTGCGCGAACTGCCGTCGGCGAGCAGCCAGGTGTGCCGGTACGTCTCGCGGTGCAGGCCGGCGCTGTGGTGCGCCGAGTGCAGCGACGTGTCGTAGGCGAGTGCCGTGTCGAGCAGCCGCAGAGTCTCCTCGGGCAGCTCGAAGGAGTTCAGCGCACGACCGAGCAGACGGGCGAGTTCATCGTCGGGCGCGGCTTCGGGAGCTGTGGTCGGCTCGAAGTCGTACGGAACGCTCAAGGCACCTCCCGGCATCGCTGCATGTCACCTTGTGGGTGCATACCGTAGCCCCTGGGTCCGACATCATGTCCTCGAAATCGCAAACGGGGAAGGGCAATTGGGCAACGTGCCTGCACAACGCGTCGGCCGCGCGGGAGGTTCCCGCACGGCCGGTGCGTCGTGCGGTGGCGCGCAGGTCAGGCGGCGCTGCCAGCGGTCCACTGACTCCATGACATGTTCCAGCCATTGAGGCCGTTGTCCGGGGCGATCGTCTTGTCGTGCGAGTTCTTCATGACCACGACGTCCCCGACGAGCGAGTGGTCGTAGAACCACTTGGCGGTCGTGTCGCCGCCCGCGCCCTTCACGTCCCGCATGCCGACGCAGCCGTGGCTGGTGCCCTGGCTGCCGAAGATGCCGGGGGAGCTCCAGTAGTTGCCGTGGATGAACGTGCCGGACTGCGACAGGCGCATCGCGTGCGGCACGTCCGCGATGTCGTACTCGCCGCCGAAGCCGACCGTCGAGCCGTTCATCCGCGTCTGCACGAACTTCTCCGAGATCACCATCTGGCCGTTGTACGTGGGGTGTTGGTCGCTGCCCGTCGACACCGGGACGGTCTTGATCGTCTGCCCGTCGCGCACGACCGTCATCTGCTGCGTGTTCGCGTCGACGGTGGAGACCTGCGCGCGGCCGACGGTGAAGGTGACCGTCTTCTTCTGCACGCCGTGCACGCCCTTCGCCCCTTCGACGCCGTCGAGGTCGATCTTCATCGTGACCTTGGATCCGGCCTTCCAGTACTGCTCGGGCCGGAAGTCGAGGCGCTGCGAGCCGAACCAGTGGCCGACGATCGGCTGACCGCTGTCGGACGAGACCGCGATGTGCGACTGGACGGCCTTCTTGTCCGTGATCGCCTTGTCGAAGGTGAAGGAGACCGGCATCCCGACGCCGACCGTCGAGCCGCCGTCCGGCGTGTACGTGCCGATGAAGCTGTTCGCGCTCGACACGGTCGTGAAGACGGAGTTGGCGGCCGCCGTGTGGCCCTCGCCGTCCTTGGCGGTCGCGGAGATGCGGTACTTGGTGCCGCGCTCCAGCTGCTTCGCGGGCTTCCAGGACGCGCCGTTCGCGGTGATGCTGCCCGCGATCTGCTCGCCGGAGGCGGGCTCGGTCATCTTCACGGAGGTCAGCTTGCCGTCGCTGACCTCGACCCCCGTGGCGTTGATGGACGCGCCGGTCGAGCCGTCCTTCGCGGAGATGGTGATCCGCGGGGCGTCCTTGCCGCCGCCGTCCTTGCCGCCCTTGTTCCCCTCGGCGCTCGCGTCGCCGCCGCAGGCCGTGAGGGTGAGCGCGCCGATGGCGAGCGCGGCCCACGCGACGGCTATGTTCTGCTTCCGCACGGTCTGCTCCTGTTCCGCGTGAATCATCCGGTACGGGGAGAGAGCCCGAGCGGGACGGAGAGGTTCCGTCCGGTTGATGTGAAGGCAGACACAGGGACAGTTCCGTGACGCCTGTTACGCGCCTGTGGGGCGTTCCTGCGCATCCTGCGCGCCTGGTGCGTCCTGCGCGCCTTGTGTGTCGTGTGTGTCATGTGGGCTGGGCGGGCCGTAGAGGTCGCCGTACGCCGGATACGTCCCGGCGGGGCCGTGCAGCGACTGCGCCGCCCGTACGGCCCGGACGATCGCCCGCGTCACCAGATCCGCGCCGGCCGCGAGGATCTCGTTGAGCGCGAGCGGATCCGCGGCGTCGAGCGGCCGGTCGCCGGTGGCGAGTGCGAAGACCGTGTCGCCGTCGTTCAGCAGATGTACGGGACGGACGGCGCGCGCGATGCCGTCGTGCGCGGTCCCCGCGACCTTCTGCGCCTGAGCACGGCTGAGCTCGGCGTCGGTGGCGACGACGGCGAGGGTGGTGTTGAGCGGGGCGTTCGTGGTCGGGGTGTGCGGCGGCCGGGGGCCCGTGGTCGGGGCGTCCGTGGGCGGGGTATCCGCGTGCCCGGCGTTCGCGGGAGGGGCGTCCGTGGGCGGGGTATCCGCGTGCCCGGCGTTCGCGGGAGGGGCGTCCGTGGTCGGGGTATCCGCGCGCCCGGCGTTCGCGGGAGGGGCGTCCGTGGTCGGGGCATCCGCGCGCCCGGTGTCCGTGCGCGGGGCGTCGGTGGTCGGGGCATCGATGGTCGGGGCGTCGATGGTCGGGACGTCGATGGTCGGGGCGGCCGCGTGTCCGCCGTCCCCGGGAGGGGCATCCGCGTACCCGGCATCCGTACCGAGCGGTCCCACCCCGTTCGTCGCCGCTGCCGCCGCCAGTCGCGCGCGGGCCGCCTCGTGCACCTCGGGGGCGGGGTACGTCACCGGTCCCGTGCCCGCGAAGAACTCCCCGTACAGCGCCCCGGTCGCCGGGTCCACCACCGAGCCCGCCGCGTTGGCGACGACCAGCGCGGCGACCGTGATGCCGGAGGGGAGCACGGTGGACGCGGTGCCGATGCCGCCGCGCAGGGGCCTACGAGGGCGCCGGTGCCCGCGCCCGTGTTGCCCTCCTGGACGGGGGCGCCCAGGCCGGTCGCCGCCGCGGCCTCGACCGCGGCGCGGCCCGTCGACGCGTCGGGGCGGGCCCGCCAGTCGCCGCCCCTGCCGAGGTCGAAGACGCAGGCCGCGGGCACCACCGGGACGACCTGCCCGGGGCCGCCCACCGGGACGCCCCGGCCCTGCTCCTCCAGCCACGCCATCACGCCCGACGCCGCGTCGAGCCCGTACGCGCTGCCGCCCGTCAATACGACCGCCTCGACGCGCTGCACCAGATTGCGCGGATCGAGCGCGTCGGTCTCCCGGGTGCCGGGGCCGCCGCCGCGCACGTCGACGGCGGTGACGATGCCGCCCGGCGGGGCGAGCACCACCGTGGTGCCGGTCAGCCGACCGTCGCCGGTGCGGGTGGCGTGACCGACGCGCAGGCCGGCCACGTCGGTGAGGGCGTCGTTGCGGTGCGGGGAGGTCGCTGTCATGGCCCATGCGTACCACGGCAGTTGACCCGCACCCGGGGGCTACGGCGTCCGCGCCGCCCGTACCAGGGGACTACGCGTCCGCGCGGCCTCCACCAGGGGCGCTGAGCCGTCCGCACCGCCCGCACCGATGGAGCTATGCCGCCCACACCGGTGGAACTAAGCCGTCCGCGCCGCCCGCACCGATGGAGCTATGCCGCCCACACCAGTGGAGCTAAGCCGCCCGCGCCCCGCGTACCAGGAGCGCTAAGCCGTCCGCGCCCCCCGCACCTCACGCGCGGAGAGCGTCACCCCGGTCACCACCGCGAGCGCCATCACGATCCCCGCCGTGAGCACCGCCCAGTGCCCGGCGAACGTGGTCGCGAGCACCAGCACCGCGCACACCGGCAACGTCAGCTGCTGCGCCACGCCCGCCTTGAAGAACCGCGCGTGCAGCGCCCACACCATCAGCAGGAACACCGCCGTCGGCACCGTCACGGCCGCCGACGCCGCCGTCGTCGAGAGGTGGGCCTCGCCGACCGACTGCTCGACGGCGACCTCGATGCCCGCGCCGATCGCCGCCGCCGACGCGAAGATGAAGTAGTGGCCGTATCCCCACACGAACGCCTGCCGGTTGTCCTGCAACCGGTCGTGGATCGGCACCGCGAAGTAGATCCACCAGGCCGCGAACACGATCAGCAGGCCGCCCGCCGCGATCGGCAGCAGCTCGCCCAGCGCGTCGTTCTCCTCGATGCCCGACTTCACCGCGACCGTCGCCGCGGCGATCGACTCGCCGAGCACGATGATCGTGAACAGGCCGTAGCGCTCGGCGATGTGGTGCGCGTGCCAGGACGTCTGCCGGTCCCGCTCCGCGTACACCGGAACGCACATCTCCAGGACCGCCATCGCCAGGAACACCCAGTTCTGCGCGGCGCCCGTCGGCACGAGCATCAGGGCCAGCCAGCCGACCTGGCACGCCAGCACTCCGCCCGCGTACCGCAGCGCGACCCTGCGCTCGGCGCCGCTGGAGGCCGCCGCGGCCCGCAGCCAGTGCGCCGCCATCGCGACCCGCATGATCAGGTAACCGAGCCAGACGACCGTGAAGTTGTCGTGCTCGAAGGCCTGCGTGATCCCGGCCGCCAGGACGAGCACGCCCGCGATCTGCACGAGCGTGACGACTCGGTAGAGCGCGTCGTCGTTGTCGTACGCGGAGGCGAACCACGTGAAGTTCATCCACGCCCACCACACCGCGAAGAAGATCCGCGCGTAGTCGATCACCCCACTGCCCGCGTGCCCCTCGGCGACGGCGTGCACCAACTGCACCCCGCCCTGCGCCACGGCGACGACGAAACACAGGTCGAAGAAGAGCTCCAGCGGCGACGCGACCCGATGCTCCTCGTCGCGCCCGCGCTCGACCATGCGGCGCACGGGGGAGCGGTGGTGAGCAACCGCAGGAGCGCCGGGCGAGCCGGGTCCGCCGGGCGGGTGGGGCGTGTCTGGCGTGGAGGTCATGCGCACAGGACAGCAGATCGGCCCACGGCGGGCGAACCGGCACGCGTCCACCGGCCGGTGCTCTCCCGGGCGGTGCGGGCGAGGCCGGGGCGGCCCGCCCGTCCGGCTCGCGACCCGCCGGACGCCCAACGGGAGCCGCCCGCAGGGACTTTGGTCTCCCCGGATCGGGACCCTTCGGCGCGCCCCCGGGGCGACCAAGTCCTCTTACGCCCCTTTTAGCCCGGCGCGAATCTGGAGAGGCCAGGGAAACCCTCCTCACCACCAGGAACACGTCATGAGTCCTGCCGTCAGGGACGCCGCCGCGGTCGACGACGTCACCCGTTCCTACGACCCCCAGCAGTACCGGCCGGGTCGCACCATCTCCGACTGGGAGCCCGAGAACGAGCTCTTCTGGAAGTCGGTCGGCAAGCGCGTCGCCGCCCGCAACCTGTGGATCGCCGTCCCCGCCCTCCTGGTCGCCTTCGTGGTGTGGCAGGTGTGGAGCGTCACCGCGACGAACCTCGCCGACGTCGGCTTCAGCTTCAGCACCTCGCAGCTGTTCTGGCTGACCGCCGTCCCGGGTCTGACCGGCGGCACGGCCCGGATCTTCTACACCTTCCTCGGCCCGCGCATCGGACAGCGCCGCTTCACCGCGCTGTCGACGCTGGTCCTGGTGATCCCGCTGATCTGGCTCGGCTTCGCCGTCCAGGACACCAGCACCCCGTACGCCGTGATGGTCGCCATCGCCGCGCTCTGCGGCTTCGGCGGCGCCAACTTCGCGTCCTCGCTGGCGAACATCGGCTTCTTCTTCCCCAAGCGCGAGAAGGGCAACGCGACCGGCATCAACGGCGGCCTCGGCAACCTCGGCGTCTCCGTCGTCCAGCTGCTCACCCCGATCGTCATCACCAGCTCGGTCATCGCGCTCGGCTCCGCCCAGCACAAGGCCGACGGCACCCCCGTCTACCTTCAGAACGCCGCGTTCATCTGGGTGCCCGTCCTGGTGATCCTGGCCGCCGTCGCCTGGTTCGGCCAGAACGACCTCAAGGTCGCCTCCACCCCCTTCAAGCAGCAGAAGGTCATCTTCAAGCGCAAGCACAACTGGCTGATGACCTGGCTGTACGTCGGTACCTTCGGCTCCTTCATCGGCTTCGCCGCCGCTCTGCCGATGCTGATCAAGACCACCTGGACCCCGATCGACGCCGCCTACACGGCCGCCACATACGCCTGGATCGGCCCGGCCATCGGCGCGCTCGCCCGCTGGGGCGGCGGCTGGATCGCCGACAAGCTCGGCGGCGCCCGCGTCACGATCCTCTCGTTCGTCGGCATGGCCGCCTCGATCATCGGCGTCATCGCCTTCATGCCCTCGAACGGGGCCGGCGGCAACTTCTGGGGCTTCCTCGCCTGCTTCTACCTGGCGTTCTTCTTCAGCGGCATCGGCAACGGCTCCACGTTCCGCCAGATCCCCGTGATCTTCCGCAGCCAGCACCTGAAGGGCCTCACCGAAGGCACGCCCGCGTACACGAAGGCGCTGAAGCAGGCGGAGATGGAGTCCGGTGCCGTCACCGGCTTCACGTCGGCGATCGCGGCCTACGGCTTCTTCTTCATCCCGGCGATGTTCGCCAACTTCGCGGTCACCAGCGCCCTGTGGTGCTTCGTCGGCTTCTACGCGACGTGCGTCGTCGTCTGCTGGTGGTTCTACGCCCGCAAGAACGCCGAGTCCCCGAGCTGACGTTCGCAGCCCTTTCTTGTGAATACGTTCACAAGCGAACTTGGGTCGAAAGTCCCGCAGAAAACCCCAGGTCACCTGGGAAATGCCCGGCGAGGGCGGCGTGAAAGTGGGTCCTTTGGTCCTGAACTCAGGACCATTGCGGCCCGCCGGACCGCCCTCACGGGAGTCCAATGAATACGCAGCAAAGAACGCAGCGAACCGCTCGAAGAGATGGGGAAGGTGCCGCAGATGACTGCCACGCCCGCGGAGAAGACGACGCACGGCCAGGCCTGGAACGGCTTCAAGGGAGGCCTGTGGCGCGACGCCATCGACGTCCGCGACTTCGTGCAGCAGAACTACACGCCCTACGAGGGCGACGGCTCCTTCCTCGCCGGACCGACCGAGCGCACCACCGCCGTCTGGGACAAGCTCCTCTCGATGTTCCCGACGGAGATCGAGCGCGGCATCCACGACGTGGACGTGAAGACCCCGTCCCGCATCGACGCGTTCAGGCCCGGCTACATCGACGGTGACGCCAAGGACCACAAGGACCTCATCGTCGGCCTCCAGACGGACGCCGCGCTCAAGCGCGCGATCATGCCGAACGGCGGCTGGCGGATGGTCGAGGGCGCCCTCAACGCCTACGGCTACGAGGCCGACCCCGAGGTCCGCGAGATCTACACCCACCTGCGCAAGACCCACAACGAGGGCGTCTTCGACGCGTACACCCCCGAGATCCGCGCCTGCCGCTCCTCCGGCATCATCACCGGCCTGCCCGACGCCTACGGCCGCGGCCGCATCATCGGCGACTACCGCCGCGTCGCCCTCTACGGCGTCGACCACCTGATCGCCGCCAAGCAGGCCGACAAGGACGCGCTGGCCGCCGAGTGGCCCACCGAGCACGTCATCAGGGACCGCGAGGAGATCTCCGAGCAGATCAAGGCCCTGAACGAGCTCAAGGCGATGGCCCTGTCGTACGGCTACGACATCTCCGCCCCGGCCACCACCGGCCGCGAGGCCGTCCAGTGGCTGTACTTCGCCTACCTCGCCGCCGTGAAGGAGCAGAACGGCGCGGCCATGTCGATCGGCCGCATCGACAACTTCCTCGACATCTACCTCCAGCGCGACATCGAGGCCGGCCGCATCACCGAGTCCGAGGCCCAGGAGTTCATCGACGACTTCGTCATCAAGCTCCGCATCGTCCGCTTCCTGCGCACCCCCGAGTACAACGACCTCTACTCCGGCGACCCGACGTGGGTCACCTGGTCGATGGCCGGCATCGGCGAGGACGGCCGCCCGCTCGTCTCGCGCACCACCTTCCGCGCCCTCCAGACCCTCTACAACCTCGGCCCGGCCCCCGAGCCGAACCTCACGGTCTTCTGGTCGCGCGATCTCCCCAAGGGCTTCAAGGACTTCGCCTCCCAGGTCGCCATCGACACCTCGGCCATCCAGTTCGAGTCCGACGAGCTGATGCGCCCCAAGTACGGCGACGACACCGCCATCGCCTGCTGCGTCTCCGCGATGGCCGTCGGCAAGCAGATGCAGTTCTTCGGCGCCCGCGTCAACGTCGCCAAGGCGCTCCTCTACGCGATCAACGGCGGCCGCGACGAGAAGACCGGCAAGCAGGTCGTCGAGGGCTTCGAGCCCATCGAGGGCGACATCCTCGACTACGAGACCGTCGCCGCACGCTACGACGCGATGCTCGACTGGCTGGCCAAGACGTACGTCCACGCGCTCAACGTCATCCACTACATGCACGACAAGTACGCCTACGAGCGCATCGAGATGGCCCTGCACGACCGGGACATCCTGCGCACCATGGCCTGCGGCATCGCGGGTCTGTCGGTGGCCGCCGACTCCCTCTCGGCCATCAAGCACGCGAAGGTCAAGGTCGTCCGCGACGAGACCGGCCTGGCCGTCGACTACGAGATCGACGGCGACTACCCGGCCTACGGCAACAACGACGACCGCGCCGACGACATCGCCAGGTCGATCGTGCACGGCTTCATGGAGAAGGTCCGCAAGCACCCCACGTACCGCGACGCGGTCCACACCCAGTCGGTGCTGACCATCACCTCGAACGTCGTCTACGGCAAGAAGACCGGCAACACCCCGGACGGCCGCCGCTCCGGTGCCCCCTTCGCCCCCGGCGCCAACCCGATGAACGGGCGCGACGAGCACGGCTACATCGCCTCCGCCCTGTCGGTCGCGAAGCTGCCCTACGACGACGCCGAGGACGGCATCTCGCTGACCAACACGATCACTCCGGACGCGCTGGGCCGCACCCCCGAGGAGCGCGTCGGCAACCTCTCCGGCGTGCTCGACGGCTTCATGGCCAGCGACGGCTTCCACATGAACGTGAACGTCCTGAACAAGGCGACCCTCGAGGACGCCATGGAACACCCGGAGAACTACCGGCAGTTGACCATCAGGGTCTCCGGCTACGCGGTGAACTTCGTCCGTCTGACGCGCGAGCAGCAGCTGGACGTCATCAACCGCACCTTCCACGGCTCCCTGTGAGCCGGTCCTCCTGACCGAGACAGCCCGAAGGACACGAGGAGGAACGTCATGACCGTCATGCTCACCCAGAACCTCGCAGCGAACGACGCCGCCACCCCGGCCGCCGCCGCGACGCACCGCCCCACCGAGGGCTCGGTGCACTCCTGGGACCTGTCGACCGGCGTCGACGGGCCGGGCACACGGTTCGTGACGTTCCTCTCGGGCTGCCCCCTCACCTGCCTGTACTGCCACAACCCCGACACCTGGCGGATGCGCAACGGCAAGCGGACCTCGGCCGACGACATCGTCGCGGAGGCGGCCAAGTACACCCGGTTCATCGAGGCCGCGGGCGGCGGCGCCACCATCAGCGGCGGCGAACCGCTCCTCCAGCCCGTCTTCACCGGTGAACTGCTGCACCGCTTCAAGCACGAGCTGGGCCTGCACACCGCGCTGGACACCTCGGGCTTCCTCGGGGTGCGCGCCACCGACGCCCTGCTGCGCGACGCCGACCTGGTCCTGCTCGACATCAAGTCCTGGGACCGCGCCACCTACAAGAAGGTCACCGGACGCCCGCTCCAGCCCACGCTGGACTTCGCGCACCGCCTCGCCGACCTCGGCAAGGACGTGTGGGTGCGCTTCGTGCTCGTCCCCGGCCTGACCGACGACCCCGCCAACATCGAGGGCGTCGCCGCCTTCGCCGGCTCCCTGGGCAACGTCTCGCGGGTCGACGTCCTGCCCTTCCACAAGCTCGGCGAGGCGAAGTGGCAGGCGCTCGGCAAGACCTTCACGCTGCACGACACCCCCTCGCCCACCCCCGAGCAGGTCGCCACCGCCAAGTCGATCTTCGAGGCCCACGGCCTCAAGGCCGTCTGACCGCCCGGCGACGTACTCTGGACGCATGAGTACCGCCCCTGACCCGGAACCCGGGGAGCCGCGAGCGCGTGACCCCAAGGCCGCGCTGATCTTCGACGACCCGCTGACGGCGCAGTCCGCGGACGACAGCGACCGTGGCTGGGGCGACCGCCCGGCGGCGAGTGACAACAGCGCCGCCGACCTGGCCCGCTTCCTCGACGAGAAGCCGCCCCACCACCTGTGAAGCGCCGCGGAGAGCGCGGCTACGACTCGGTGTGACCCGAGCCGCGCTGCGCCACGAGCGCGTCGCGGATCTCCTTGAGGACCTCCAGCTCGGAGATCTCCAGCGTCTCCTGGACGCCTTCCTTCGCCGCCTCCCTGGCCGCCTTCTTGGCGAGGTACTTCGCCATCGGCAACACCATCAGGAAGTACACGACCGCCGCGGTGATCACGAAGCTGAGGATCGCGCTCAGCACCGAGCCCCACATGATCGGCACGCCGCTGACGACATCGCCCGCGTCGTTCGTCTCGCACGGGCCCTTGAGGCAGGAGCTGTAGCTCTCGAGGTCCTTGGTGCCGAGGGCGCCGACCAGCGGGTTGATGACCCCCTTGACCACCGCGTTCACGATGTTCGTGAACGCGGCGCCGATGACCACCGCGACCGCCAGGTCGATCACATTGCCGCGCATCAGGAAGGCCTTGAAGCCCTCCCACAGACTCGGCTGACTCTTCTCGCTCACCAGAAGGCCTCTCTTCACATGTCCAGGTTGCAGAGCAAACGCCCCCGCAACTTACGACAGTTCGGGTCAGACCTGTCCAATTAGGTAACTCGAACGAGGGACTTGACGCGCCGTACGTCACCACAGCGTCACCGCCAGCCTGGACGTGGCCCCCGCACCCGCGAGGCGCGCGGCCGTCCGGCGCTCCACCCTCAGGACCACCAACGCCCCGCCCAGGTCCGGGGTTTCGCCGCCCCCGTCAAAGGTCTCACCAAGCCCCTCTGCGGCCGCCGCCCGCTTCGGTACGGACGCGACCCGCGCCCCCGACGCGAGCACCCGCGCCCCGGGCTTTCCGTCGGTCCGGCCCGCCACCACGTCGACCCGGTCACCGGGGCGCAGCAGCCGCACCGCTCCCGCGTCCGCGATCCGCACCGGCGCCGACACCGTCACGGCGGGCCCGCGCGCCCGCTGCCCCGGTGGGGCCGGTGCCCGCTCGTGTCCGTGTCCATGCCCCGCGCCGGGCGAGGGAACGGCGGCGACCAGCGCCGCCGCGGTCAGGGCGAGCCCGGCGGCCACGGTCGGCCGGCCCCGGTGCCGACCGCCCCGGCCCGCGGACCGCAGACGCCCGCCCCGCACGCGTACGGGAGCGAAGGGCGGCACCTCGGACGTCGGAGGCGTGCTGAGCCGGTCCGGGGGAGAGGGGGGAGAGGGGGGAGAAGAGGGGGAAGAGGTGGGCGAGGGTGAGGGGAAGGGGAAAGGGGAGGGGGAGGAGGGCATGGCCGTCACCGCCTGCGGTTCGGAGGGGACCTGCGATCGGTCGAGCCGGGCAGCGCGCCCGTCTCGTCGACCACGATCCGCCTCCGCGCACGATCGTGCTGAGCCCCGTGTACTACCGAGCGGTTGTGGACAACTCCCTCACCCGAAGGGGCAGCTCCCCCCTTTGAGCCCCCTGCTCAGCCGATCTTTGAGCCCCCTGCCCAGCCGCGTCGCGGCAGCCCGCGTCAGGGCAGCCGGATCCCCGGGTCCATCCCGCCGAGCGCCCCCGCGCACAGGCAGTCCCGCTCGCCGCTCGCCGGCAGCCCCGCGACCGCGTCGAACAGCACCGTCCGCAGCCGGTCCACGTTCGCCGCGAACACCTTCAGGACCTCCTCGTGCGAGACTCCCTCCCCGCTCTCCGCGCCCGCGTCCAGGTCCGTGACCAGGGTCAACGACGTGTAGCAGAGCTCCAGTTCACGGGCGAGCATCGCCTCCGGGTGCCCGGTCATACCGACCACCGACCAGCCCATGGACTGGTGCCACCGCGACTCGGCGCGGGTCGAGAAGCGCGGGCCCTCGACGACGACGAGCGTCCCGCCGTCCACCGGCTCCCAGTCCTTGCCGCGCGCCGCCGCCACCGCGACCTTGCGCCCCACCGGGCAGTACGGGTCGGCGGGCGAGACGTGCACGACGTTCGGCACGGAACCGTCCGGCAGCGGATGCCCGTCGAAGTAGGTCTGCGCCCGCGCCTTCGTCCGGTCGACGAACTGGTCGGGGACCAACAGCGTCCCCGGCCCGTACTCGGGCCGCAGCCCGCCCACGGCGCACGGCCCGAGGACCTGGCGTACACCCACCGACCGCAGCGCCCACAGATTCGCGCGGTAGTTGATGCGGTGCGGCGGCAGGTGGTGGCCGCGGCCGTGCCGCGGCAGGAAGGCGACCCGGCGCCCCGCGACCTCGCCCAGGAAGAGCGAGTCGCTCGGCGGCCCGTAGGGGGTCTCCACCTGGACCTCGGTCACGTCGTCGAGGAACGAGTAGAAACCGGAGCCGCCGATCACGCCGATCTCGGCGTCAGGACGTGTGTTCGTGTTCGTCGCCATGGTCGACACAGTAGTCAAGGCGAGAACGCCGAAGACCCTGTCGTCCGGGGACGACAGGGTCTCGTAAGACTCTCGTGGCAGCTCGCGCCTATGCGGCGGACGAGGAGCTGGAGGACGACGTCGAGGACGACGAGGTCGACGAGCTCGAGGACTTCGAGTCCGACGACGACGAGGTCGACGAGGTGGAAGGCTTGGCGTCCGAGGACGACTTGGCGGCCGGCGTCGAAGCGGGGCTGCTGCTCGACGACGAACCACGGCTGTCGTTGCGGTAGAAGCCGGAGCCCTTGAACACGATGCCGACGGCCGAGAACACCTTCTTCAGGCGGCCACCGCAGTTCGGGCACTCGGTCAGGGCATCGTCGGTGAACTTCTGCACCGCCTCGAGGCCCTCGCCGCACTCGGTGCACTGGTACTGGTAAGTCGGCACTGTGTCTTCCTCCTGGCACTCTCACTCAATGAGTGCTAACGACGCTCCATAGTGGCCTATTCCACGGGATCAGTCCACTGCCACCGGCACTCGGTGACCCACGCCACGTGCCACGGTCCGTCCCTGGGAGGGCGGAACGAGCCGCGAACGCATCAGGAACATGACTCCCAGGGCGAGCACCGTGCCGCCCATCGGCACCAGGAATCCGGCGCCGTCCCAGAACCGGTCCTCCAACTGTCCGGCCACCGTCACGGCGGCCGCCTGGCCCAGCGCGACCGCGCCGGTGAGCCACGTGAAGGCCTCCGTGCGGGAGTGCGCGGGGACGATCGACTCGACGAGCGTGTAGCCCGTGATCAGGGCCGGCGCGATGCACACGCCGACCAGCAGCCCGAGCCCGGCGAGCAGCGGCACGGACTGCGCCGCCCACAGGCCCGACGCGGTCAGGGCCAGCGCCGTGTAGGCGACGAGCAGGCGGCGCTGCGGGGCGACCTTCCAGGCGATGGCGCCGCAGACGATGCCCGAGAGCATGTTGCCCGCGGCGAAGACGCCGTACAGGACGCCGTTCAGGCCGGGCTCGCCGATCGCCTCGGTGTACGCGGCCAGCGAGACCTGCATGCCGCCGAAGACCGAGCCGATGCCGAGGAACGTCACGATCAGGACCCGTACGCCGGGGACCCGCAGCGCGGAGACGTGCTCCACGCGCGCGTGCCCGTCGACAGGGCGCACCGAGGGCTGGGTGCCCTTCTGCGCGGCGAACAGCAGACCGCCGACGAGGGTCAGCGCGGCCTCGGTGATCAGACCGGCGGCCGGGTCGACGCCGGTGCACAGCGCGGTCGCGAAGAGCGGGCCGAGCACGAACGTGAACTCGTCGGTGACCGACTCGAAGGCGGCCGCGGTCTGCATCAGCGGCGAACCCTGGAGCTTCACACCCCAGCGCGCCCGCACCATGGGCCCGATCTGGGGCGTGGAGGCACCCGTCGGCACGGCCGCGACGAACAGCGTCCAGGTAGGTGCCCCGGAGAGCGCGAGCGTGGTCAGCGCGATCCCGGAGGCCGCGTGCACGAGGACGCCCGGCAGCAGCACGGCGCGCTGCCCGAACCGGTCGGCCAGTTTGCCGCTGTAGGGCGCGAACAGCGCCATGGAGACACCGGTCGCCGCGGAGACCGCGCCGGCGGTGCCGTAGGAGCCCGTGGTGTGCTGCACGAGCAGCACGATGGAGATGGTCAGCATCGCGAACGGCTGGCGCGCCGCGAAGCCGGGAAGCAGGAACGTCCAGGCCCCGCGGGTGCGCAGGAGCTGCCCGTAGCCGGGACGCTTGTCGCCGGGGGTGTCGGTGACCGTGGCCTTGTCTGGCACGGCCCTCGCCTTTCTGCCGCCTGGTAGCGCGCCGCCTCCTGGTCGAGGGGAGCGCGCCGAGAGCCGTCCTCATGCGCCGGGAACCGAGTGATACCTACGGTCCGCGCCAGGAGAGGCCCTGGGCCAAGCAGAAGTGCTGCAAGGGGACCGCGGCCGCTTTGCGGTCGCGCCGGCTCTACGTCAGGCAGAGTCGGTGAAACGGTGAATCAGTGGATCGGTGAGTCAGTGGATCGGTGGACCTGAGAAATCAGGTGCACCCACCCATGTTAACGGGCGGTTTCGTTCCCCGTGCCCAGCCAGCCGGCGAGCTTTCCGCCCAGGGCGACGGCCCGCAGGCGTGCCTCGGCGGCGTCGCGCACCGGGTCGGTGGCGACGACCAGGAGTTCGTCGCCGCGGCGCAGCACGGTCGTGGGGCCGGGCACGAAGGACGTCCCGTCGCGGACGACGAGCGTCACGGCGGCGCCCTTGGGCAGCCGCAGCTCGCCGACCTCCACGCCGTGCATACGGGAGGCCTGCGGGACGGAGACGGACAGCAGGTGCCCGCGCAGCCGCTCCAGGGGCGCCGACTCGATGCCGAGGTCGGCGGCGTCCGAGGGGCCGCCCAGGCGCAGCTTTCTGGCGAGCCACGGCAGGGTCGGGCCCTGGATGAGCGTGTAGACGACGACCAGGACGAAGACGATATTGAAGATCCGCTGGCTGCCTTCGATGCCGGTCACCATCGGGATCGTCGCCAGGATGATGGGCACGGCGCCGCGCAGCCCCGCCCACGACATGAGTGCCTTCTCCTGCCACGGCATCCGGAAGGGCACCAGGCTGATGACGACTTCCAGGGGGCGCGCGATCATCGTCAGGACGAGCCCGATGATCAGCGCGGGCACGATGTCGTTGCCCAGGTCGTGCGGGGTGACGAGCAGGCCGAGCAGCACGAACATGCCGATCTGCGCGATCCAGCCGAGCCCTTCGGCGAAGCCGCGGGTGGCGGGCCAGTGCGGCAGTTTCGCGTTGCCCATGACCATGGCGGCCAGGTAGACGGCGAGGAACCCGCTGCCGTGGGCCATGGCGCCCGCGGCGTAGGCGACGGTGGCGATGGCCATCACGGCGATCGGGTAGAGGCCGGAGGCGGGCAGTGCCACGTGCCGCAGCCCGAAGGAGCCGAGCCAGCCGACCGCGAGCCCGATCGCGGCTCCGATGGCGAGCTCCAGGGCGATCTCGCCGACGAGGAGGTACCAGGCGTCCACAGGGCCCGCCGTGGAGAACGCGACGACAAGGATGACGACCGGAGCGTCGTTGAAGCCGGACTCCGCCTCCAGGACGCCGGTCACGCGCGACGGGAGCGGCACCTTGCGCAGGACGGAGAAGACCGCCGCCGCGTCCGTGGAGGACACCACCGCTCCGATGATGAGGGCCTGCCGCCATTCAAGGCCCACCAAGTAGTGCGCACCCGCCGCCGTCACGCCCACGCTCACCGCGACACCCACCAGCGACAGCGCGGCCGCCGCGGGCAGAGCGGGTTTGATCTCCTTCCATTTCGTGCCCAGACCGCCCTCGGCCAGGATCACGACAAGGGCCGCGTACCCGATGACCTGGGTCAGTTCGGCGTTGCTGAAGGAGACGTTGCCGATGCCGTCCTGGCCCATGGCGACGCCGATGCCGAGGTACAGGAGCAGGCTGGGCAGTCCGCTGCGCGAGGAGACGCGCACCGCGGCGACCGCGATGAGCAGCACAAGAGCGCTCACGAGCAGGAGCTGGTTGAGGTGGTGGACAGTCAGGGGCTGTTCCTTCCGCGTTGCGGACGTACCTCACCGAGGTACGTCACCGAGGTACTTCGTTACCTTACCTAATGGTTAACGCTTTCTTGACGGCCGGACCATTTCGCCAACCCCCGTAGGGGGCCGCTTCCTGACTCCGCGTCCGGGGCCGCACCGCACTGCTCGTATGGTTGCTCTCGCCCTCCCGCCCGTCGCCCACCACCTCTCTTGAACGAGGGCCCTCCAAGCCCGCCGAGTCGTCTGCGAAGGACAGCAAGGATCGCGATGCCCTCCACTACGAACGCCTCTTCCGGTAGCCAGCCCGGTAAGAAGAAGGGGCGCAGAGCCCGACTGCTCGTGATCGTCCTCGTCCTTGCCGTCGTCGCGGGCCTCGGATACGGCGCCTATTGGGGCGTCGACAGCGTCCGCGCCTCCTTGCCGCAGACCACGGGTTCCGTGCGGATCGACGGCCTCGACGGCCAGGTGCAGGTCAAGCGGGACTCCTACGGGATCCCGCAGGTCTACGCGTCCTCCGACGAGGACCTGTTCATGGCGCAGGGCTATGTGCAGGCGCAGGACCGGTTCTACGAGATGGACGTGCGCCGCCATACGACCTCCGGGCGGCTCTCCGAGATGTTCGGCAAGAGCCAGGTCAAGACCGATGAGTTCCTGCGCACCCTGGGCTGGCACCGGGTGGCGCAGCAGGAGTACGACACCAAGCTCTCGCCGGCGACGAAGAAGTACCTCCAGGCGTACGCCAAGGGAGTCAACGCCTACCTTGCGGGCAAGAGCGGCAAGGAGATCTCCGCCGAGTACGTCGCGCTCGGCTTCGAGAACGACTACACGCCGCAGAAGTGGACTCCGGTCGACTCCGTGGCCTGGCTGAAGGCGATGGCCTGGGACCTGCGCGGCAACATGCAGGACGAGATCGACCGCTCGCTGATGACGAGCCGCCTCGGCCCGAAGCAGATCGCCGACCTGTACCCGGACTACCCGTACGACCGGAACAAGGCGATCGTGCAGGAGGGCGCCTACAACAGCGCCACGAAGACGTACGACACCTCGGCCTCGGGCAGCACGCAGACGCAGTCGGGCACCGGCGGTGCGGCGGGCACCGGCCTGACGGGCGATGCACAGGCCCCCAGCAGCCTTCAGAGCCAGCTCGGCGGCCTCGCCGAGGTCCTGGACCAGATCCCCGACTCCGCGGGCCTCGGGCCCAACGGAAACGGCATCGGCTCCAACTCCTGGGTCGTCTCCGGCGACCACACCATCACCAGCAAGCCGCTCCTCGCCAACGACCCGCACCTGGCGCCGCAGCTGCCGTCCGTCTGGTACCAGATGGGCCTGCACTGCACGACGGTCTCCAGCGACTGCCAGTACGACGTGACGGGCTACACCTTCGCGGGCATGCCCGGCGTCGTCATCGGCCACAACCAGGACATCTCCTGGGGCCTGACGAACTCCGGCGCCGACGTCACGGACCTCTACCTGGAGAAGTTCAGCGGTGACGGTTACCTGTACGACGACAAGACGGTGCCGTTCAAGACCCGCAAGGAAGTCATCAAGGTCGCCGGCGGTGACGACAAGACGATCACGATCCGCGAGACGAACAACGGTCCGCTGCTGTCCGACCGCAACGACGAGCTCGTCAAGGTCGGCAAGAAGGCACCTGTAGGCACCACGACGGCGCCCGACCGCGGCGACGGCTACGGCGTCGCGCTGCGCTGGACCGCGCTGACGCCCGGCAAGACCATGGACGCCGTCTTCGAGATCGACAAGGCGAAGAACTGGACCGAGTTCCGCAAGGCCGCCGAGGACTTCCAGGTCCCCTCGCAGAACCTCACGTACGCCGACACCGAGGGCAACATCGGCTACCAGCTGCCCGGCCGCATCCCGATCCGCGGCGAGGGCGACGGCTCGCTGCCGTCGCCGGGCTGGGACTCGAAGTACAAGTGGACCGGCTACATCAAGTCGTCCGAACTGCCCTACGAGTACAACCCGAAGCGCGGCTACATCGTCACCGCCAACCAGGCCGTGATCGACGAGGACAAGTACCCGTACACGCTCACCACGGACTGGGGCTACGGCACCCGCAGCCAGCGCATCACCGATCTGATCAAGTCGAAGATCGACGGTGGCGGCAAGATCTCCACCGACGACATGCGCACCATGCAGATGGACAACAGCAGCGAGATCGCCAAGCTGCTCGTGCCCAAGCTGCTGAAGATCGACGCCAAGGACTCGTACGTCCGTGAGGCGCAGCAGCTCCTGGAGAACTGGGACTACACGCAGAACCCGGACTCGGCCGCGGCCGCGTACTTCAACTCCGTGTGGCGCAACATCCTGAAGCTCGCCTTCGGCAACAAGCTCCCCAAGGAGCTGCGCGTCGAGGGTCAGTGCCTGTACGTCGAGCCGGTGGACAACACCGGCCCCGCCGACGAGGACCGCAAGGTGCGCGAGTGCGGCGAGCGGGACGCGCACTCGGCGCAGCCGGACGGCGGCGACCGCTGGTTCGAGGTCGTCCGCAACATCATCGACGACGAGGACAACGCCTGGTGGCAGGCGCCGAAGACCCGCACGGACAAGGCCACGACCACGCGCGACCAGCTGTTCGCGCGGGCCATGGACGACGCCCGCTGGGACCTCACCGCCAAGCTCGGCAAGGACATCGACACCTGGTCCTGGGGTCGGCTGCACAAGCTGGAGCTGAAGAACCAGACCCTCGGCACCGAGGGTCCCGGCTGGCTCCAGTACATCCTCAACCGCGGTCCCTGGAAGCTCGGCGGCGGCGAGGCGGCCGTCAACGCGACCGGCTGGAACGCGGCGGGCGGCTACGGCGTGGACTGGGTCCCGTCGATGCGCATGGTGGTCAACCTGGCGGACCTCGACAAGTCCAAGTGGATCAACCTGACCGGCGCCTCGGGCCACACCTACAGCTCCCACTACACGGACCAGACCGACAAGTGGGTCAACGGCGAGCTGCTGTCGTGGCACTTCAGTAAGAAGGCCGTCGACGACAGCACGTCGGACACGCTGGAGCTGAAGCCGTAGCGGAGTACCGCAGCGCAGTACCGCAGAGGGGCCCCACGCGCGCGTGGGGCCCTCTGGGCTATCCGAAGCGCCGTACGCCCGACGGCGTCACGACCGCGTCCACCGGCTTGTCGTGCGCCTCCTCCGGCAGGTGCGCGACGACTTCGCTGTCGTACAGCAGCACCACCCGGGCCGGGTGCGCGCCGGCCGCCTCCAGGCGGGCCAGCACTCTGTCGTACGAGCCTCCGCCCCGGCCGAGCCGCATCCCGCGCGCGTCCACGGCGAGCCCCGGCAGCAGCACGACGTCCGCCTCCAGGACGGCGTCGGGCCCGAGCCGCCGTCCACCGGGCTCCAACAGGGCCATCTTCCCCGGGTGTTGCACGCGGACGAGCGAGGCTGCGCCCTCGTACGCCCCCCAGTCGAGGTCGTTGTCGGGCAGCAGCACCGGCAGCAGTACCCGGGTCCCGCGCGCGCGGAGGGTGTCCAGGAGGGCGCCCGTTCCCGGCTCGCCGCCTACAGAGACGTACGCGGCGACCGTGCGTGCGTCCGCGAACTCGGCAAGATCCAGTGCCCGCTCCGCCACAACCTTTTCCGTCGCCCGCACGTCATCGTGTAGCAACGTGTTCCTCACCGCGAGGAACTCTCGTCGCAACGTGCGCTTGTCAGGGTGTGCGTGGTGCGGGTCGCTTGTGTGCGGGCTCATGGCTGGCTCACAAACCTCTCTTGTGCGTACATATATGTGCGATCAAAGCGGACCCACAGATTCCGCCCATAGCCGCCGGATAAGGTGACGGGCATGACTGACTCGCACACCAGGATCACCAAGGCTGTCATTCCGGCCGCAGGCCTCGGCACCCGGTTCCTGCCGGCCACGAAGGCGACTCCCAAGGAGATGCTTCCGGTCGTCGACAAGCCGGCGATCCAGTACGTGGTCGAAGAGGCCGCCTCCGCGGGTCTCGACGACGTACTAATGATCACGGGACGCAACAAGCGCCCGCTGGAAGACCACTTCGACCGCAACTACGAGCTGGAGTCGGCCCTTCAGAAGAAGGGCGACGCCGACCGGCTCGCGAAGGTCCAGGAGTCCAGCGACCTCGCGACCATGCACTACGTCCGCCAGGGCGACCCCAAGGGCCTGGGCCACGCGGTCCTGTGCGCCGCCCCGCACGTGGGCGACGAGCCCTTCGCGGTCCTGCTCGGCGACGACCTGATCGACCCGCGCGACCCGCTGCTCGCGCGCATGGTCGAGGTCCAGGAGCGGCACGGCGGCAGCGTCGTCGCGCTCATGGAGGTCGAGCCCTCGCAGATCCACCTCTACGGATGCGCGGCGGTGCAGACCACCGACGACAGCGACGTCGTCAAGGTCACCGACCTCGTCGAGAAGCCGGACCCGGCCGACGCCCCGTCGAACTACGCGATCATCGGCCGCTACGTCCTGGACCCCCACGTCTTCGACATACTGCGCAAGACCGAGCCGGGCCGCGGCGGTGAGATCCAGCTCACCGACGCGCTCCAGCAGCTCGCCGCGGACGAGAAGGTCGGCGGCCCGGTGCACGGCGTCGTCTTCAAGGGCCGCCGCTATGACACCGGCGACCGCGGCGACTATCTGCGTGCCATTGTCAGACTCGCGTGCGAACGTGAGGACCTGGGCCCGGACTTCCGGACCTGGCTTCGCAGTTACGTCACCGAGGAGATGTAGCACCTTGAGCAGCGCGACCACGCCGTCCACGTCGTCCACCGAAGGCCGGCCCCTCTGGTCGGTGGACGAGCACCTTGAGGACATCCTCAGCACCGTCCACCCGCTCGAACCCATCGAGCTGCAACTCCTCGACGCCCAGGGCTGTGTGCTCGTCGAGGACGTGACGGTGCCGGTCTCGCTGCCCCCCTTCGACAACAGCTCGATGGACGGCTACGCGGTGCGCGTCGCCGATGTAGCGGGCGCGAGCGAGGAGTTCCCCGCCGTGCTCACCGTCGTCGGCGACGTCGCGGCGGGCCAGGCCGAGCAGCCCGCCGTCGGCCCCGGCCAGGCCGTGCGCATCATGACCGGCGCCCCGCTGCCGCCCGGCGCCGAGGCCGTCGTCCCCGTGGAGTGGACCGACGGAGGACTCGGCGCGGGACCGGTCACCTCGATGACCGCCCACAGCGCGGCCCCTGAGGGAGCGTCGGGCGAGGTCCGCGTCCACCGCCCCGCCGAGGCACGCGCGCACGTCCGCGCGCAGGGCAGCGACGTCCGGGCCGGCGACCGCGCCCTGACCACCGGCACCGTCCTCGGCCCGCCGCAGATCGCGCTGCTCGCCGCCATCGGCCGCGGCACCGTCCGCGTCCGCCCCCGCCCGCGCGTGGTCGTCGTCTCCACCGGCAGCGAACTCGTCCAGCCCGGCGAGTCGTTGGGATCCGGCCAGATCTACGACTCCAACAGCTTCGCCCTCACCGCCGCCGCCCGGGACGCCGGAGCCCTCGCCTACCGGGTCGGCGCGGTCGCCGACGACGCGGAGACGCTGCGCTCCACCATCGAGGACCAGCTGATCCGCGCCGACCTCGTCGTCACGACCGGCGGCGTCAGCGTCGGCGCCTACGACGTGGTCAAGGAAGCCCTCTCCACCATCGGCGACCCCGACGAGGAGGACGGCATCGGCGCGGGCAGCGGCGTCGAGTTCCGCAAGCTCGCCATGCAGCCCGGCAAGCCGCAGGGCTTCGGCTCCGTCGGCCCCGACCACACCCCGCTGCTCGCCCTGCCGGGCAACCCCGTCTCCTCGTACGTCTCCTTCGAGCTCTTCGTGCGCCCCGCGATCCGCACGCTCATGGGCCTGCCCGCCGACGCGGTGCACCGCCCCGTCCGGCGCGCGTCCCTCACCACCGACAAGGCGCTCACCTCGCCCGCGGGCCGCCGTCAGTTCCTGCGCGGCGCGTACGACGAGAAGACCGGCGCGGTCGCCCCCGTCGGCGGCTCCGGCTCGCACCTCATCGCGGCCCTCGCCCACGCGGACGCGCTGATCGTCGTCCCCGAGGACGTGACGTCGGTTGAGCCCGGCACCGAGGTGGACGTCGTCCTGCTGGGCTGACCCGAACCGCCACCGATCCGGCCGCGGCCCCCACTGCCGATCCCGCTGTCCGAGGCTCGCGATACCGTGTCGCGCACAACTGTCCGGCGCGCCGCACCGCGCACGGCTCGGATCGGGAGCGCCACAGCACCATGAGCACTTCTCAGGACCGACTCACGCACATCGACGAGGCGGGCGCCGCCCGCATGGTCGACGTGTCGGAGAAGGACGTCACCGCGCGCACCGCCCGCGCCAGCGGCCGCGTCCTCGTCTCGCCCCGGGTGGTGGAGCTGCTGCGGGGCGAGGGCGTCCCGAAGGGCGACGCCCTCGCGACGGCGCGCATCGCCGGGATCATGGGCGCCAAGCGCACGCCCGACCTGATCCCGCTGTGCCATCCGCTCGCGGTGTCGGGCGTGAAGCTCGACCTGTCCGTGGCCGACGACGCGGTGGAGATCCTGGCCACCGTGAGGACGACGGACCGTACGGGCGTCGAGATGGAGGCCCTCACCGCGGTGTCGGTCGCCGCGCTCACGGTCGTCGACATGGTCAAGGCGGTGGACAAGGGCGCGGTCATCACGGACGTCCGCGTCGAGGAGAAGACCGGGGGAAAGTCCGGCCACTGGACCCGCGGAGCAGGCGCATGACCGAGCCGTACCGCGCCCTCGTCGTCACCGCCTCCAACCGGGCCGCCGCCGGGGTCTACGAGGACAAGGGCGGCCCCCTGGTCGCCGCGGGACTCGAAGCGATGGGCTTCCAGGTGGAGGGCCCCCAGGTCGTGCCGGACGGCGATCCGGTCGAGGCCGCCCTGCGGGCCGCAGCCGAGGCGGCGTACGACGTCGTCGTCACCACCGGCGGCACCGGCATCTCGCCGACCGACCGGACCCCCGAGGCGACGGCCCGCGTCGTCGACTTCGAGGTGCCCGGCATCCCCGAGGCGATCCGCGCGTACGGCCGGCAGAAGGTGCCGACCGCGGCGCTCTCCCGTGGCCTCGCGGGGGTCGCCGGGCGCACACTGATCGTGAACCTGCCGGGTTCGAGCGGAGGCGTGAAGGACGGGCTCGCCGTCCTGGAGCCCCTGCTGGTCCACGCCGTCGACCAGCTCCGCGGCGGCGACCACCCCAGACCCGATGCCCACGCCGGGGGTGCCCACTGAACAGCCCGTCCTGGCCCGTCGTCCTGGCGGAGGGCGATGTCGTCCTGCGCCCCATAAAGCTGCGCGACCAGCACGCCTGGCGCGAGGTGAACCGGCGCAACCGCGACTGGCTGCGCCCCTGGGAGGCGACCATCCCGCCGCCCACGCCGAGCGGCCCGATCACGCACCGACCGACCTACCGCCAGATGGTCCGCCACCTCCGCGCGGAGGCCAACGCGGGCCGGATGCTGCCCTTCGTCATCGAGTACCAGGGGCGCTTGGTCGGGCAGTTGACCGTCGCCGGGATCACCTGGGGGTCGATGTGCTCGGGGCACGTCGGCTACTGGGTCGACCAGTCGGTCGCCGGGCGCGGAGTGATGCCGACCTCCGTCGCGCTCGCCGTCGACCACTGCTTCCGCACCGTGGGCCTGCACCGCATCGAGGTCTGCATTCGGCCGGAGAACGGGCCGAGCCGCAGGGTCGTGGAGAAACTCGGATTCCGCGAGGAGGGGCTGCGTCCACGGTATCTCCACATCGACGGCGCCTGGCGTGATCATCTCGTCTTCGCGCTCACCGCCGAGGAGGTCCCGGAGGGCATCCTCAAGCGCTGGCGGCGCCGGTGGCGCGGCAACACCGCAGGTCCGGGCGCACCGAGCGCGGCCGATCCCGGAGCTCCCTCGAAATAAAATAAATGTTCGATATTGATCGGCCGGGGACCGCACGGGCCATTAAATTCCCGTCCCGGTCGGACAGTTGATCGCATCAGTCACAAAAAAAGTTCGGAATATCAGCCAGATCGTGCGACACACCGGCCCAATTGGCGGATGGCCTCACGCAAACCCCTCTACGGTGTGAGGCGTGAGCAGCAGCGGCCTCATCTACGCAGTCATCGTCGGGGCCTGGGCCGCCTACTTGGTGCCGATGTGGCTCCGTAGGCAGGACGAGCTGAACGAAGCCCGTCCGACGGAACGCTTCAGCACCGCCATCCGGCTCCTCTCCGGTCGGGCGGGCATGGAGCGCCGATACGCCAAGGACCTGCAAGCGCGCACGCCCGGGACGGACGAGCGGAGCGGCGACCCGGCCGACCCGGACGCGATCACCGACGCGGTGGACGTCCGGGCCTTCGTCACGTCCCCGGCCACCGAACGCCGTCACCCGGAGCCCGCACGGGAGCTCGTACGCGAAGCCGTACGCGAATCCCCGCGCGAGCCGGAGCGGGAGCCCGCGCGCGAACCGGCGCCCGAGCCCGTCGCCCCGCCCCGGCAGACGCCCAAGCCGCGCCCCACGAGCGCCGCCTCCGCCGAGGCGCTGGCACGCGCCCGCCGGACCAAGGTGCTCGCCCGCCGTCGCCGTACGACCGTGCTGCTCTTCGCCGCCTTCACCATCGGCGCCGTCGTCGCCGGGGTCGGCGGCGTCTCCTTCCTCTGGGCGCCCGCCGCGCCCGCCCTCCTGCTCAGCGCGTACATCGTCTATCTGCGCGCCCAGGAGCGACGCCGCTTCGCCTACGTCATGGACCGCCGCCGCGCCGAGATCGCCGCGCAGCGGCTGCGCGAGCGCCAGCCCCGCAGGCGCCAGCCGGCCACCCACCGCGCCGAGGTCGAGTACGCCGACAACGCGGAGGAAGGACCAGGCGCCGAGCCGGCCACCGACCCCGGGCTCGAAGCGCTCGCCGCCGACCGGCGCGCGCTCGTCGAGCAGACCGATCACGCGGAGTGGGTCGACCAGCAGCGCGAGCGCCAGCGCCGTCCGGGCCCCGGCGACAGCTGGGACCCGGTGCCCGTCCCGCTGCCCACGTACGTGACCGCGCCCGTCGCCCCGCGCGCCGGTGGCGGCATCGACTACGGCGCCCCGGAGACCTGGAGTTCGGCCCGGTCCTCCGCCGCCGAGCAGGCGGCCCCCGAGCCGCAGCCGCAGGAGGACGAGCAGGCCACGGCCGACGGCGGCCGCAGCGACGCCCGCCGCGCCGCCTCCGCACGCCGCTCCCGCGAGCGCGGCCGCACGCCCCTCTTCGACCAGTACGACAACGGCGCCGGCGCCGACGGCCGGCCGCGCGCCGCCAACGAGTAGGGCTCCCCGCCTCGGGCTGACCAGCTCGGGAACGGATTTCCAAGCACCCGGATCGGGGTGCTAGAGTTTCACTCGTTGCAAGGGCCGAACGGCCCGAGGGCCTGTGGCGCAGTCTGGTAGCGCACCTCGTTCGCATCGAGGGGGTCTGGGGTTCAAATCCCCACAGGTCCACTGCAACGCCGAACGCGATTCAACTCGTGGACGGCAGACGGGATCCCGTCCGATCGAAAGATCGGGCGGGATCTCTGCGTTGGTGGCCCGTTCGACGGTGGCCCCCGCGCCCACGGCGCGCGAGAATCGCCCGCATGTCTGAGTCCTTCGGTGGCACAGCCACCTTTCGCGACCTTTCCGCCTTCGTCGCCCGGCCTCGCCTCAACTCCCTTGCCCTGTCCGCCGACGGCAGCCGGCTCGTCGCCGCCGTGCAGAGCCTGTCGAAGGACGGGACGCGGTACGTGTCCGGCCTGTGGGAGATCGACCCGGCCGGAGAGCGTGACGCGCTGCGGCTGACCCGCTCGGGCAAGGGGGAGTCCGCGCCCGCGTTCGGCCCGGACGGCACCCTGTACTTCCTGTCCGGCCGGGCCGCGGACAGCGACGGCGACGAGGACGAGGGCACCGCGCTCTGGGCGCTGCCCCCGCGCGGCGAGGCCGCCGTCGTGGCCGGGCACCCCGGCGGGATCACCGCGTTCACCGTCGCCAGGGACTCCGGCGCGCTCTGCCACACCGCCGGGCTGCTGCCCGGGGCCGCCGACGCGGAGGCGCACGGCAAGCTCCGTACGGCACGCAAGGACGCCAAGGTCACCGCGATCCTGTACGAGAGCGGGCCGACCCGCGCCTGGGACCACGACCTCGGCCCCGAGGAGCCGCACACCTTCGTCCGGGCCGGTGCCGACGCGGAGCCGGTCGACGTCGGCGGGCAGGGGGTGGGTCTGGAGGATCCGGGGGACGCGGCGCTGTCGCCGGACGGCACCCGGGTCGCGTACCGCAGGTTCGTACCCGGGCGGGTCCCGGACGAGAACCGCAGCGCCGTGGTGGTCGCCGACGCGGTGAGCGGTGCCGAGATCCAGGTCGTCGCCGACGTCGAGCACCTCTACGAGGCGCCGCGGTTCACACGGGACGGCTCGGCCGTCGTGTGCTGCCGGATGCGCTACCCGACGTACGACGTGCCCTGGGACGCGACCCTCGTACGGATCGACCTGGCCGACGGGTCGGTGCGGGACCTGCTGCCCGGGTTCGACAACTGGCCCGGTGGCGTGGTCTGTTCGCCGGTCGACGACACGCTCTTCTTCACGGCCGACGAGCAGGGCCACGCGCCCGTCTTCCGGCGCGACCCCGACGGCGGCGTCACACGGCTCACCGCGTCGGGCGCGTACGGGTCCCTGTCCGTGGCCCCCGACGGGCGGACGCTCTACGCCCTGCGCAACGCGGTCGACTCCCCGCCGAGGCCCGTCCGCATCGACGCCGGGCGTGCCGACCAGACGCCCGTCGAACTGCCGGCGCCCGGCGACCTCGGGGCGCTGCCGGGCACGCTCACCGAGGTGCACGCGGAGGCGGACGACGGGTTCGCGCTGCGCGGCTGGCTCGTGCTGCCCGAGGGCGCGTCCGCCGAGCGGCCCGCGCCGCTGCTCGTCGCCGTCCACGGCGGACCGCACGGCACCTGGAACGGCTGGAACTGGCGGTGGAGCCCCTGGCCGTTCGCCGCCCGCGGCTATGCGGTGCTGCTGCCCGATCCCGCCCTGTCGACCGGCTACGGGCAGGTCAACCACGAGCGGGGCTGGGGGCAGTGGGGCGGACGCCCCTACACGGACGTGATCGCGCTGGCCGACGCCACCGAGGCGCGGGACGACATCGACGCCGGGCGCACGGCGCTCGCGGGCGGCTCGTACGGCGGGTACATGGCCAACCGGGTCGCCACGCGGACCGACCGGTTCAAGGCGATCGTGAGCCACGCGGGGCTGTGGGACCTGCGGATGTTCCAGGGCGACACCGATGTCCCCTGGTACTTCCAGCGGATCTTCGGCGACCCGCTGACCCGCCCCGACCGGTACGAGGCCGACTCGCCGCACCTGGACGTCGCGAGGATCCGCACCCCGATGCTGATCATCCACGGGGCGAAGGACTACCGCGTGCCCGTCGGGCAGGGTGCCGCCCTCTTCCAGGAACTCCAGCGGCACGGAGTCCCCGCGCGGTACCTGTACTTCCCGGACGAGAACCACTGGGTCCTGAAGCCCCATCACGCCCGGCTCTGGTACGAGACGTTCCTGGGCTTCCTCGACCACCATGTCCTCGGCGCCGAGTGGCAGCGCCCCGACCTGCTGTGACTCAGTCCTGGAGCGGCTTCGCGTAGCAGCGGCTCAGCTCGTCGAAGCGGTAGTGGCCGAACTTCGGGCAGGGTTCGTAGCCGCTCGACGTGTAGAGGGCGATCGCCTCGGGCTGCTTGGTGCCCGTCTCCAGGACCATGCGCAGCCGGCCCGCCGCCCTCGCGTCCTCCTCCAGCGCCGCGAGGATCCGGCGGGCCAGGCCCAGGCCGCGCGCCTCGGGGGTGACGTACATGCGCTTGAGCTCGGCGTCGCCGTCCGCGTACGCCTCCTCGTTCGCGTCCTGGGTGCGCCAGCCGCCCGTCGCGAGCGGGGTGCCGTGCTCGTCGTACGCGATCAGGTAGAGGCCGTGCGGCGCGTCGAACATCGTCGGGTCGAGGGGGGTGACGTCGCCCTCGTCCCCGTACCGCTCCGCGTACTCGAGCTGGACCCGGTCGTTCAGGGCGATCGCGTCGGGGTGGCCGAAGGAGACGGGGCGCAGGGTGATCGCCGTGGCGGGCGCGGACTGAATGGTCATGCGTTTCATCGTATCTCTATGCCGGGGGAGTGTCGCCTGGTTTGTGATGCGGTCGACCGTTCCAGTGTGCCGGTACCGTTGCCGGGTGCTGACTGTGACCTCTGTGAACGTGAACGGGCTGCGGGCCGCCGCGAAGAAGGGCTTCGTGGAGTGGCTCGCCGAGACCTCCGCCGACGTCCTGTGCCTCCAGGAGGTGCGGGCGGAACCCCACCAGCTGCCCGACGAGGTGCGCGAGCCCGAGGGCTGGCACGTCGTGCACGCCCCGGCCGGCGCCAAGGGGCGGGCCGGTGTCTCGCTCTACACGCGGCGCGAGCCGGAGCGGGTGCAGGTCGGTTTCGGTTCGGCCGAGTTCGACGGCAGTGGCCGCTACGTGGAGGTCGACCTGCCCGGCGTCGTCGTCGCCTCCCTCTACCTGCCCTCCGGCGAGGTCGGGACCGAGCGGCAGGACGAGAAGATCCGGTTCATGGGGGAGTTCCTCGGCTACCTGAAGGAGCTGCGGGGACGGGCCGCCGCCGAGGGCCGTGAGGTCCTCGTGTGCGGCGACTGGAACATCGCCCACCAGGAGGCCGACCTCAAGAACTGGAAGGGCAACAAGAAGAACTCCGGGTTCCTGCCGGAGGAGCGGGAGTGGCTGAGCCGGGTCTTCGACGCGACGGACGGCGGCTACGTCGACGTCGTGCGGTCGCTGCACCCGGACGTCGAGGGGCCGTACTCGTGGTGGTCGTACCGGGGGCGGGCCTTCGACAACGACACGGGATGGCGCATCGACCTCGCGGTGTCGACCCCGGGGCTGGCCGCCAAGGCGCGCAAGGCCTATGTCGAGCGGGCCGCGACGCACGCCGAGCGCTGGTCGGACCACGCGCCGGTGACCGTGGTCTTCGACCGGTAGGAGGGCGGCGGCCGGGGGCTACCCCGGTGCGTTGAGTTTGCGGTCCAGGGCCATCGAGAGTTCCGCCTCCACCACCGACTTGGCGAGCGGGCGCAGGCGTTGGACGTCCTTGTCGGTGCCGTGGGCGAGAACCAGGTCGACGAAGAGGTCGGCCAGGGACTCGGCGTGGTCGCGTACGCGCCAGGCGGCCGCGAGGACCTCCGAGAGGGGGATGCCCTCGCGGACCAGGGCCGCGGAGACGTCGAGCAGGCGGCGGCTGATGTGCACGATCTCCTCGCCGTCGGTGCCCAGGTAGCCGAGGTCCAGGGCGGCCTGGAGGTTCTCGGGGGTGACGTCGTCGGCGAAGTGGTCGGCGAGTTCGGCGGCGGAGAGGCGGACCGGGACCTCTTCGGTGGGCTCGCCCACGCCGAGGAGTTCGCCGACGTCGCGGCCGCGGTCGAAGGCCTCGGAGAGTTCGGCGATGCCGGTGAGGGTGTGGCCGCGGTCGAGGAGCGCGGCGATCGTGTGGAGGCGGGCCAGGTGCGTCTCGTCGTACCAGGCGATCCGGCCCTCGCGGCGCGGGGGCTTGATGAGGCCGCGTTCGCGGTAGAAGCGCACGGTACGGACCGTGATGCCGGCCGCCTTCGCCAGTTCCGCCATGCGGTACTCGCGCTTGTCGCCGGGTTGCGTCACTTCTTTCGCCACGTGGCGAGCCTATGACACGTACGGCGGACCGCAGGGTCCCCTGGTGGGGGCGGGGGCCGGGCGACGGGCGGATGTACCGACGGTAACTTTCCTCCGCCCGCCCCCTACCCATCGGTAGGGAGCTGCTCTACGCTCCGAATTGCGCCAGTGTTCACTGGCAGGGTCGTGCGGCAAGGGAGGCGCCGGGATGGGCAGCGACGAGCGCGGGCATGAGCACGTACGGGTGGCGGTGATCGGTTCCGGCTTCGGCGGGCTCGGCGCGGCGGTCCGGCTGCGCCGCGAGGGCATCACCGACTTCGTGGTCCTGGAGCGGGCCGACGCGGTGGGCGGGACCTGGCGCGACAACAGCTACCCGGGGTGCGCGTGCGACGTGCCCTCGCATCTGTACTCGTTCTCGTTCGCGCCGAACCCGGACTGGCCGCGCACCTTCTCCGGGCAGGAGCGCATCCGCGAGTACCTGGAGCATGTCGCCGACACCTTCCGGCTGCGGCCGCACATCCGCT
This sequence comes from Streptomyces sp. Q6, assembly GCF_036967205.1. Taxonomy (NCBI): domain Bacteria; kingdom Bacillati; phylum Actinomycetota; class Actinomycetes; order Kitasatosporales; family Streptomycetaceae; genus Streptomyces; species Streptomyces citrinus. The sequence continues at coordinate 4,894,098 of NZ_CP146022.1, forward strand.
TCAACTGCGAAGTGACACAGGCGCGTTGGGACAGCGAGAAGCTGTGGTGGGAGGTCGAGACGACCGGCGGGACGTTCACCGCCGACGTGGTCGTCTCCGCGACCGGTCCGCTGTCCGACCCGAAGACGCCGGACATCGAGGGGCTCGACACGTTCCCCGGCAAGGTGTTCCACTCCGCGCGCTGGGACCACGACTACGACCTGCGGGGCAAGCGCGTCGCCATGATCGGGACCGGCGCCTCGGCCATCCAGATCGTGCCCGCGATCCAGAAGGAGGTCGGCTCCCTCACGCTGTTCCAGCGCACGCCGCCGTGGGTCATGCCGCGCGCCGACCGGAGCATCACCAGGGCCGAGCGCTGGGTGCACCGGCAGCTGCCCTTCACCACGCAGGCGCGGCGCGGACTCCTGTGGGGCATCAGGGAGTTGCAGGTCCAGGCGTTCACCAAGCGGCCCAACGAACTGGGCGTCGTCGAGCAGCTCGCCAAGCGGAACATGTACCGGGCGATCAAGGACCCGGCGACGCGTGCCGCGCTGACCCCCGACTACCGGATCGGCTGCAAGCGGATCCTGCTGTCCAACACGTACTATCCGGCGCTCGCCCAGCCGAACGTGGCCCTGGTGGCGTCCGGTCTGAAGGAGGTCCGCGGCAACACGCTGGTGGCGTCCGACGGGACCGAGGCCGAGGTCGACGCGATCATCTTCGGCACCGGGTTCCACGTCACCGACATGCCGATCGCGGACCGGGTCGTCGGCGCCGACGGGCAGACGCTGATGCAGTCGTGGAAGGACGGCATGAAGGCGCTGCGCGGCGCGACGGCCAGCGGCTTCCCGAACTTCATGACGGTCATCGGGCCCA